>CAYHWW010000028.1:0-27031 GCA_964360145.1 uncultured Oligoflexia bacterium | reverse complement strand
GCTCATGCCCGTCGCGTGGAGCCAACGACGACGACAACGAAGCCAGGCGGCAAAAGACCGAGCCTACTTGCCCTTCGGGCAGTCGCTCGGTAGGTGTAGCCATGGGGTTCTGGTGGGTGGCATTGATGTTGGTGAGCGGTGGGGCACAGGCGCAAGCGCCCGCCCCTGGTGAAATCACCGTAACCGATGCCTACGGCACCTTTCGAGTCCCTGGCCAGGCAGGCGCCGAGGCTACGGTGCGTACCGTCGTGGAACCTGATGCCATGCAGAGCTGGTTCCAGTTGAATGAGGACGAGATCCACGCCATGTCGACGAGAATCATGGCGGCGCGCCCCGCGCCCCGGCGTTCCCGCGCCGCGACGGGCCTTACGCTCAGCACCACTGACCTGCTCCCCACCACCCTCGCGCCAATCTCCGACTTTGCGGCCTCGCCGCGGGCGGTGGCCACGGACTCCCTTTCTCTTTTATTCCCCGCTTTCGGGTCCATCGTTTCCTTCATTCGAGATTTCATCGACCGATTCAGGGAAATGAATGATCGCGGATTCGCCAATCTGCGGAACTTCCGTGCGGAATTCACGCAGCGTCTGTCGGAGATGGATGACGGGCGCCTGCGCGTGGATCTCATTGTCGAGGCGTACCGCCATTATCGCGTTAACAGCTTCAGCTTCAATATCGAAGCAGGCGGCGCCGGCGTGCGGTTGAGTTATGATCCTGATCCTGAGCGCCGCCTCACGCTGGGGATTTCCGTGCTTCCGGCCTATGGCGAAATGAGAAGCCTGCTTTTTTCCGGCCGCAGCATCGGCAATGACTTGCTCTTGAGGGCCAGCGCCGCCGGGCTGATCAGCGTGCGTCCCATTGATGGCGTCGAGGTTGGCGCCATTGTCTCTTTCCAGCCTCAGTGGGTGGACTTTGGCCACTTCCGCTCGCTGCAGGAAATCTATGCGAGGCTGACCGTCATCCCCGGTCGCGCCGGCAACGACCAATACTACATTCAAGAGCTGGTTTTCATCCCGCGCTTGATCCAGTGGGTGAACACTGACCCCTCCATCAGCCTCACTCCTGGCATGATCCGTCGGATGTCAGATGATGCGGGAAATCTTTCACGCATCGTGCCAGAGCTTTTATCACCCTCACACAACGAAGTGATTCTCATGGGTTCCCTGGCATTCCGCTTTTCGCTGTAGAGCGCCATGGAGAATTGCTTTGCCTTGCCGCGGAGCGCTTCCTTAGAATTGAGCGCATCAACAATCATTATCCAAGGATGGGTTATGAAACGTGGCCTCTTGCTCGTGCTCTCAATGCTCGCTATCGTCGGCTGTGAAGTCAAAACCCCTGATGTGGTCCCCCCCAACGGCGCCACGCCCTTTGGCTTTGCCCGCATGCGCGTGAACAACGTGCGTGCCAGCGGCGACCGGCCCCTCCTCGTCATCATGTCCCACGTGCAGTGGAGTACGGTGCCCTTCAACCATGATCGTCAATTCTACCGGGATCTCTACTTCGGCAGTGGCAACGCGACTATCCAGAAATACTCCCAAGATGTTTCCTACGGCGGGTTTCGCTGGGTGGAGGCAGGGGTCGTGGGCCCAGTGAATCTGGGTGATGTGCCCCCTGATACCAGCTTGCCCGACGTCATGGCCCGCACCATCCTGCGCGCCGCCGAGGCGGGTTTCAATTATGCGCCCTACGACACCAATCACAACGGCGTGGTGGAGTCCCAGGAGCTGGGCATCGCCCTCGTGGACGACGCCACGCTCATTTATGCAGCGACCCGTGGAGTTCCCTGCGTACAGCCCCCCGGGCAGGGAGTGCGGGTGTGCGTCGCCATGTCGGCCCACGGGCAGCAAGCCTCCTTCGTCACCATCGCCCATGAGCTCACCCATTTGTTAGGGGCCTGGGACTTATACGGCAGCAATTGCAATAGCTACGGCACCACGCTGATGTCCTGCACCATCGTGCCTTCTCTGGATGACCGGGAAGTGTACCACCTCGACCCCTGGCACAAGATTCAGCTGGGCTGGAGCGATGCCCGGGCGGTTGGGTTCCAGGGGGGAAGCGCCACGGTACCTCTGGTCCTGGGTTCGGCAGCCACCGCAGCCCCCGTGCGGTCACGGGATGCTCACATCGTGGAAAGGATAGAGGTCCCCGGCAGTGCGGCCCCACTGTCTCAGTTGGACATGGCCGAAGGTGGCACCCGCGGGGGTACGTTGCGCATGATGAGCGTCCAATGGCGTGGTGGGGGGCAGTTGGCGGAGCAGACGCCACTGATTTTCTTTGATGGCGCACGCGGTAAAAAAGAATATTTCATGGCTGAATACCGCAGCGGGGCTTTCAGTGGTGGGAGTAATTTCGACCGCAACGTGGCTGGTGGCGCGGGCTTGGCTCTCTGGCAAGTGCAAGTGGATGACAACCTGTTCCCCCGCATCATTCCCGGTTTATGGGCACCCCACACCAGCGATGCGGCGGTGTTTTTGTTCGGCGCGCCAGACGGGGCGCGGGGCGCCAACCGCCTCTGGGTGCCTGCCAACGGCACCATTGCCGTCACATACATCGATGGGACGGACAGCGGTTTGAGGTTGCGTCTCGGCAATATGCAGCAAGACACCATCGACATGGAGTGGGGCGTGGGCTCACTGCCCGCAGCCCAGATCAGGCAAAGTCGCGCCGTGGAGCGAAACGGCCATCGCTATCTTTGGATGGCAGGCCGCTTCGGCGTGGACCAGCGTGAACGCAGAGTGCGAGTGCTCACCAACCGCGGTGCCATGGTGCTCCCCGTGCGTCGCTGGAACAGCGGCGAAGTGGTAGCCGAGCTGCCCTGGGGCGTGGATGTGAGATCCGTGAGCATTCGCTGAGGGTGCGCCGCAGCCTCCAGCGATGTTTACGGGCCGGTGACTCGTGTCACGATCTTAAGGATAAATGCTCAATGCCCTGCTCTGTATAGCCACTCTGCATATGGGTTAGGGCCAGAAGGCGTAGCCCTTTGGTCTTGGCCCGCAGGGAGAAGGCAAGAAGCGCGTCGCGTTCGGCGCGGGGGAGTGTTTCCCCCTCGTAGAATTGAATGGCCAGTGGCTTCACTTTGTTCCCCATCCATTGAGCCACGATGGGTACCCGGGAGGTTTTTTCGTTGCGATATGTATAGAGCTGGGGCCGCCCAAGCCCCAACGCTTCCGATGTCGCTAAAAGCTCAGTCAAGATCTGGGATTTGACTTGCTGGTCGCGGCTGCCGCCCAGTACGCCGATGAGTCCTGGATCAATAAGGTGATATTGTGCCCTGCCCACGCCTGCGGGATGGGTTGGCAGCCGATGAAGCACCAGGATGGCTTCCAGTGCGTCGAGATGGCCTTGGATCATCCTCGTGTCCTTGCGCAGCTTTCGTGCGATGGATAATGCCGTGGGTTCTTCCTGAACGGCGGTTTCCCTTAAGATAGCTAATGCCATGCTGTTGTCGAATTTTTTGCGCCCTGCGATTTGCAGCAGGTCCCGTGAACAGGTAGTCTCAAGCCACATGGAGGCGGAGGCCGTGAATTCCTCCTCTGACCTCAGAAAACAAAGACCGGGCATTCCGCCCCTGGCAAGAAGCTGGTCGTACTGTTTGAGATTGAGCGTCGCCACATTCTTCACGGGACGCTTTGTGAAAACATCGTGCCGCTTGACGTCTGTCTCATGGAGTTCACTACGAGTCATGGGGTAGAGTCTCAGGATGCCGATGCGACCGGTGAGGGATTCACGGATGCCCGTCATGCGGGAAAATTCCGTTGAGCCGCTGATGAGGTACATTCCCGGTCGTCGACTTTGATCTACATGGAGCTTGATGGCGTCAAATAGGTGTCCAGCACTGGCCAGAGTTTGAGGCGCTTTTTCACTGTTTCGAGCAGGAGGCGTCGATGGCTGTGAGGCATGGACAAATCCTACTGAACTTTGCATGATCTTGTAATAATCGGTAGGATTTGTCGGCAGGTATTACCGCGCAACCTGAGCCAGCACAGCCACCGACTCCACACAGGCCGCCGCGGCTTCGCGGCCTTTGTTGTGGGCATCGTCGCGGGAGCGCACCAGGGCTTGCTCGTCGGTGTAGGTGGTCAAGATGCCGAAGGTGATAGGTACTTCGGTGTCTAGCGTGGCTTGCATCAAGCCCACCGCGGCGCCCAGCGAAATGAATTCAAAATGCGCGGTATCGCCCTTGATCACGCAGCCCAGGCAGATGACGCCTGCGTAGCGGCCTGTCTTGGCGAGCTTCTTGGCGATGAGCGGCATCTCGAAAGCGCCGGGGGCATGCAGTGTTTCCACCCGCTCCGGGGACACACCCCGCTCGCCCAGCTCAAGCTGGGCACCACTCAGGAGGCCATCGGTGACTTCGGCATTGAAGCGGCTCGCCACGATGGCGTAGCGGCCCTTGGGGTCCATGGCTTTGGCCGCCACCATGTTTTTTAACGGGCCCTTAGTGCCGCTCACTGCCCGTTCCTTCAGGAGGGAGGTTGGTAAGGACGTGGCCCATCTTGTCACGCTTCACGGAGAGATAGCGCAGGTTCTCTTTGGTGGCGGGCGCCATGAGCTCCACGCGATCCACGATCTCGATGCCGTAACCGTCGAGGGCGATGACTTTTGTGGGGTTGTTGGTGAGGAGTTTGAGCTTCGTGATGCCCAGGTTCCGTAAAATTTGCGCACCGATGCCGTAGTGGCGCAGGTCCATCTTGAAGCCAAGCTTGTGGTTGGCCTCCACGGTGTCCAAGCCCTGGTCCTGCAGGTTGTAGGCGCGAATTTTATTTACGAGGCCGATGCCGCGGCCTTCTTGGTTGCGCATGTATACGATGGCGCCGCTGCCTGCTTCGCTGATGCGGGCCATGGCGGCCTTGAGCTGGTTGCCGCAATCGCAGCGGAGCGAGCCCAGGGCATCCCCCGTGACGCACTCGGAGTGCATGCGCACCAGTGGCGCATGGGGGGCTTTCAACAACTCAGGGTCCCCTTTGACGAGGGCCATGTGCTCGGCGCCGTCCACGGTGTTGCGGAAACCATAGACCAGGAAGTCGCCGAATTCCGTGGGGAGCTTGGCGGAGCTGACGGTTTCAACGAGGGATTCCCGCTGGATGCGGTATTCGATGAGGTCCCGCACGGAGGCGAGTTTGATGCCATGCTCGGTTGCGAAGGCCTTGAGCTCGGGCATGCGGGCCATGGTGCCGTCGTCGTTCATGATCTCGCAGATGACGCCCGCGCCTTTGAAGCCCGCGAGTTTGGCCAGGTCCACGCTGCCTTCGGTTTGGCCCGCGCGCACGAGAACGCCGCCGGGCTGGGCCCTGAGGGGGAACATGTGGCCGGGGGAGACGAGATCGGCGGGGGTGGTGGCAGGGTCAACGGCCACGCGCACCGTGTGGGCGCGGTCCGCGGCGGAGATGCCAGTGGACACGCCACGACGGGCTTCAATGGAAACAGTGAAGGCGGTGCCGTAGGGCGATTGATTGTGGCGGGTCATGAGAGGGAGCTGGAGGCGCTCCACGATTTCAGGCTCCAACGCCACGCAGATGAGGCCCCGGGCGTATTTCGCCATGAAGTTGATGGCCTCCGGGGTGATTTTCTCTGCGGCGATGACCAGATCGCCCTCGTTCTCGCGGTCTTCATCATCCACGAGGATGATCATCTTACCTTGGCGGATGTCTTCAATCACTTCTTGTATGGTGTGCATAGGCGCTCCATGTGTTTGGCGAGAATGTCAGTTTCGACGTTGATGGGGTCACCAACGCGGGCGTGTTGAAAGGCCGTGTGGGCCCAGGTGTGGGGGATGAGCATGATGTCCACCACGCGGTCTGTGACAGCATTGATGGTGAGGCTCACACCATCGAGGGCGATGCTGCCTTTTGTGACGCAGTGGGGGGCGAGTTTCGCGGGAACCTCCACGCGGAGAATGTGGCAGGCATCAGCACCGGCGCCCTGGTGTTCCACGGAAACAATGCGTCCCACGCCGTCCACGTGACCTTGGACGATGTGGCCCGAGAGACGATCACCGGCCCGCAGGGCCCGCTCCAAATTAACAACGTGGGCGGCGCCCAGGCGGCGGGCAGCGGTGAGGTTCAGGGTTTCGGGGCTGAGAAAAAATCGGGGGTGGCCTGCTTCATCAAAGCTTTCCACCGTGAGGCACGCGCCATTGACGGCCACGCTCTCGCCAGGGGCGAGGTCGTGGTAAGAGGTTGCAACGGTGAGCCGTGCGCCTTCAGGTTTCTTCTCGAGGGAACGCACGGTACCTAAATCAGTAATGATGCCTGTGAACATCGGTCTCTCTGTAAGAGCGCAAAATAATATCCGAGCTTTGTTGACGGGGTTTGATTACCACGAGGCGCTCTTGCCATAAACCGCGAACTCGAATGATTTCCGAGAGCTGGGGGCCCGCTTCCGCAAGAACCCTCAGACATGAAGTTTGGCCCAATGCACTGAGGGCTGCCTCCACCGTGGAGTGGAGGGAAACCTGGAAACCCGAATGATTTTGGCGTTCTACCCAGGCGTTCCAGATATTTTTCTGTGGGATGGTGAGGCGAGTGGCGTCTCCGATCACAGCTAGGGGGCGTATTTTTTCGGGGTGCTCGGGGAGGTGGCGCACGGTGAAGTGGGGTTGGTCCGCCAGAACGGTGCCCATGCCCGTGAGGATGCCGTCGCTTTGACGGCGCTCCAAGTGGGCGAGTCTGAGGGAGTCTGGGGAGGTGAAGGTTTTTTCTCCGAGGGCGGGGATCATGGTCAGAGAACCATTCTCTATTTCTTGGAGGGCGATCTTATGCACGACATAGGGAAGGCCCGTGGTGCTCCAGCGGGCGAAGGGGGCGATGAGGGACAGGGCACTTTCATGGGCGGTGCCGGTGATCCAATCAGTGGTGATGCCCGCAGCTTTGAGGCGTGCGGCGCCACCACCAGCGACATTGGGGTTGGGATCAGCGCAACCCATGACCACGCGTTTGATGCCCGCGGCGATGAGGGCCTCGGCGCAGGGGGGCGTACGGCCCTGGTGGTTGCAGGGTTCGAGGGTGACGTAGACGGTGGCGCCACGGAGGGCGTCGGCCCCGTGTTGCTCGCGGGCGCGCTGGAGGGCGAGGGCTTCAGCGTGGGGCATGCCCGCACGTTGGTGGGCGGCACCGGCGAGCATGTGGCCATGGGCGCCCACGACGACGGCGCCCACCGGCGGGTTGGGCGCCGTGCGGCCCACGAATGGCGCTGCCTCAAGCAACGCCAACGCCATGAAACTCTGATCTGTGGACGGGCCCATGGGGGAATATGTAACGGGGTTATCCGCGGAACGCACGGAATGATGTGTTCCCGCGGACTTTCCGCGACATTTTCCACGGGAACACATCATTCCGTGCGTTCCCTGCGGCGATCGTGCAGAGGTGTATGTGCCAATACGGCGGCGCCAACAATGGCCCAGCCTTGTGACGTTAACACTTCAGCGGCTTCACGGAGGGTGGCGCCGCTGGTGGTGACGTCGTCGAAGAGCACCAAGGGCCGTGCCTCAGCGCTGCTGCGCCGCGCACGAAAGCGCCCCTGGGCAGCGAGCCTGGTTTTGCGTGAGCCCTTTTTTTGGCGGGAGCTTCCCAGGGCTGCACGCCAGCGCCAGGCAAGTAAGCCCCGTGGAGCAGCCACACCCTTTGTGCGCAGGACGCTGGCCAGCTCTTCGACGAGGTGGAACCCCTGCAGGGGCCGCGGTGGCACGGCTACCCAGTGGGCCTGCCTCCACTGAGCCGGTACTTGCGCCAGCCACTGATCACACCAGTGGTCGCAGGTACTGGCGGCGGGCCACCCCTTCGCGGCGGTGATGCGTTGACGCCACAGGTTCTCATAGGGGCCCAGGGAAAGAAGGGGTACCGGCTGGGCGATATTTTGTACCGAGAGCTCTCGCCACCGGGGAGGCTCCATGAGGGCATCCATGCGTCGATCAGACTCAAGGCGTGCGCAGTGCACACAGGGCCCTGGCTGATAAAGCAGCTCAGCACACCCCAAACAGCGGGCACCTAAAAGACTGGGAAAGAATCCAACCATGGCCACGCGCCACTGCAAATCCCGCACCCACCCCTCGGGACTCGACCATTGAGGTACAAGGTCCCCGCCCCAGCAAATACGCGCAAGGCTGCTCCGGGCAGCAGGATGCGCCCGCCCGGACAGAGCCCCATGGATGGGGCGTCAGCCTGCGGGTATTTGCTGGGGCGGGGACTTTGTATCTCAGTGCGAACCTAGAATACGTAGCCTGCCTGTAAAAACAGTCGCACCGTCTCGCCGCCGATGATCATGCCACTGGGAAGATTGGAGTTCTGCACGCTGCTGTCTTTTTTGTTGAAGACGCTCCGAAACTGAATGCCCGGCCCAAAGGTGAAGTGCTCACCCATGTGTAGGTCCACCGAGAAACCCAGGTTCATGCCAAAACCCAGCACGCTGCCTTCAGAAACACCGATTTTTTGCGATACGGGGTAAAGGCCGAAGCCACCGAAGGCGGCAAAAACCACGTTGTCGAAGTAGAAGAGGTTTACCTTCAGATCAGGTTCGATGGCCCACATCACCAAGTGGTCATTGCCGCCACCGGAGTAGTAACCGTAGCTGACGTTCATCAAGAACCCAAAAATGGGGGTGGCCTCATAGGCGTAGAAGCCGCTGTAGCTGAAGTTGTCGTCGTAAAAGCTACCCCAGTCTCCAAAAAGAATGGTGTGGCCGAAGGAGCCGCCGAGCACATGGTGGGGGCGGCCCGCGCTGCGGGTAGGCGCGCTGTCTTCGGTGTCTTGGGCCTGGGAGGAGAGGGGTATGGCTGCGGAGCATAATAGGAAAGCCGCCAGCAGCAAGGGGACAAACGAAGAGAGCCGGCTTGCGCCGGCCCTCCCGTTCAATGGTAAAAACTGACTTCTTACCGTCATGTTACGCAGTGATTTCAGCTGCCCGATCCGTTGCAACAGAGAGGGCCGGATGAGCCGGCCCGCCGATGTTGTTACGGATATAACCGCTGAAAGAACCATCGCCGTTGCGGATGATCTCTTTGAGCATCTCCACAGGCACCGCGTTCTTAGCTTTGCGCTCAGCTTCATAAAGAAGCTGGGTCAAAGTGACCGAGGTGATATCTGCCTTGCTCTTATTATCGATTACCTTCAAATCATCGCCGTTTTTGATCATCTGGGAAATTTCTTCCAGTGTCACATAGCAACTTTGATTGGTGTCGTAGAGCTTACGGTTTTGATACCGCTTAATGACCCTTTGTTCCTTCATTGGACCCCCCTTTACTAGTCAGAATGAGTTACCCCTAGCTCAACTGCCTCAAGTGATCGGCCTCGTGTGACGAAACGTTACACGGGACTCAACCCCTTCCAATTTAAGGTTATATGCGGGCACGAAACAAGTTGTCAATATGGGCTGGGATTTTGATCGGGCAACTGGCCATGGGCTGCTCCACGGCGGGCCGTGGTCCTGGTCCCAGCGAGTTCAAACCAGTGGAGTCAGCAATGGCCCCGGTGTCGGACGGCGCACCGGAAGGCCAGGCGACCTACCACTTTTCCCTGGGGCAATCCTACGCACTGGAAGGCAGCGCGGATAAGGCCATCGAAGAATACAAACTTGCCATAGTTTATGACCCTTCTTCCGCGGTTATACACACCAGATTAGCCACGGAATACGTCAAACGAGGCCTCCTCACCTTTGCCATCGAGGAATGTAAAACCGCCCTCAGTCACGATGCCAAGTACAGCGATGCTCGACTATTGCTCGCGGGCCTGTATGGCGCCACGAAGCTCGTGGACGAGGCGCTCCGTGAGTACGACACCGTTCTGAAGCATGACCCACTGAATACCGAAACCCAGAAAGAGGTTCTGGTATTCAAGGCATCGCTTCTCATTGAGGAAAATCGCCCCAATGAGGCGTTGCCCGTGCTGCGGCAGTTGCTTAAATTGGATCCCGAGTCTTATTTAGGTCACTACTATATGGGACGGGCCCGGGCCCGTCAGGGCGACGTCACCGCCGCGGTGGCTTCCTTCAAAAAATCCATGGAGCTCAAGCGTGGCTTCAGTCAGGCTGTATTAGCCCTGGGGGCCATGTACGAAGAGAAAAACCGCCAGATGGACGCCATCCGCGCCTACGAAGAATATTTCGCCGATGCACGGGATGAGCAAGTGGCGGCCCGCCTGGCTCAATTGCATCTGGAGCGCAATGAATACCGCAAGGCGCTCCGTTACCTCCAGTTCCTGGACCGCCAGGAGGACGATAATCTCAATGTGAAGGTGAAGATCGGCCTTATTCACGTTGAGCTGAAGGAATACCGCAAGGCCGCCGTGGTATTTGAAGACATCCTGAAGCGCAACGCCGAGGCGGAGCGGGTGCGCTTTTACCTTGGCAGCGTCTACGAGGAACTCAAAGACTACAGTAAGGCCATCGAAGTTTTCCGCATGGTATCACCGGTGAGCAGCGCCTATCCCGATGCCGCGGTCCACGTGGGCTATCTCTATAAGCTACATGGGGACCCCAAGCTCGCTCTGGAATGGATCGACAAGGCCATCAGCCAGAACGGCGAAGTGCCGGGTTACCACAGCTTCAAAGCCTCACTGGTTGAGGAGGCCGATGGTGTGCCTGCCGCGATCAAGGTGCTGGAAGGGGCCGCGGGCAAGTTCCCCCGGGAAGAAAAACTGCTTTATTACCTCGGCTCTCTTTACGACAAGACTCGGGATGTGGAGAAAGCTTTGACGGTGATGGGTGCTATCCTGGAGGCCAATCCAGACAACGCCAACGCGCTGAACTACGTCGGCTATACCTTGGCCAGCAGGGATGAAAGGTTGGACGCCGCGGAAAACATGGTGCGCCGGGCTCTCGAGATCCGCCCCGAGGATGGCTACATTCAAGATAGTCTGGGTTTTGTGCTCTATAAAAAGGGCCGTACCCGCGATGCCATCGTGATTTTAGAGAAGGCGTACCGCACCAAGCCCTCCGAGCCCGTCATCGCTGAACACCTGGGGGATGCCTATGCGCGCCACAACCTGCGTTCGAAAGCCTTGCAAAAGTATCTCGAAGCCTCGAAACTCTACAGCGATCCCGCGGAAAAAATGAAGGTGGAAAAGAAGATCGATGAGTTGCAGGGCGCTGGAAAAAGAAGGGTACCCGCGGCCCAGGATTGAGTTCCTGGGTGTCTTCTTAGCCATTGCGTTCATCGCCCAGGGCTGTGGCAAGCCCAAGCCCGTGACGCCATCATCGGCACTCCAGGCTCTGGCGGATCAGGCTGCTGACGCCCGCGTCTGTCGTGGCCGGGCCTGGGTTTCCGTCAAGTCCGCACGGCAGAAGGCATCTTTTGCCGGCGTGGTGGTGTTGGACCGCACGGACAGCGCGAAGCCGCGCCTTCGCATCGAGGCCCTGGACCCCGTGGGGGGGCTCCATCACCTGATTTTGGTTGATGGGGAGCGCGACACCTTGGATTGGGCGGATTTCGACAGCGGTGTCTGGCGTTCAGGCAAGAGCAAGTGGCGGGGGATCCCCATCCACCTGCTGCCCCATCTGCTTTTAGGCAGCATGGATACGGCGTGGCTGGGGCGGTTTGGGTACACAGCGCCCCAGGTTTCCTCCCAGGAGGGGGCCGAAACAGTGACCCTGCGGAAAGAGGCCGGGGGAGAGCCTCTGCGGCTCGGTCTCGGGTGGATTCCACCTGGGCCCCGGCTTTTGCTGACATCGGTGTCCACCGCGGTGCGGGAGCGGCAAGGGCTGCGCAAGGTGCAGGTTTCTTACGGACGTTTCGGTGAGCGCAAAGATCGACATGCGCCTCAAGATGTCACTCTCAGCGTTGAGCCGGACTTCGAGTTGAAGCTGCTCTGGCGCGAGCGTGAGTGGCTCGACGAGGCCCCTGATGCGGAGCTATTCCGCGTTCCCGCGGGTCGGCAGACAGGGATGAAGCATGATGACCTTCCGTAGGGCCGCCGCGGCAGCAGTGCTCTTCCTCGTTATTGTGGCTGGTGCCTCGGGTTGCAAGTTCCGGAGGGATGGGGTGTCCAAGGGGGCGGTGCTCAGGAGCGCGCTCCGGCAGAAGGTGAACTCCCTGGACCCGGCCTTCGCCGCTGAGTTTAATTCCATGACCCTGGTGGCTCGCGCTTATGAAGGACTTTACCAATATCAGTATTCAGCACGGCCCTATGGGCTGGAGCCCGCGCTGGCTGCCGCCATGCCCGAGGTGTTGGAGGGGGGGCGTCTCCTGCGTATCCGCTTGAAAAAAGGCGTCTACTTCCAGGCTGATTCCTGCATCCAGGTGGGGCGGAATTCCAACATCCAATCCCGGGAAGTCACCGCGGATGACGTGGTTTATTCCTGGAATCGTATTTTGGACAAGGCTTTGGCGTCCCCGGGGCAATGGTTGCTCGCGGGAAAAATCGCAAGTCTCCGAGCCGTTGATCCGCAAATACTGGAAGTGCGCCTCACGGCGCCGGAGCCCCAGTTCTTCCACGCCATGGCCATGCCGTTCCTTTTCATCGTGCCCCGCGAATGCGTGGAGCACTACGGCGCGGATTTCGCCTGGCATCCCGTGGGCACAGGGCCCTTTCGCCTGAAGTCCCATTCCCCCAAGCATTTTGAATGGGAGCGCAATCCCCTCTATCGTGAAGTCACCTCTGAGGGCGAGAAGCTGCCCTTTTTGGATGAAATCATCGATGATGTCATAGAAGAGGATCAGACGGTGTGGCTGGCCTTCTTGAACGGCGAACATGACGTTCTGGGCAGGGTGTCTCCAGAGCGCGTGGCCAGCGGTGAGGTTCAGGGCCTGGAGGGGAAGGGGCTGCATTTTCTCAGGGAGAGCGCCGCGGACTTCACCTATTTTGCCTTCAATATGGATGACCCCGTGGTGGGGGGCTACTCTCCGTCGGCGAAAAACCTGCGCAAGGCCCTCTCCTTGGCCTTCGAGGCGGCGCCGGTCATCGACAAATTCTATGCGGGCATGGCGAAACCCGCCCAATTCCTGGTACCGCCCGGCTTCGCCGAGTATGACCCGACCTACAAAAATCCCTGGGGTGTCTACAACCTGGCCAAGGCCCGCGAATATCTGGCGAAGGCAGGATATCCCCGGGCCGACGGGTTGCCCGAGTTGGTGCTCGATGCCCCCAGTGACACCAATAGCCGTTTGCATGCGGAATATTTCGCTCGGTGCATGGAGCGCATTGGTATCCGGGTGCGCATGAACTTAAGCTCCTGGCCCGACATGTTGGCCCGGGTACGCCGTCGCCAGGGCCAAATCTATGCGGTGAGCTGGCTCTATGATTATCCCGATGTGGAATCTGGCCTCGCCATTTTAGTCGCGGCCAATGCTTCTCCGGGACCCAATAAGTCTAATTACAAGAGTGCCCAGTGGGACCGTCTCTATGAACAGGTGCGCAACATGCAGCGCGGGCCAAAACGCACCGCCCTTGTGAAGCAGATGCGTTCGGTATTTGAAGAAGATGTCCCATGGATTTTCGGAGTCCATCGCACGGAGACGCGGCTCCTTCACCCGTGGGTGAAAAATTACAAGATACACCTTTTTGATTTCGGCATTGAGAAGTATATCCGCATGGGCCCACACGGCACGCATTCAGAGCACACAACAGGAGATTGATACCCTTGCTGGTCTACGTCGTTCGCAAGCTGCTCTATACGATTCCCATTATTCTTGGAGTGTCGCTCATCATTTTCATGCTCTTCAACATGGTGGGGGGCGATCCCACTGACATCATGCTGGGCCGCCACGCGACACTTCAGCAGAAGGTTGAGCTCAGTCATGAACTGGGTCTCGATCGGCCATTGCCCCAGCAGTATTTGAGTTTTGTGGGACAGATCGTCACTTTTGATTTTGGCCGCAGCTATTCCACCAAGCAAAAAGTCAGCGACATGATTCTGCGGGGGGCGCCGGCCTCGCTTTCCCTGGCCGTGCCCGCATTTCTCATTGAAACCCTGGCGGCCATCATCATTGCCCTCATCGTGTCCTTCTACCGTGGAAGCTGGGTCGATCGCAGCATCGTCGTGGCCTGCGTCATCGGCATGAGCGTCTCCGCATTGGCCTACATCCTCTTCGGCCAGTATTTCTTCGCCTACAAAATGGGGTGGTTCCCCATTTCAGGGTATTCCGATGACCCGGTGGAGCGGTTTCAGTATGTGGCGTTGCCCGCCCTCATCTGGGTGGCGGTAGGCCTTGGCCTCAACGTGCGGGTGTTCCGCACCTTCGTGTTGGATGAGATCGGCAATGATTATGTGCGCACCGCCCGGGCCAAGGGGCTGGCCGAGGGGGTGGTGCTCTTCAAGCACGTTCTGAAAAATGCCTCGATCCCCATCCTCACTTACACCGTGATCGAGATTCCGTTCCTCATCACCGGCTCTTTCCTTCTCGAAAGTTTCTTCGGCATCCCGGGCATCGGCAGCATCACCATCGATGCCATCAACAACGCGGATTTCCCCGTGATCAAAGCCATGACCACCATCGGCACCCTGCTCTTCATTGGGGGCAACCTCCTTACCGATGTGCTCTACAGCGTGGTTGATCCACGGGTGAGGCTGTCATGAGCGCTGCCGCGGCGCCGCGAAGAAGCCGCTCCCTTTGGTCCGACGCTTTCAGTCGGCTCACGGCCGAGAAACTGGTGCTCCTCTGCATGGGCATCATCCTCCTCTACGGTTTTGTCGCGCTGGCGGCCAAGGTGGGCCTCATCGCCAGCACCTGGAACCAGGAGGTGGGCGCGCCGTACAGCCCCCCGGACTTTTCCAGCATCAAAACCTGTCTGGGCACCGACATCTTCGGGCGCAGCGTGTTTTACAAAGTGATTCACGGCACTCGCATTGCCATGAGCGTGGGGTTGGTGGCGGCCCTCATCTCCATTCCCATCGGCGTGGTCCTCGGAGCCGTGGCAGGCTACTTCGGCGGCTGGGTAGACGAAGTCATCGTGTGGTTCTACACCACGATCTCTTCCATCCCCAGCATCCTGCTCCTCACCGCGGTGACGTTCATTTTGGGCAAGGGCCTCTTCTCCGTCTACCTCGCCCTCGGTGCCACGAGCTGGGTGAGCCTGGCCCGCCTGGTGCGGGGCGAGTTCATGAAGCATAAAAATCGGGAGTACGTGGTGGCGGCGGAAGCCCTGGGGGCCGGTCACTCGGCGCGAATCTTCCGTCACATCCTGCCCAATACGCTTCACATCGCCGTGGTTAATTTTTCATTGCAGTTTCAAATCGCGATTAAAACTGAAGTTATTTTATCTTATCTGGGATTGGGTGCCGTGGGGCAGCCCAGCTGGGGTATCATGATCGATGATGCCAAATTGGAGCTCTCCCGGGGCGTGTGGTGGCAATTGGCCGCGGCTACTTTTGCCATGTTCTTCATCGTTTTGGCCTTTAACGTGTTCAGCGACGCCCTCCGCGACGCGCTCGATCCCAAGCTGAAGAGAGGTTGAGAGGTCATGAACGAAATCATCCTCGAAGTGAAGAATCTCCAAACCTCCTTCCTCACGGAAGCTGGGCCTGTGAACGCCGTGGACGGTGTCAGCTTCACCGTGGCCAAGGGCCGCACCCTGGGCGTGGTGGGGGAGTCAGGCTGCGGCAAATCCGTGACGTCGTTGTCCATCATGCGATTGATCCCCAATCCTCCGGGAAAAATCGTAGGCGGTGAGATCATCTACAAGGGGCGCGATCTTTTGAAATTGTCGCTCCCCGAGATGCGCAAACTCCGCGGCAATGAAATTTCCATGATCTTCCAAGAGCCCATGACTTCTTTGAACCCGGTGTTCACCGTCGGCAATCAAATCATGGAGACCGTGCGGCTGCACCAAGGCCTGTCCCGCAAAGACGCCCGGGCCAAGGCCATTGACCTGCTCAAACTCGTCAATATGCCCTCCCCTGAATCCCGGGTGGATGAATTCCCCCACCAGCTTTCGGGGGGCATGCGCCAGCGGGTGATGATCGCCATGGCGTTGGCATGCAAACCCAGTCTCCTCATCTGCGACGAGCCCACCACGGCTCTCGATGTCACCATTCAGGCGCAGATTCTTGAGCTGATGCGCAAACTCCGGGGCGAGCTGGGCATGGCCATGATCCTCATCACCCATGACCTCGGTGTGGTGGCGGAAACCGCGGACGACGTCGTGGTGATGTACGCTGGCCGCATCGTGGAGCAGGGGCCCGTCGCCGAAATTTTCGCCCGGCCCAAGCATCCTTATACCCAGGGTCTTTTAGGCTCTATTCCCAAGCTGAACGCGGGCAAGAAGGTGCGCCTCACCGCCATCCCCGGCATTGTGCCCAGTCTCGCGGAGCTTCCCAAGGGATGCAGGTTCCAAGACCGTTGTTCCCATGTATTCGAACGCTGCAAGGCCGAGAGCCCCGGGCTGCGCCCCGTACCCAGCGGCGATAAAACCCACGCCGTTTCCTGTTGGAAGGATCTATGAGCACACCCCTCATTGAAGTCCGCAACATCACCAAGCACTTCCCCATCCATGGCGGCATATTTTCAAGGGAAGTGGCATCCGTCAAAGCGCTGTCGGACGTGTCCTTCACCATCAACCGTGGTGAAACCCTGGGCCTTGTGGGGGAGTCGGGTTGTGGCAAGTCCACCTTGGGCCGCTGCATCCTGCGCCTCATCGAACCCACCGCGGGGGAGGTGCTCTTTGATGGCCAAGACATCTTGAAGTTGGGCCGGGAAGAGATGCGCCGCCTGCGCCGCCGCATGCAGATCATTTTCCAGGACCCGTACGCGTCGCTGAATCCTCGCATGACCGTGGCTGACATCATCGGTGAGCCCCTCGACATCCATAGCCTGCATCGTGGCCCTGGCCAGCGTACTCAACGCATCGAGAAGCTTCTCGACCTTTGTGGTCTTCGGAGGGACGCGACGAACCGCTATCCCCACGAGTTCAGCGGCGGCCAGCGCCAGCGCATCTGCATCGCCCGCGCCCTTGCGGTGGAGCCTGAGTTCATCGTCTGCGACGAGCCGGTGAGTGCCCTGGATGTTTCCATTCAAGCCCAGATCTTGAATCTCATGGCAGATCTCCAGCAGGAGTTGAAACTCACCTACCTCTTCATCTCCCACGACTTGAAAGTGGTGGAGCACGTGAGTAATCGCGTGGCCGTGATGTACCTGGGCAAGATCGTGGAAACCGCCCCCGCGGAAGACATCTACCGGGAGCCGCGGCACCCCTATACGAAGGCCTTGCTTTCGGCCATTCCTCTGCCAGACCCTGCCATTCGCCGGGACCGCATCATCCTCGAGGGTGACGTGCCGAGCCCCATCAACCCCCCCGCGGGGTGTTATTTTCACCCGCGCTGCCCCCGTGCCCAGGCCGATTGCCGGGAAAAACACCCTTTGCTTGAGGCAAAAGGTGCCGCTGACCATCTGGCGAGCTGTTTTCACCCTCATTAAGGGGAAAAGGTTGCCATGGAACAGCGTAATAGCCCGTAATTACGCGAATTTCGCGAAGTTCCCACCGATATGTAGGAAGACGAGGAGTCTTCACAACACCTGTGGCTGACACGGAATTTGAACCCATCGATGTGGCGCAATTGAGAGCGGGCCAGCTCTTGGACCGCGCGGTGCACGTGTACCTGGAAAAAAACCAGCGTTACGTGCCGGTGGCGCACGCCCTCGAGCCGTTGGAAGAACGCGTACTCACTCGCGTCACAAAGTACGGTGCCGCCTTTGTGCAGGGCCCCAGTTTGCAGTCCCGCTACCCGCTGTTGTCGCAAACGCTGGAGACCGTACGGCAGATTTTCAATGATGTGGATGCGGCGCCCTTCGAGCGCGGGCGGCGCCTCAGGGAAGCAACGCGATGGATGGCGGATCTTGCTTTCCCCGCGAACCTCGGGCCTGGTGCCTCTCCGGACAGCGTGCCCGCGGTGTTCTTCATGCATGGCCTTCTCGGTGCGCCGCAGGCCGAGGCATTGGCCTATGTCTCCGATCGCTCACTCGAAGTCTACTCTCTCGCGCTGCGCACCGCCGCGCTCTCCGCACTGATCTGTCTGTGGGTGGGCCATCACGATGAAGCTTTCTTGAAGCGTCTGGTGTCCGCGGTGTTCTGCGCCGAAGTGGGAGCCCTCGATGGCGCCCTCACTCGGGATCAGGTCCTCATCCTTGCGGACCTCAGTGCCCCACGGCCCGTGGCCCTCGCGCTAGAGGCCAGTCGTCGCACGGTGGAGCAGCTGGCCGCGGGCATGGTGCCGGGAGTGGAGGCGCCGGATCGTCGCATGAGTGGCGTCATCGCGTCGGTGTGCGCTGGTGCCTCGGTGGTCCCTGACGAGGTTTCCGCCGCGGTCGTCGCTAGCCGCTGGCTTGCCAGCTTTTCTCCAGGGAGCGGCGAGTTTCAAGTGCCCGCGGATAATGCGGCACTGGCCAAGCTTGCCGGAGCTCTCGGTCGCAGAGCAGGGAGGGACGCGGCATGAGCCAGCTTCTTGACCCTACCCACGACAAATTCATCGGCGTGGAGACGCTCCTCAAGCCGGGGTCGCGCATCATTTACGAAACGTTGTTCAGCATGCGCCATGCCGGCCGCGTCATTGATCTCATCCTCCATGAAGCGCGGGACTACTTCGCTAAAACCTCTGATGTGGATGCTTCCACTGCACGGGCTCGCCACACCCTCGAACTTCTTGTACTCTGTGCGTGGTCTCACTACCGTCTTCTTGAAAATACGCGTTGTCTGGAACTGGAAGCGGGTTGGGATGACGAGAAAATTGTATTCTCCGTGGCGGGTTTCGTCGCCGATGGCTTAGGTGGCTTGGTGCCCAGCCTGGGCGCTCCCGCCAACGAAGTCTCTGGCCGCTTGGCCCGCTACTTTGGCATCGTGGAAGAAACCGCCACCATGTTGGCCTTGCGCCATCACAAGGACATTGGTTTCCTCCAGGCCTACGCGGTCCTTGCCGCAGATGCCGCGGCACCGCGACAGACGGCCCGCGTGGTGGAACTGAAAAAACCGGAGGGCTACGTGCCCGCGCCTGAGTTCGCCGCCGCGGGCGACGCCTGGCTCGCCGCCGCGGCGGGCCCCCCCCCGACACCCAGGCGCCGGGGGGGAGGCCTCGCCGCCGCGGCGCCACTGCCCAAGGAACCCTTGGGCAGTGGCGAAGGCACGGAGGAATTTCTGGGCGATGAGCGCACTGATGAAGCAGGGCGGGTCATGGTCCAAGGTCGCAAGGAAGATGGCGCCGATGGCCCCGTGGTCATCAATGCAAAACGCGCATTGGCCGGCTCGGAGGCGCTGGAGTTGAAGCCCGTGGAGGAGGGGCCCTTGGTCGATGATACCGAAACGTTGGTGAGCGGAGGAGACTTCGGCCCCGATACCACGGAAACCCGGGTCACCGGCTCCGCGGAAACCCCCGATGAAACCGTCACAACGGTGAGCGGCGGGGATTTCGGCGCTGATGATACCGAGACACTGGTAAAGGGCTCCGCTCCCGAGGAGGACGATTCCGTCACGCGCATCAAGGGCGGCATCCAAGAGAAAAGCGATGACTTCAAGCGGGTCATCTCAGGTAAAAAGAACCTCAGTAAGTCTGACCAGGAAATCATCAGAGTCCTGCAAAACAGCAGCAGCGAAGAAGCCAATGAGGTAGCCGCGCTCTTAGTGGAGGGCGCCAAGGCTGAGAGTGTCGCCGATGAGGAGTCCCAGCGCAAGGTTCAGCACATCATGAAGGAGCTGGAGAGCAAGGGCACCGAGACGGAAACCGCCGCGGCCTCCGTGGAGGAAACCGTTGTGCGGTCGGGCAAGGAGCTCGAAAGCCATATCATGATGGCGCAAAAGCTCATGGAGCGCGTCGAGATGCCCGATAAGGTGAAACAGTTCTTATCGGATTCCTTGCAAAAACTGTCCAAGAACCGCGCGGACCTCAATCAAAAAATCAAAGACATCAATGGTCAATGGCTTACGGCTCAGCTTGAGTTCAAGAATAAACAGGCCGCATTAGCCTCTGAAGTCGCGAAGAGCGACGTGCGGATGCGCATCAAAGACTCAGCCTTGGAGAAAAACAAAGAAGTCCTCGCACGTACGCTGAAATCCATGGAAGAGTACAAGCAACGGGCGGAGCAATCAGGCAACGCTGAAAGCGCTCACAAAATCACTCAAGCCAACATGGTGGCCAGCAAGGCGAAAGACCACGCCCTGAAGCTCCAGGGCAGGGTCGAAGAAATGCAGAAGAAGCTATCCCAGGAAACCACCTCTCGGGTCAACCTGCAGTCGGAGAAAACCAAGCTGGAGCAGCAGGTCGAACAGCTTCAACACAAAGTCGCGGGGCAAGACAAAAATAAGTCCATCGCGAAGGAAGACCCCGCCATGAAGGCGGAACTGGATCGGGCCAATCGCCAGGTGGATGAGTTGAAGCGTCAGGCGAAGTTGCTGCAGGATAAATTGACCGTGGCGCAAAACCCGAACAAGCAGTCTACCGCTCGCGCGGGCAAGAATAATGGAGGCAAGGACGAGCCCTCCGATGCCGAGCTCAAGCACAAGCTGGATGCCGCCCAGAAGATGCATGCCAAGCTGAAAGAAGACAACGATAAGACGGTCAAGCGCCTGGATGAAGCCAAGCAGAGCGAGACCAAGCTGCGGGTGGAAATTGCTAAACTCCAGAATGAGCTGAAGCAGGCCAACAAAGGCGCCGCGCGAAAGGCGTCTTAGGGCCTGTTCAACGGGCCCTTAGTAAGACTCTTCGATATCCCGGGGCTCCAGCACGGTTACGCCTGAGTTTCCCTCCGTGGACAAGCGCACGAGGGCGTGCGCCACGTTTACAGCAGGGGTGGGTTTGAGCCCGGAGAGTGGACCTCGCAGAAAAGGCATCAAGGGCTCCAGTATGGCGAAGGCGATCTTTTCGCCCCGGCGCTGTTCCTTGCGTTCACCGGTCAAGAAGGAGGGCCGCGCAATGACGAGTTTTGTGAAGCCCATGGCCCCCAAGGCCTCTTCCACTGCACCCTTCACCCGGCTGTAAAACAGTGGTGACCGCGTGTTGCTGCCCACGGAGGACACGAGATAAAATTCCGCGGCGCCTCGGCTCTGGGCCACCCGGGCGAAGGCGAGCACGGCATCATAATCCACGGCGCGGAAGGCCCTGCGAGAGCCCGCTTTTTTGATGGTGGTGCCCAAGGCGCAGAAGGCGCTGTGACAGGGCCCCTGGGGCGCGGTGGCCTCCAGCCGCGCGAAGTCCACCACTGCGGAGGTGTGCCGTGGATTGTTGAAATCCGGAGCCCGGCGCCCCAAGGTGACGACGTTATGAAAAGGGCTTTGGGGCGCCAGGAGCTCTTCTAAAAGCAGGGAACCCACCAGCCCCGTGGCCCCCGCAAGCCAAGCAGTTTTCGATGTCATGAGTGGAGTCATGAGTGGAGTCTAAATCTTTGTCAGGGTCTCATCAAGATGACTCGGTGGGTCTAGGCAGTGCACCATGAAGAAGTTAGGTTGCTGCCCGGGTTTAGGGCCTGTTAAACAATAACTGCCCATTCTGGCATCTCATCTTCCGGCCATCTTTGGCCGCTACTCAGTCGCAAAATCCTCAGCGTAGCCCTGCTACGCTTCCGGTTTGGCTCCTTCCGTGGCGGCCAAATCTGACCGAAATCTGAGCGCCAGAACGTGCACTTATTGTTTAACAGACCCTTAGTTCAGGGACGGACTTTGAGCCGGAGGCGCCGCGGGGGTGGTGTCTCCGGCTCTTGTATTTCGGTGCCACGGGTTTACTGTTCCTTCCAAATACAATGGGGGATCTATGAATCGGCGGGCAAAAACCTGGGCTTTAGCAGTGTGTTCGTTCCTGATGTCCGCGGCGGCGTGGGCCGACGAAGCCCCTGTCGCTGAACAGGCTGCCATCCGCGCCATGGCGGGATGCTTTGAAGTGCGCTTTCGCTTCACTGAGACTTTTGTGACGGACCCTTCATACCCCATCCGTTCAGAGGATCACGCCAGTGGCGGTACGGAGTGGGTTGACGTTGATGGCGACGCGCCCGGCACTATTTCGCTGCAACATGTGCTCGTGCAAGGGGATTCCGGGTTAAAGCACTGGCGCCAGGATTGGCAATGGGAGCCCACGAGTCAGTATGACTTCAAGGGCGACGCTCTTTGGGTGAGTCGGGACCTCACCACCGCCGAATCCGTCGGTGCATGGGTGCAAAAAGTCACCCAGGTGGACGACAGCCCCCGCTATCAATGCACGGCTGCGTGGGTCATGCGGGGCCCGCGGCCCTACTGGGAATGCCAGGCCTGGAGCCCGCTGCCCCGTCGTGAGTTCACCCAGCGCAGTGATTACAATGTGCTGGACCGCCGTAACCGCCACTGGATCACCGCCGCGGGTTGGCTCCATGAGCAAGACAACCGCAAACTCATCGTGAACGCTGAGGGCATTCGTGAGGTTGCCCAAGAAAAGGGCATGGATTCCTACACCCGCGTGGCTGACGAGCGCTGCGCTCCGGCCCGTGCATGGTGGGCCGCTCATCGTGAGGCCTGGCGCGCCGTGCAGGGCGTGTGGGCCCATGTTTATGGTCACCATCCCCGGTTGCAGATGCGCCCGCGGGTGGAGGGCCACCTTCTTTGGGAGCGGCTCTTCGAGCTCACGGACACCTACGTAGCGGCGGGCCTAGCGGATTGGGCAGCGCTGGCGGAGCAGGCCTACGCTGTCATCGGCAGCCACGTGGTTCATGAGTCGTCTTACACCTCGCCATAGCGAGCGAACTGCCGAAAGTGCTTGTAGGCGGTGACCGTGGACGCTGCGCAACCGCAATGCCAAAGGGCATGGCCCTGGAGCCAGCTCGTGGGGTTGCACCACCAGAGGCGGATGTCCGCGATCCAAATAGCCATGGATACGCCGAAAAGCGCCACCGTGGCCCAGAGCCAGCGGTACTGCACTTTCCTGCGTTGGATGCGCCATAGGATGATTTCAAGGATGAATGTGGTTGTCACCATGATGCCAAAAGCCGGCACACCTGACGCCGGCCAGAGGGCGTGCAGCAGCCAGATGAAGGCGTTGGCCCCCAGGTACAGGATGATGTCGTGCTTTTCATGGGCAGGGCCTTTGAGCGCGGTCCTCATGCGGCGGTAGTTGAAGAACAGCAGTATGGTGCCGAACAGGTACATGGAGGCCAGGTCGAGAAATTGGCCGAACTGAGTCATGGTGGCGTGGAGCGCCACGGAAAAGACACCGATGAAGGCCGAGATGGGGCCGGTGGCTTTCAGCATGCCTTTGGCGCCATCCCGTTTACTGAGGTGCCAGATGTAGATGCCCCCCAGCACGAAGGCCAGGCAGGACAGGCTGTTGATGGGCTCTACGACCCAGGCGCAGCGATTGGATTCGCAGAAGTCGATGACAGCGGGGGGGAGAATGCTCCACGGGCACATCGGGCTGGATTCCATAATGAACAGGGTAGCGGATCAATCGGGTCGTTGTTAAGATAAACCGCGTCACAGCCCGCCCGGGTGGTGAAATTGGTAGACACGCAGGTCTTAGGAACCTGTGCCGTAAGGCGTGCCGGTTCGAGTCCGGCCTCGGGCACCATAAAAATCAGAGATCAAAGTGTGATCATTGTAAATGATACGATCCACGGCCAAAGTAGCCGGACTCGAACGCGCAGTGGCCGGCATGCTACAGCATGCTGAGCCGCCAGGAAGGCGGCGAAAGGCCACGGAGCTGCCGACGCAAGGAGTGGGCAGGAGCCCACGACTGAAGTCGGTCGAGTCCGGCCTCGGGCACCATTTCAAATACTCATCGAACCGATGCGCTTTTCATCAAGCCGTTGCTATAAACCGTAATCTGCTGGGCTGAACTCGATCTTGATGACAAAGCCAGGCTTGAGGTTCTGTGCCTGGAAGCGCAGACGCATGATCAGCTGACGTTCGTTCACGTGAGCCATTGCACCATGGATGTCGCTATAACCTGCGGCCTGCGCCTCACGATAGTGCTCTTGCTGCTGTTTTCGGAAAGCGCGGACTTGTTCAGTCATGCCAGGCAGGGAGAGAGCGTAGCGGACGATACTTGCTTCCCGCTCGCGGTCGGCAAGCAGACCGATCTGGGGAGCCTCGTTGTCCCACAGTGCGCTATAGATGTGACGAAAGTCATCGCGCCCAGTAGAGATGAGGTCTATGGGGAGAGTAATGTGACTTGCTCCTACCATGGTACGGCTAGCGTCCAAGTCCTGCATATACTCCCTGCCAAACCCATCCCGAGAACCCACGACTCGACGGCTCGCATCATAAGATAGGGAAAAGCTGGCGGATACGGTTTCTGCGCCTTCGGAAGCGTTGTGCCCCTCAAGGAGCAGGCCACACACTTGAGGGACTGCTTTCCCTAGCGCATTCATTGCGGAAGTACAAATGACCATAAGAGTCAGAGCGGAGAGGGCGGTCGTACGTCGGATCAGCATGGGCGCTCCTAATGTAATGCGCGCGACGCATACTCCAGGGGCAATATAAAATCAATATGTTTATGTCATAAACATTTCGGCAACGTCGGGACGCGGTTGGGTGCCTAGGGCCTGCTGGAGGCCCACGGTGAAAGCGGTCTCGAGCTCTCTAGCGAGTATACGGGATATTTCTACTGAGCGATCACAATAGTCTCCGAGGGCACAACCGCTTACTTGAATAGAGGTGTCTGATGACAGTGCGATCCTTCAAGTGGACTGCTTCGGGGGGGCTGGGGTGCTTATCATTTTGTCCATCATGACGGCGTCGATGGCGTCAGCGGGCGGGAAGCTGCAATCTATCTTCAGCGGGCAGGGTTTCATCCAAATGACATTGGAGCCTGGGTACATGGGCTCGGCCTATGCAGTGACGCACACGTTGCAGTGCAAGCACCATTCTACTTGGCCGATACGAGGAAACGTTAGAGGGGTATCGCTTCACCACGAATGCGATGCCTGGTTCAGGCTGGGTATTCACAGGGCATATTTTGCGCGAGCCGAACAAGGATTTATGGCTGATCTCCAGCGGCGGTTGGCTGAACTTGCCCCTCCACAACGTATGGATGAAGTTGACTGAACTCGCTCATCCTGGATCGTGCCCTTTGGGCACATTTGTTTTTATTTGATCTTTTGGGCTGGGACATTGAGGGTGTCGACGGCCGTCGTGCGTTAGCTTGATGTACAACAATAATTATTGACTTATTTTGTCTATAAGTTAAGTGATTGGCTTGTATGTGGCCTATTCTTGCTCTTATTGCAGCTCTGGCGGCTACGCTTGCGCCGGCTCCGGTTTATGCGGATCAGATATCTCAGGCCTCAGAGAGGCTTGGATATTAGGGATGCCTGCCTTGGGAATTGCGACAAGCTTGAGCATGATTGGTAGCTCAGCGATTTTAGCGCATTCTGTACGTGTCTTAGAGAGTGTACCAGGGCAAGCAGAGCCGAAGATCTCCTTTACTACGGCACGCGAGGTCTTGCGTTCCAGCTTCTGCTTGAGCCTTCTTGTACCCTAGACACATGACCGGATTTCATTGGCTCGAAAGGGCCTACCTCCATCAGGCGGTAACTGGGGTCTTCCTGTTTGCAGAAATTTTTAACCCATCGCCGTCATCAAACACTTCCATCGTCGTATAGTCATAGAGCTTCCACCACGACTTATGCCCGTTAATAGGCTTGTCATCCACGCGGCGAATACCGTCAGCATCTACGTCCGCTGGCGTCTTTGACGACGAGAAATTCCTGACCTCGCCATTGACGCCGAGCTTCTTCCACCAAGACTTCAATGTTTGAGTCGCCGTCACAGGAATACTCTGTAATCCACGTCCAGAATTTGTGCCAGGCGCTTAGCCATGTTTTTGCCAATGGGGCGGCGGCCATGCTCCATGTTGGAGACGTCGGACTGCGTGACCCCGAGCTTCTCAGCAAGCTGAACCTGGGTCAGCCCTGCCTTGAGGCGGGCCCCCTGCAGGGTAGCGCCAGCTTCAGTGTATTTTTTATGAAGGTCGCCAAAGGCCTCACGCCAGGGAACACCACCCTCTTCCTTGACCTCGAAGTCACTCAGAAGATGCATCATCCCCTGAGCCTTGTCCTTAGATACGACAAAGAGCCGGGGGCGGCCTTTTCCAATGTGGACCCTAATTTCTTCAGTACGGGGCTTTTTCGCGCGTTCCGACATAATACACCTCGATAAATCTCACTTCTGAATCAATGACTTCCCAGCAGGCAACGTAACTAGGGCGCCCATCTTTAATGTGACAGTGATGGCGTGGGCCACCCAGCTTCGAGTAGTTGGGCCAATTCCCGCGAACCGGTCCCGCCACTTCGATTTCCTTGATGAGCGTTTGCAACTTGAGCCGGACGTTCTCTGGCAAGTCACGGAGTTGCTTTATGCTTTTCTTCGTTAAGGTGACTTTCCAGCTCACGAGGTTAAATGTATCACCATATGGCAATAATCGCAATATGGTGATTTTGACGCGCAGAGACGCCTGATATTATTGGCTTTGAGAGCAAACTGTATGTCTGAGGCCATTCAGATTTTGCCGAACAAATCCTTCGCTGACACCGCCGATAGCCCGAGCCACTTGAGCGCTACCGCCATAAGTCCGTAGCAACGCTCGCAGTTCGCATGAATTCAGCACCTTGGGTGGGCGAACACTCAAGTAGTGCCCGAAATCGGGCAGTTTGAGTGCCGGATTTCAGGCACTGCCCGATTTCGGGCACCTCTTTGCCAAATCGACTACTCGGGTAATGCCGAATTTTCGGCTTTTTCATGCCGAGATTTCGGCATTTGCTGAATTTTCGGCATCTACCAGACGGGCATTCCTGATCGATTCAAAAGATCTTGAAGGTAAGCAGAAGGACCCTGTCTCGGGGCAAGAGACTCCAGAGAGCCTCCAACAACGCTTCGTAAAGTCAGCGTCACATCCGTCAAAGAAGTTGGAGCTGAATCAGGAGTAAAAACCGGAGAAGGTAACGTCATCTGAACTGCGAGCTCTTGGTCGCTTACGTGCGTCATTGTCATCAAACTGTTTATCAGGCCAGTGCTAGTCCGTAGTCGTAGAGTGAGAACGTTTTCGTCGGTGCCTTCGACGATACCGGCGTTAGGCATCCCTTCGAGGCTTTCACATCCATTCTGGCGAATCGATGCAATGTAATCGGGGCGAAACTCGACGGCGGGCCCCGACAGATCCCGAGCAA
>CAYHWW010000027.1:10165-30461 GCA_964360145.1 uncultured Oligoflexia bacterium | reverse complement strand
GTCCCAAGGAAGAGGTAAAAGTCATAGAGTCCGCCGATCCGACATGGGCGGCGGAGTACGTTCACTTCAAGGACCTGTGCCGTTCTGGGAAGAGCAATCTTGAGAACGACCTGAAGATCAACGTCGCCCTGAATGCATTTACCGATTTATGAAAGAAGCTTGCGGTGCTTACGCAAGAAGGCCGCACCAATTCGTGGCATCCTCATGCCCGGCAATCGATTCGGCGGAAGCAAGCGCATGAACGCTTCCTGCAACTCCCGATCCTCCGGTGTTTCCTGCCAGGTCCCCGATATACGCTGATCCATCTCCAGAGCGACATCGTGGATTTCGTCAGATGTGTTCTCCCGTGGTTCTATGCCGGCCTTGGCAAAGTCCTCTGTCCTGCCAAAGTCTTTCGCCGGTGATCCTAAGATTTCCCGGAAGGTCATGTAACGCTGTTCGTTCTTGAGCCAGAAAAGCTTCGGTATGAACATATCTATTTTACCGGCAAAACCATCGAGAAGAATAAAGGGTACCGCATTGACGAATACATTGTCCTTTCTGAGACTCTGGCACAGATCCGCTAGGCCACACGTGGCAGCGATGATGAATTTGGCCTTGGAAAGTAAATATACGTCTAGGATATCGTCGTTGATCTCCGCCCTGAAGCGGGAAGGATAATCAATGACGTGGGGATTATCCGATTTGAATTCCTTGCTGACACAGGCCCCCATCCTAAATGCGCCATAGCCCTTGTCGGAAAGCGCGTCGATGGCGGCGCGATAGTTCTCAATCTCACTGTCGCGGTAGCTATGGTACGACCAATCGCTGTTCTGCACATGGGTGTCCAAATAAACTGAATCCCTGTTGAAGAAGCACACGAACTCACGGTTAGGGAGTATGCCGTATTTTTTAAGCAAGGCCTCGGCACGCCTCTCTTCCCGAGGACTCATCCTGAGGTATCCTGGCTTGGAAAACTGCTCAGAATGGCATTTTAACATCTCTCTAAGATTATAGGTGTCTGCCCTAAAGCGCTCGGAACCAGGAAACAGCGGATTGACGATGTAAACGTATCTGGCGAAGCCCCACACCCGAATAACAGACCGCCACTTCGCTGCAAGAAACTTGTTTGAGTGGGCTTTGGTGTAATAGAAAATGTCAAACGTGTTGGGATCCATAAGGCCAAGATCTCGACTCATGACGTAGCCTTCGGGCTCGAAACTAAGATTGCCGAGCCTTGATGCGGTAATCCGCGCCACACGGATGGTCAAAAATGGCGACAAAAGCCGCAGTGTAAGAGCGACCGGCATCGCTGCAAACAACAATAGAAATTCATGAGGGTAGGAGACCTCGTTGTTGCGAAGCCACCAAAATGCCCTTCGAAGCACCAAAAACGGGGCCTTGATCATACGATAAATGAAGCCAGCGTTAGGTGTCATACGATTGAAGCAACGCACCTCAGCTCCCGATAAAACAGAACGCTGCCATCGATGGTCTCACGGGTCAGGAACCCCGTTTTCACATAGAAATCGACCGCTCCCTGGTTCCTTTTCAATGTATCCACATAGTATCTCGCCAACCCTGATTGGAGGTAGAAAGCATCCGCTTGTTCGATCAGGAGGCGTCCGACACCGACCCCCTGGGCCTCTGGGATTACGCCAATCGTTAGGATGAGGGGGAAGGGGCTGCCGTACCGCTTGCGGCAATGGGCACAATAGATCTTGTGGGAAATAAAGGCCCGCAAATGAGCGGGCCGAAGCATGATGCGGAGACCCGCCCAGGCCTTCATCGCTGGGGGGGTTTGACGCACGAGATGCTGCGAAGTCTCATGCAACTGCAACGTCCCGGACAAAAACCCCAGCAGCCGATTTCCTGACCAGGCGGCCCAGCATCGCGCATGGGGATCTGAGAGCAACCCGTGATACAGATTCTCCAGAAAATCGATGCCCAGTCGCGAATTCAGAGTATCAGGCAAAACTCGTTGATGGGCGCGGGCGACTAAGGGCACGTCCGCTGTGGCCATTAAGCGGAGCTCGACCTGGCCGTTCTTATGGGGCTCGGCAGGGAGTGAAGGCTGCGCCGGTTGACGGAGAAAGAGATCCCCGAGGCGTAGCCTCAGCACCACCGCGCAATACTTGATTCCTCGGCGCAGATACTGCATCAGGTTCTGGCCCGTTTTGGATTCGCCAGTCAAGCGCGGCACGCAAACGTAGGGGATTTCGATGGTGCGGTATCCACCGCGAATCGCTCGATAAATAAAATCCACGAAGTATTCCCCGTAGTCCCCACGCAGCTTCAAGCTCCGTACAATGGGGAGTCGCACCGCGATGAACCCGCTGGTGTAATCCGCGAATGATGGCACAAGCAGGTAGCGGATCGTATAATTCATGGCCCGGCTTAAAAATACCGCCAAGGCGGAATCCTGGGTTTTGGCGGTGTCTTTTTTGAAGCTGCCACCCCGAACGAACCGAGAGCCTACGGCGATATCGTATCCATTTTCGAGACAACGCAGAAGGCGGGGAATCACGTTGGGTGGCATCGAAAAATCGCAATCCATCCAAACCACCACGTCGCCCTGGGCGAGCTCAGCGCCCCGCGATAAACTCTTCGTGAGGCCAGGGTCCGTCAACCGCTCCTCGACCAAGACCCGGCGAGTGGGATTCCGTTTCGAATAGTCCCGCACAAGCGCGGCGGTGCCGTCTGGCGAGCGATCATCTACAACGATGACTTCAAAAAGAGTGGGGACCTGCTCATAAAGCGCGTCAATCAAGGGAATGATATTGCCGGCTTCATTTAGTGTAGGGAGAACGACGGATACTTTCATTGCAGCCAATGATTCAACCGCGAGCAGATGTATTCGATTTGATTTGAAGTCAAACCACTTCCACTCGGAAGGTAAAAGCCGGAGCGTGCCAGGCTCTTGCTTACGGGAAAGGACCCCTGTGAGCGCACTCCCGCCTTGATGAAGCAAGGTTGGTCATGCATGGGCTGGAAGAAGGTCCGAGTTTCAATGCCGTCGTCTTTCAGGCGATTCATCAAATCCTCGCGGGACAGCGGCGACAGAGGCGAGATCCTCACCCCAAACATCCAGTAGACATTCTTGGCCCATTGCTTTTCAACGGGCAGGGTCAACTGAGGCGTCTGAGACAAAAGAGAGAGGTAGAGCTGCGCGTTGCGGCGTCGGGCATCGACGTACTCTCCCATCTTCTCCAGCTGAGCCAGTCCGATGGCCGCCTGGACGTTGCTCATCCGGTAGTTAAAACCGACGTCCTCGTGCACGTAAGAACGGGGACCGTTCAGGGGGAAACAAAGATTCCTGAAATACCGGCAACGCTGCGCGAGCTCAGCGGATGCGGTTACGACCATCCCGCCCTCTCCGGTGGTGACGATCTTGTTCGCAAAAAAACTGTAGGTCGCGAGATCAGAAAGAGAGCCGCAGGGCTGGCCCCGGTAAAGAGCCCCATGGGCCTCGGCGGCGTCTTCAATGACGAGGAGCCCACGCCTGCGTGCCAGCTCTCGAATGGGGTCCATGTCTGCCGGGTGCCCGTACATATGCACCACTAAGACCGCACGAGTTTTCGGCGTGATCTTTTCTTCAATTAACTTGGGATCGAGGGTCCAAGTCTCTGGGTCCACGTCCACAAATACGGGGATGGCCCCGCAATACATGGCGGCGAAAGCGGTCGCGATCATCGTGAAATCCGGCATGATCACTTCGTCACCCGGTTGAATGCCGGCGGCGACCAAGGCCAGGTGCAAGGCCGTGGTACCGTTAGTGACGCCAATGCCATGGCCCACTCCGCATGCGGACGAAAACTGTTTCTCAAACCGGGTCAGGTAATCGCCAGCGGAGGAAATCCATCCTGATTGAATGGCATCCGTGACGTACCGAAGCTCATTACCCGCGAGGTAAGGTTCACAAACCGGGATTCGAGAAACTGGTGAGGCCACCTTAGGACTCCCGGGGCTCAAAGCGAATTTTGTCCTGCTCTTTGGAGAAAGGCCCCTGCTTGACCTCAACGAATTCGGCGCCTTCAAGCACGTGGAAACCATGGCCTCCCGAGATCAGGAGCACGCAATCGTCTTTAGATAGCCTGACGTCATGGACCTGGGTTTGCGATTCATTGTAAAGTTGCAGAAGCACCACGCCCTTCTTGATCCAGATGAATTCCTGAGTGCTTCGCACGACGGTATTGCGGGGGAGGTGGGCGTGGGGTTGGATGCGGTCACCGGACTCGTAGAAATTTACCCCCACCTGCAGAGGAGACTCAGGGGGCGTGATAAAATTATACTTCTCCCCCTCGAATCTGCTGCGGATCACGAGTGCCATGACCTGTTTCGACGCCGGATCTGAATATGTCTCGAGCCCGATGGGCATGATGCTCCCTAATACTCCATAGATTTCTATCATTTGCAGTAAGCAGAACTCAAGGCAAATTGGCAATGCGCCTAGCGTTCCACGTACTTGATAAGCTTTCCAAGGCCTGGGTAGGTCACGGTGGTTACCCCCCCCTTTTTGGTGAGTTCATCAATGTAGGGATACACATAGTTATCCAGGCGGCTTCGAAGATTTTCGCTGGGATATGGCACCTTGGGAGGCGTGACAAGGGTTTTACTGGCGGTCGGGTCTTCCGCGCCGGAAAGCAGACCGAGCGTAATGAAAATACAATCAACCCGTTCAGGGCTGAGTCCATTGTAAACAGAGTGGTGGAGGCTCCCAAAGGGGGGGATCTCACTGAAAGCATAGTTTCGGTTGATGTCATTCTCCAAGAAAGCGGCATAAAAGACCGACTCATATGTCATGAGCCCTTTGCAGGTGCGCGTATCCTCGACTATTTTTTTGAAATGTATCCTTACGCCGTACTCTGGGGCTGTCAGAACGGTCACGCTGTGGTTTCGGGCATTGGATAAGAGGCTTCTTAGAACATAACCCCAGCGCGTGAGTGAACTTGAAAACGCCAGCAAGCAGACGAAGGGAACGGCACCGCGCATGAAGCGAAGCCAGGTCCGAGCACGGCCGTTCGGCATTTTTCCGGATACATACCAGGCGATCAAAAGTGTTGATATGGCAAGGGATCCGAAGATGAGCCGAAAATTACTCATGGGGAGAAAGGCAGTGCGAAGGCTCAGATAAGCAATTATCGACACCAACAAGACACCGATACATTGGTGTACTTTAGCACTTACATCCGGCCCTGGACGGAGCCATTTCCGCCTCACAGCAGTCATCAGTCCGGCTGCGGCGAAAGGTAGGATGGCCACCATGGGGACGATGACTCTTTCATTGGTCCGTGAAAGAAGGGTGCATGCGATGAGAGCCGCATTGCTCAAAATAAAAGTCCGCCATTCCAAGCGCTTTCGCGTACCCTTCCAGGCAAAAAAACCGACGAACAGCAGTGCAAAAAATTCAGCGATTTTGGTGAGGATTTCTGATGGCAGCCCCTTGAAAAATCTTGAGAGATCCGTATAGACAAGGGTCTGGCTCATGAGGCTGGAGACGTTATTCAGGATGTATGTCGTCACGATGCTGGGGTTCGCGGTGTAGGCCCCCACGATCGTATCAGCGTCTCCAAAGGCTTCTTTGTGCGTAAAGTACCAGTCTTTTCCAGCATCAAGCCCATACGTTTTCTTGATGAACATTGCGTCCACCCCCTGAAAAAACGCGGCTTGAATTAAATTCTTCCCTGAAACCGGGAACCAGGTGGTGTCAGTTTGCCAGGAATTATTCCAACGGTGATCTGTCTGGTTGAAATAAAATAACGCCGTCATGAGGAAGACCAGGGCCATGGGTGCGTCTTGGACTCTGGGTTTCGCGGACCGGAACAAGGCCCTCAACCCCTGGCGCTTGTATAAATACATGCAGTCTTGGATGATAAAAAGAAGCGGGAAAAGAATGTAGGTCACGCGTAAGTGGGCTGCTAAAAAAAAGCAGGCATACGAAGATGCCTGCCGAAACCGTGAGGTGTGTTCCTTGCTCCGCAGCAGCATGCCCAAGAGGTTCAGTGTCAAAGCAAGTCGTTGGCCGGGCGGTTCGACCATTTGAAAAAACGGGATCCACAGAATCGCGCTGAAAAAAGCCAATCGCCAACCAAAGACCCGTCTCCAGAATAACACCCAGCAAGGCATGATGAAGAGGAGCGCGCTTGCAAGGTACTCTGCAATATAACCCAGCGGATAGCCGAGCCACTTGAAGAGGAATAAATACACAGTATAAAAGGGACTTCGCGAGGAAAAACTCAGGCCTTGTTCCTCGATGAGGCGTGCAAAAAACCAGTAGCTCCACGTCTCAACCGAGGGCTCCCAGTGGTTCATGAGGCTCAAGAGTAAGAAAAATGCGTAGATGCCAACACCGCAAAGAACGGGTGAATGCCTCATCTTTTTGAGCATTTTCGATAGCTATATTAAAAAATATCTAAAAGCAATTACGAGGATGAGGCCTCAACCAACGAGTTTGAGTGCGCCGCGGAATTTGGCCAGAAACTCATATGGTGACTTGGTCCTCAGTACGCTCTTCAAAATGTACTTCGGCCTGAAGTAGAACTTCCGGTACGCGAGCTTGTAGAGATCGATGAGCTCATTGAGAGACAGATGCTCCTCCCAGTGATCGACTCGGAAGCCTGTCGTTGGATTCAACGCAAACGCGTGCCAACGTCCGGGCTCAATGATCTTTTTCTCGACGGCCTGATCATAGGCCTCCGTGTGGGGATAGAGCGTGAGGATGTTGAACTGCGCGTAATCGGGATTGAGATCGTAAACCAAGAAATCGATGTTATCCAAGATGTCCTGGCGTGTTCTCTCATGGGGAAGCCCGATCATGTAGTCGGCAATGGTGAGGATGCCCACTTCTTTGCATATGCGAAACGCATCTCGAACCTTCTGGAGCGTGGTCCCTTTTCTGAGGACGCGAAGCCCCTCTTCACTTCCGGTCTCAACGCCGAAGGAAATCATCCGCAATCCCGACTTCTTAGCCCGCACCAGCGACTCGCGATCGACACCATTCACTCGGCCACGGAAATCCCAGGTGATCTTGAGCCCTCGACGGTCGAGCTCATCACAGAAGGTGATGACTTTCTGTGGCGTAATATTGAAAAGGTCATCGTAGAAATGGAATTCTTTATAGCCCAACTCGAGGCACTCCTCGATCTCATTGCAGAGATCGGCGGGTGATCTCTCGCGATACCGCTTGTAGGGCACATTACAGAACGTGCACGCGTACGGACAGCCCCTGCTGCTGAGGATGGTGGCAAGATTATCGCTGACGCCCACTACGCTCTGGTACTTGATGTGCCTCATATAGCGGCGATTCGGAAATGGTAAAGTATTGATGTCATCAACGTAGGCGGGCTTTACGATGACCGAGTTCAGAAAACGGCGATCCTTGACAGGGGCCTCAGCGGTTTTTAACGATTCTTTGGTGTAAACTCCAAGAATGGTGGTGATGTCGCTCTTGTTTTCGAGGGCTAGGATCAGCTGGGTAAACGCCATCTCGCCTTCGCCCACGACGATGGAGTCGAAGTACGGGAGTTCTGCTGCTTCGTGCGGATAGGCGATAGGGTGATGGCCGCCCAGGCAGATGTGCGCATGCGGGCTGATTTCCCGGGCAGTCTTTGCGGCAAGAACGACGTCCACGAGTGAGATCGTGAATGACGTAACCGCCACGACATCAGGCTTGATCGCTTCAAGCTTTGTCCTCAGATCCTCGTGGGACATGAGCTCCGAGGGGCAGTCAAAAAAGAAGAACTCATGGCCCGTGGTGTGTTTTTCGAGGTAGGAAAGAACATACAGGAGGCCGAGGGGGGGGAAGTGGCCGTAGTCATCAGCTTCGAGAAAGCTATCGCCCTTCTCGTTGGGCAATTCGATGACTGTATTTTTGTCTGGGGGATTAATGAACGCGATCTTCATCGAGCGACCCGACCCAATTTCACGACAAATTTGACTTTAATCATATACGTCCATATCATAGCAGCGTGCGTGTTGTGTCAATGATTTCATTTCACAATGCCGGGTGGGCTTTACCACAGTTGCGAGCGCGTCCTGGTCCTTCACTCACAGTGCCCTGCTGGCAGGAAACGTACACGACTTGAGGTCGCTCACAGACAGCTGGAAATCATCAAATCGTTTTTTCCAGTAGGGGTCTGTTTCGAGGCGTGCCTCCAGTCGCTTGATGGAGTGTGGGTCGATTTTACCCCGGGTTTTGTGCTCTAGATAGCAATCGAAATACATTGCTATTGCGTTATCGGGGGCGACGAGGTCGGTGATGTTGCGTACGTACTTGAATTTTTGAATCAGCTTGGCAGGCCGCTCCTCAGAGAAGAGGCGCTTGAAGTTGAGATGGTAGTTCATGTACGCCCAAATATCGTCCAACTGCTCTTTAGGCGGGATATCGTCTAGGTTGGCGTGGCTGAAGGCATTTTTGAAGTCGTTGGCGAGCATGTCTGTATTTTTGTTTTCCGCCAGCTTTCGGTGCTTTCCGTAGGACCCAGTATTATAGCGGATCTCCTGGAAGTTCACTTCCGTCAAGAGGCCCTGGGCCACCATGGAGCTAAAAATAGGCGTATTCGGCAGGGGCTGGAGAATGCTTACATTGTACCAGTCCAGGTCCATTTGGCTGGCGACGTTGATAGTGTCCAGGATCATCCGGTAGGTTTCGCCGGGGAAACCAATCATGAGGAAAACGCGGGCATTGATTTGCTCGTGCTTCCTCAATACTTCGGCGGCGCGCAGGAAGGTATTTACATTGCCGGGCTTTTTGATTTCTTTCAGGATCTTGGCGCTGCCAGATTCCATGCCAATATTGAAACCCAGGCATCCGCTGGCGGCGGCGGCTGCCATGAGTTCATCGGTGCATGAGGCAGCGATAACTCCGTTGGTGCAGTCCCAGGTCATACCCACGTTCTGACGAACCATTTCGTTGAAGAGATTGAGCGCACGCTCGTGTCCGTTTAGAAAATCATCATCTAGCCACATAATGTGACCGATGCCGTACTCATCACGGAGCATTTTTAGCTCATCGATAACAGACTGCACCGAGCGTGACCGGACGCCGTCGCCGTTGAAGTTACGTACGCTGCAAAAGGTGCAGCGTGCTCGACATCCACGGTTGGCAAGTACGGTGGCGAAGCGCGTACCCTCCTCCCTGAGGCAGTAGAACGAGCCGATGGTCCCGTATAGGGAGACTTCGCGGATATTCATAAGGTCGAGAGCGGGAATGACGTCCAGCTCCTCGGGCAGCACAGGCGTGAGTTTTTTGGTGAAAAATAGTTTTTCAGAACAAGTATTGAAGAAAACTTGGGCCAAATCAGAAGAGGGAGCCTTCTTATTGACTACATCCACAAAGGCGTTGAGTGCGATTTCGGCTTCATAGGTGAAGAAGAAATCTACGTCACGGAAGTCATCCTGTAGTGCCTTCGCAAGGTTGTCGCTCATGAGGGCATTTGTGATGTGGACACCGCCCATGGCGAGAGGGAGCTTGGGCGCCACTTTCTTCGCGTGCCGGGCCACCGCAGCAGCGGAGGGGTGGGACTGTGAGAACATGACGCTGATCCCCAGCATGTCCGGCTTGAATTGTTTGATCCGCTCATCCAGCGCTTCCTGCCAAACCCTATTAAAGTCCAACTCACTCGCGTCATTGGCCAGTCTAGCCGCCTTGAGGGTGGCATTGGTCAGATTCAGGATGTCTACAACGATGCCATTTTTCCGAAGGTGGGACGCCAATACCCCGGCACCATAGGCGGGGTAGTTCCAGTAGCGCCCGCGCTTCGCCGTGGCATAATTGAAAAGGGACTCATCCGCGTCCGGTGGCGTAACGAAGAGAACCCTGCGCAGGGATCGCTCCGGAAAAATACGGGTGAGTTCTTCATCCGCAGTTTTTGAAATGTCCGCGACGTTCTCAATACGTGCTGTTTGCATTTTAGGCAGGACTCCCGATTCTTAAATTTTAGCAGGCGCTGCATAAATAAGCCCTTTCCGCCTCAGGGCTAGTAAAGTAATGTCACAGTTTACCTTATGATTCTACATGAAAACCGGCGCCAAATGGAGCATTTGGGCCCGTGTGAAGTCCACGGAGAGATACAGTATGGCGAATAACTCAATCAATGAAGCTGCGAAGCATCATTACAACAGCGTCGCCGGGCTCGATGTCGGCAGTCTGCCGCCGCACAGTCATCAATGGGCGCCGATTCTGCAGGCGCACGCCAAGTTCATTCAGTCTTGCCGCTCAGAGAGGCAGGCGATGGATTTCGTTCTACAAACGAACAACTATGACCATCGCAACAAGAAGCATCGTCCCGACTTCATCTTTCAATACTTTGAAAATATCCTGTACAATCTCTACCCATCGTTCAGGGACAGTATAGCACTTATCAGTGAAACGCCCGTCTCACCCCAGGGTTCCGTGGTACTGAACAACCCATTTTATGGTTGTAACAGACTTGTGAGCACAACGATGTATATCCATACAGCTTTTATGTTCTCTTGCCTTGAGTACGACTCAAGCGTGAGCAGGGTGTGCGAGCTGGGCGGCGGCTATGGTGACATTGCGCGCATTTGGATGACAAACCCCATCAAGCCGGCAAACTTTTACATGATCGTCGATGCACCGGAGTCATTGTTTTTCGCTGAAACTTTCTTGCGAACAGTTTTGCCTGACACAAAACTCATATACCTGACGGACGAAAAAGATGTGCAGGCTGCGCTGAATACCCAGGGGGAACCACTCATTGTATTGTGTCCTCTGCATCTGCGCGAAGTTACCAAAAAGTTCAATTTCGATATCGTCATCAATACCCTCTCGCTGGGAGAAATGACCCAGGAATGGGTGGATCTCTGGTCCCAATGGCTTGCCGAGCAGCCGGCCCGAATATTCTACTCCAGCAACACTTTCGGGGTTGAGCTCGACCGCATGTTTGAATCCGGGTGTCTGTTATCGCCTGTGGTGCCGCAGAATTGGGTTATGACCAAGTATTCGCTGGATCACCCCTATCAAGCATTCTGGGCGGAATACACACGGCGCTATGCTGAAATCTGGTTCGAGAAGGCTAAGCCAGGTGCGCGTCAGCGCGTCTCATTGGCGTCCGCCCTTGCCCTCCGTGAAGGCTCCAAATTTACGGTTGGGGACTTGATTTATTTTATTTACAATCTTGATGCTGAGGTCGACGCCGCCCTTGAGTCACGAATCATTAAAAAGTTCTTGGCCGACATGCCCTATGTGCCCAAGGAGCTTTTTTTCTGGGTTCAGAGGGTCGCAATGAGTCGCGGCGCCGAGGCGTTGGACGTTGGTGACAGAGAATTCATTCAGGGGTTGCGCTCACGGCTTGCGGCGGTACATGCCGCGCAGAAAAGCAATGTCGTTTACGCTCACGAGAAGAAGATTATTGAGCCACCAGTGAGCATGGCTTGAGTGACGTCAGGGAATTCGTCGGACTTTTCTGGTCTGGCTTTGGGAAATTGATTTTAAATGCGTTTTTAGGGTAGGTTTTCACAAGAAAATGGAGACGTGCATGTCACCCAATCCCAGCGATTACATCCCCTACGCGAACCTCGGCCTCCAGTCGGCAGAGCTGAAAAAATCGCTCCTGCAGTCGTTGGAAAAAGTCATCGACAGCGGTCATTACATTCTCGGCCCAGAAGTCTCGGGCTTTGAAGAAGAGTTTGCCGCCTATTGTGGCGTGGAGCACGCCGTGGGGGTGGCCAATGGCACCTGCGGCCTCATGATCGCGCTCAGGGGGCTTGGCATTGGGCCAGGCGACGAAGTGATTACCGCCCCCAACTCCTTCGTGGCGTCCGCCTCAAGCGTCGCACTTATTGGCGCGACACCGGTGTTTGCTGACGTTGCATCTGACTTGAACATCGACCCCGATGAAATCGAGAAGGCTATTACCCCCCGCACCAAGGCGATCATGCCGGTGCATCTCACCGGCCGTCCGGCCAAAATGGATCGCATTTTGGAGATCGCGAAAAAACATGATCTTTTTGTCATCGAGGATGCGGCACAGGCGGTGGGAGCCAAGTACAGAGGTCAGCGTGTCGGTAGCTTCGGCGACGTGGCCTGCTTCAGTCTCCACCCGCTGAAGAATCTTTACGCTTTCGGCGATGCAGGTATTTTGACGGCGAAGAAACTTGATTTTACGGAAAAAATGAAACAAGCCCGGGCCCATGGCTTCAAAAACAGGAATGAGTGCGATTTCTGGAGCTACAACTGCCGACTCGATGAAATGCAGGCCGCGCTTCTGCGCGTGCAGCTGACGCGGCTTGAGCAGTGGACTGAGGAGCGCCGTCGCTTGGCCTTCCGCTACAATGACGCACTAAAATCCGTCGCAGTGGTTCCCACTGAGGGCGCTGGCGAGTATTGCGTTTACCAAACCTACATGATCAGAGCCGCGGGCCGGGACAAGCTCTTCGACTTCATGACGAAAAACCAAGTCGACGTGAAGATACATTATCCCATTCCCATCCACATGCAGAAAGCCGCGGTGGACCTGGGGTACGAAGCCGGTGATTTCAAAGAGACCATGAAGGCGTCTGCCGAGATCATGAGCTTGCCGCTGTACCCGGGGCTTACCGAAAGGCAGCAGGACCGCGTCATTGCGCTCATCAAGGAATTCTATGCAGGTTAAATACAATTACTTGAGTGAGCAATTCAAAGACGTTGACGCCTACTTCGAGGATCTGCGTGAGCTGGTGGCGTCCGGCGAATTCACGCTGGGGCCTTACGTCGAGAAGTTTGAGCGCAAGTTTGCCGCTTATATCGGCGTGAAACACGTGATCAGCACGAATACGGGTACGGATGCGCTGATTCTCGCCCTCAAGTCCCTAGGCATTCAAGCGGGGGATGAGGTCATCACCGTGGCCAATACGTTCTACGCCACGGCGGGCGCCATTGTCGCGGTGGGTGCCACGCCTGTTTTTGTTGATTGTGACGAACGTTTCAGCATCGACGTTACCAAAATCGAGTCCGCCATCACGCCGCGCACCAAGGCGATTCTTCCTGTGTACTGGGGCGGTTGTCCGCCGGAGATGCATCGCATTCTTGAAATCGCGAACAAGCACGGGGTCCCCGTAGTCGAGGACGCCTGCCCCGCGGTGGGCGCCAAGATCGGCCCTAAGTTCGCAGGCACCTTTGGCAAAGTGAACGCCTTCAGCATGCATCCCCTGAAGCCCCTCAACGTTTGGGGCGACGGCGGCATGATCGCCACCGATGATGATGACGTCGCCCAGTGGCTGAGGTGCTACCGCAACCACGGCATGGTGGACCGGGACCACTTGGACATGTGGGGCGTCAATGCCAGGCTCCAGCCGGTGCAGGCTGTCGTTGCCACTCGTCTCCTGGACGAGCAAGAAGAGAGTATCCGTGTTCGCATTGAGAACGCACGGCGCTTGGACGCTGGGCTTTCGAAGCTCACGGGATTTGTTGCTGTTCCGCCGCGCCCTTCGAATATGCGGGAAGTTTACCAGCTCTACTTGGTTACGGTGAAGCATCGGGATTCCCTCGTGCGATATCTCATTGAGAACGGCGTCGAGGCCAAGGTCCATTACCCCGTGCCCCTCCATCTCCAGAAGCCTGCTCGGGCCTTGGGTTACAAGGAGGGCGATTTCCCAGTGGCGGAGCAGCAGGCCAAGGACATTGTCACCCTGCCGTCCCACCAACACCTGAACTTGGAGCAGATGGATTACATCGTGGATAAAATCCGCGAATTTTATTCCGTAAAGCGATGATCAAGCAGATACCCCGCACCACTGCTGACCAGGATCTCTTGGCTAAGCTCCCCGTCACGCCGGGGGATATTGCCGACGATCATTTCGACTACTCCCGGGTGGTGGTGAAGAAGCCCTGGGGCTACGAGTACCTCATTTTTCAAAATGACTCCGTGGCAGTTTGGGTGCTCTATCTGCAAAAGGGCGCCGAGACGTCCATGCATTGCCATCCGAGCAAGAAGACGTCCCTCATCGTGTTGCAGGGCAAGGTCCTGTGCTCCACGTTGGAGTCCCGGTTCGAAAGGTCCACGGGCGAGGGACTCCTCATCGACAAGGGTGTCTTTCACCAAACCCGCGTCTTGTCGGACGACGGGGCTTTCGTTATGGAGATTGAAACCCCCGTAAATAAGCGGGATCTCGTGCGTTCCATGGACAAGTACGGTCGGCAAGGAAAGGGCTATGAAAGCTCTGCCAGCTATTCGAAGAACATCCAGAACTACAACTACATCTCCTTCAGCGGCCCCAATGTTCACTACAATCTCAAAAAGCGGTTTGGTCAGTGCACGATCACCTTCAAGCGGATCACTACTTCCGTCGACTTGAGCGAAATTCTCGCCCTCGAGGATGAGGACGTCATCAGCGTGCTGCGCGGCCATATCGCCGACCAGGCGGGAAAGCCGGTCATTGAGTTTGGCGACACCATGACCGTGCGTGACCTCAGGGCGGTGAAGGGATTGAAGCCCGGTGATTCCCTCGAACTGCTCATGGTGAAGAAAATAGACAAGATCATCAAGGTGTCTGACTACGTTGTCGATTTTTTCAAGTCCCAGAAGGTCAAAAGCGTTTTTCTTGTTCCCGGCGACGCCAACGTACATTTGCTTGATTCCATCGGTCGCGACGAGTCTCTGGGCTTTGTGTGCAATCAACTCGAGCGCGGCGCTTCAATGGCGGCGGAGGCCTACGGCAAGCTCACGGGAGAACCTGGTTTTCTCCTCATTTCCTCGGGCGCTTCGGGTCCCAACGCCCTTCCGGGGGTTTCCAATGCATGGATTGATTCCACGCCCCTGTTCGTCATCTCAGGCCAAGCGCGCACGGATCAGGACACCGATGGGAAGGTGCGGCAGCTTGGCAACAAATCTTTGGATATTGTAGAGCTTGTGAAGCCCCTCACCAAGTATGCGGTGAAGGTCACCGATCCGATGACCATCCGTTATCATCTGGAAAAGGCGGCCTATCACGCTAAAGAAGGGCGCATGGGGCCTGTATGGGTGGACATACCCATCGACATCCAGGGCATGACCATTGGTGAAACGGAGCTTCAGTCCTTTGTCCCGCCCGCATCGCCCGTAGAGCCCAGGCTTGTGGACAAGCAGGTACAAGAGGCCCTCCAATTGCTGCGCACTGCGGAGCGTCCCGTGCTTCTCGTGGGCAACGGTGTGCGCCTCTCCAAGGCAGAAGCAGAGCTTATGGAGCTCATCGATAAGCTCGGAATCCCCGTGCTTACAAGCAGGCGTGGAGCGGACTTACTGTCCGAGGACCACCCCTTGTTTTTCGGCAGGCCCGGTATGTATGGCCATCGCAGGGCGAATTTCATCATTCAGAATTCTGATCTGCTCATCAGCATCGGTTCCAGGCTTTCGATCCCCCTCATCGGACGCAACACCATGGCCTTCGCCCGGGCTGCGAAAAAAGTCATCGCCGATATCGATGCGGATGAATTGCAAAAGAGCACGCTCAAGGCCGATGTCGCTATCCGTGGCGATGCGAAGACCGTCATCAAGGGATTCCTTACGCACTTGCCCGAAGGTAGGGGCGGCTATTCCGCATGGATCCAAAGATGCAAAAAATGGGCTTCAGATTTTCCCACATTGAAAGAGGGCTATAAGCACGACGACTTGATCAACCCCTACCTCTTTGTAAATTCACTTTCTGAGCAGCTCAAAGAGAACGACGTACTGGTCGCCGATGGTGGTTTGGCCATGAGCTACACCATGCAGAGCTTCAAGTTCAAAAAAGGGCAACGGCTTATTAGCTCCACGGGGTTGGAGCTGCCAGGCTTTGCAGTGTCCGGTTCCATCGGTGCCAGCGTGGGAATGGGGCGTCGCCAGGTCGTCTGCCTTTGCGAGGATCGGGGTTTTCAGGTCAGCATCCAAGAACTTCAGACCATTTCTGACAACAAACTCCCCATTAAAATTTTCCTACTGAAGAATAAGGGGCATTCCACTGTCCGCACGATCCAGAAGGATTTTTTCGGCGGCCGTTACGTCGGCACAGACAATGAGATTCTCTTTGGCTCCTATGACCTCGCCAAAATTGCTAGTATTTATGGATTCTTAACTTATGAAATCAGCGACCCTGCATCCATTGACGCGCAGATCCAGCGCGTGTTGGCCAGCGAGGGCCCGACGGTCTGTGAGATTCAAACAGACAGCGGTCAGGAGCTCATTCCCAGGATGGGCTTCACAGTCAAAGGCGACGGAAAATGGCTGGCAAAGCCTTTGGAAGACATGTATCCCTTTTTAGAGCGCAAGGCATTGAAAGAGCAGATGATTATAGATCTTTTGGAAGAGGATTAGAATGATCAAGCTAGCGGACTACGTCGTCCGATACCTCGAGGATTTAGGGGTGCGAGATCTCTTCACCGTTTCGGGTGGAGGGTCGATCTTCCTTTGCGATGCCGTTGCTCGTAGCAAACGCATGAACTACTACGCCTGCCATCATGAGCAGGCCGCCTCCATGGCCACCGAAGCCTATGCCCGCATCAAGAACGATCTGGCGGTAACGTTGGTCACCACGGGCCCCGGTGGCACCAATGCCATCACCGGCACTGCGGGGTCCTGGATGGATTCTGTTCCGCACCTCACGTTGTCGGGGCAGGCTTTCCTCAACCAAACCATCGGCAACTCGGGTCTACGGCAGCTCGGCGTTCAAGAGCTCAACATCATCGATCTCGTGAAGCCCATCACGAAGTACGCGGTGATGGTCGAGGATGCCAAGACGATCAAGTACCATCTGGAGAAAGCCATCTATTTGGCGAAGTCCGGGCGTCCCGGCCCCGTGTGGCTGGATATCCCCGCCAACATCCAGAATGCGCAAATCGATGAGGCCACGCTGGTGGGTTTCTCGCCCAGCGAGATCAAAATCGAATACGAAAAGGACCTCAGCGGCAAAGTGGCCCAGGTCGTGGAATTGCTCAAGTCCGCCAAGCGGCCGCTCTTGCACGTGGGTCAGGGTGTGAAGCTCGCGGGCGCGGCAAAAGAGTTCATGACCTTTGTGGAGGAACACGGTTTGCCCTTCGTCACGGCGCGGAATGCCAACGACATGGTGGCCAGTGACCATAAGCTCTTCGCCGGTCGCCCAGGCACCTTTGCCCAACGTGGTGCCAATTTTGCTTTGCAGAACGCCGATTTTTATCTGGCCATCGGCACGCGGCTGTCATTGCCGCAAACGGGCTACAACGTCGAAGACTTCGCGAAGCACGCTACGCGCATCATGGTCGATATCGACAAGACGGAGCTCGATAAAAAGACGCTCAAAATGGACGTCAAGATCCACATTGACGCCAAGTCGTTCCTCGCCGAACTCAATCGACAGATGTCCAAGGTGTCCATCAAGGTCCCCGACTGGATCGAGCAGTGCCAGGCCTGGCGGGCCAAGTATCCTGTGGTGTTGCCCGAATACAAAAATCAAAAGGGCTCCATCAACTCGTACTACTTCACGGAAGTCCTCTCGGATGTATTGACGCCGGAAGACGTCATTGTCACCGACATGGGCATCGCATTTCAGGGCACCCACCAGGCCTGGAAAGTGAAAGCGGGACAGAGGCTCTTTACCAATTGTGGGCTGGCGGCCATGGGCTGGGGTCTGCCCGCCGCCGTAGGGGCCTGCGTTGCCAATGGCAAAAAGCGCACGGTTTGCATCTCCGGTGATGGCGGCCTGCTCATGAACATTCAAGAGTTAGCCACGGTCATGCACCATAAGTTGCCCATCAAGCTGTTCATCCTGAATAACGGCGGCTACATGACCATCAAGCAAACCCAGGAGCTGGGTTTCGAAGGCCGTCTCATGGGCGCCAACGAGGAGAGTGGCTTGTCTTTCCCTGATTTTCTCAAGGTCGGCGAGGCCCACGGCATCAAGTCCGTCAGGCTGAGCTCCCACGACGACTTGAAAAAGAGAATCCAGGAAGTCATCGACTACAAGGGGCCTGTGGTTTGCGAAATCATGATGGATCCGAACCAGGATCAGGGGCCCAAGGCCGTCAATCGGCGCAAGCCTGATGGCACCACCCAGCAAACGCTTCTTGAGGACCTCTATCCGTTCTTGGATGCAAAAGAGATTGCGGAAAATATGATCGCCACGAAAAAAAATAAGGAGTGAAGCATGGCTAACAAGCAAAGAAGAGCAATCATCATCACCGGGAAACTCGTCCAGGACCACGAGTTCATCTATCCCTATTATCGCTTGCAGGAAGCCGACTACGAAGTGGATGTCGCCATCCGCGGCAAAGAGACTGTTCTCGGTGCCATCGGTACCAAGATCGTTCCCACGAAGGACATCCCCGAGCTGAAGGTGTCCGACTATGACCTCCTCCTCCTCCCCGGAGGCGCCAAGGCCATGGAATACATGCGCCAGGACATGGACATCATCAAGTTCATCGCCGACTTCCATGCCTCCGGCAAAGTCATCTCCTCTATTTGCCATGCGGGTCAGATGCTGATTTCCGCCAAGATCGTGAAGGGCAAGAAGATCTCTGGCTACTACAGCATCAAAGACGACATCAATAATGCTGGTGCCACCTACGTGGATGCGCCCTTTGTGACCGATGACCGCATCGTGACGTCACCCCACTACAAACACCTTGGCCCCTGGATGAAAGAAACCCTGGCTCAGGTGGATCTTTATTTCAAAGGCAACACGCGATAATCAGGGAAGCCCTCAAGAGTGCGCATATGAGAGAATTCAATGTCCTTGATGACTATCCAGAACCAAAGGAGCCACGTCTGGTGGGCCCTGGTTTTCGAACCATACACCAGCGTATTATTGCAAGTTACCGTGGCTACGAATTCTACGATGGTGGTGATCGTAATCTAGGTTACGGCAGCTTCAAATACGATGGTCGTTGGGCACCCATTGCTAAGAAGATGTACAACGAGTACGGGCTCACCGAAACGTCTTCAGTTTTACAAATCGGTTGTCACAAAGGATTTTTATTGCATGACTTTCAAACGCAATATCCGCGCATGACGGTGCAAGGCACGGATGTTTCAGACTATGCGATTGAGAATGCGATGCCTTCCGTTAAAAAAAACATCCGTAAGGCGCCCTTTATGGAGCTGCCCTTCGAAGATCATGTCTTCGATTTGGTCATTGCTATTGGCCCTGTTTACGCACTCAGCCTTCCAGATGCGATCAAGTGTTTAAAGGAGATTAAGAGGGTGGGCAGAGGGAAGAGTTTCATCACTCTTGGTTCCTACGCAACGGAAGAGGAGTTCAGACTGTTTCGCCATTGGCTTCTGTTGGGCACGACAGTTCTTTCTGAGGGCGATTGGGTGGAGGTATTGAAACATTGTGAATACTCTGGGGACTATTGTTTCAGTAACGCACGCACCTTGCACCTGAGGGACGGCACACATCGCTGATTTAAAAGATCGAAAGATTATTATTACTGGGGCATCGAAGGGCTTGGGCGCCATTGCGGCTGTTGCCTTTGCCGGGGCTGGAGCTCGTCTTGTGCTGCTCGCGCGCTCTGGGGAGGATCTGGAGAAGGTTCGCAGTGCCTGCAAAAATCCTGACCAACATCTCGTTGTGGCGGGCGATCTGACTGATTTTATTGTTTTAGAAAAAATCATTAAGGAGGCCAGCTCATTTTTCGACGGAGAGGTGGACGCTGTTCTCCACACAGTGGGTGGTGGCTTGGGGCTCCGAAGCGCACTTCTTACCGCCCCAGACTTCATGAGGCTCTTCACTCTGAATTTGCTTGTAGCCTCTGAGATTAATCGGTTGCTCATTCCCGCAATGAAGGCACGCGGTCGAGGAAACTTGGTCCATGTGGGCTCCATCGCCTCCAGCGAGGGTGTAGGCTCCGTGGGCTACAACACTGTGAAGGCGGGTCTCGCCGCGTACGTCAGGACTTTGGGCAAGGAGCTCGCTTCGTCTCGTATCGTAGTTACGGGTATCTTGCCAGGCGCATTCTTTGCGCCCGGAAATGCCATGGATCGCCTGAAGGCGGATAAATCTGAGGTGCATGAACAGTTCGTACGTGAAAAGCTTCCTCGGGGCTTCATGGCCAATGGGCAAGAACTCTTGCCTTTTCTGATGCTTCTCTGTTCTGACGATGCATCGATGATGGGTGGTTGTCTCGTGCCCATCGATGCAGGCGAAGGGCGCGCCTACTCTGCGTGAAGGGCAACACTGGGGAAGTCGTCGTTATTTTGCCCTACGTACGCAACAAGATATTGCTCCAACTTCGTGATGAAATTCCTGGCATCGCATTTCCCGGACAGTGGGGTTTTTTCGGCGGTTCCATCATCAGTGGTGAGTCAACTGAAGTGGCGGGACGCCGGGAGCTCCTCGAGGAAATCGGTTTTAGCCCTGAAGAGATGTGTTTCCTTGAAACTCACGTGAT
>CAYHWW010000027.1:0-10155 GCA_964360145.1 uncultured Oligoflexia bacterium | reverse complement strand
CAATCTGATTTCTCATGCCTATTATTGCCCGCTGACAGTTTCTCTAGACCGGTTGGCGCTCACCGAAGGGTCTGACATGGGCTTATTCACCGTGGACGAAATTCTCCAGGAGCGCTTGTATTCTGAGAGACACAAGGCGTTCTTCCCCGTGGCGACAACCTACTACATCGGTTTCACGGCCCTGAGGGCTATGAAAGAGCTTGATAAGTTGCGGTGAGTCCCTGTTTGAGAGGGGTTAAGCGGAAGTCAGGAAATGCTCTGAGCAACTCAGTGATATCGAAATGACGGTGGGTCACGGGGTTTGTCTGTGGTGAGCGCTTGATCTCGATGTCGCCACCTACGATGTCGGCCACGGCGCTTGCCACCTCATGGAAAGGAACTGACGTGCCAGAGGCGACATTCAAGAGGCCTTCACTGCGGTGCATGAGGCACGCCTGGATGAGGCGGGTAAAATCGTCGATGTGGAGATGGTCACGCTTCTCGTCACCGTTGCCGAAGAGGGCAATCTGCTTGTCTTGCAGGGCCGTCCGCAGGAAGCGGTTGGGCCCGTAGCCGCGGTGGGTATCGCCTGCTCCGTAGAGGGCTGTGGGCCGTAGAATCAGCAGAGGCGTGCGAGCTTTGGCCAGCGCGGTCTTCATGATGATCTCGCGACCGCGGTGCATGTGGCCATACAAACCACCTGAGTCGCAAAGGCCCGCTTCGCGCACAGGGTTTGCGGCCTCGTCGTACACAGCATCGGAGCTGATATAGACAACGTGATGACACGGGGCCTGCTCCAGGGCGTTGCCGACGTGTTCCGCCATGAGCAAGTTTTTCATCATGGTCCGGGCATCTTTACCCTTATCCGGGGTGAGGGCGGATGCGAACACCAGTGCGTCGGTGTCGCGGAGCAAGGCCTTGAGGCGGCCCACGGAATCCGTGGAACAGAGGTCAAGGTCCTTGGAGGCGATCCCGAGGACGTCGAGGTCGCAGTTTCCCAGGGTGCGAGAAAGCTCCTTGCCCACAAAGCCCGATGAGCCCAGTATGACGACGCGCCTGGGGCCTTGTTGGCCGCTGTTGAGATGCTTGATCATTGTTTTCCCAATCGTGAATGGTTGAGCCCTGCGCGTTCGCAAGCGCTGGCATCAAGAACTGCGTAAGGATCGATGATCGTATTGCCGCTCATGAGAGCCTTCACCTCTTTCAGATCCACCCCAGCGAATTCAGGCCAGGGAGTCATCACGGCTAAGGCGTCAGCACCGCGACAGGCTTCCAGGGCCGTGGCCACTTGAGAGAAGCCCGGGGGTAGGCTGCCTTGATGCTGCTCGCGCAAGTCGACTTGGGGGTCGTAGGCGCGCACCGCGGTGGCACCTAGACTTTCGACGAAGGCGACGGAAGGGGAGTTTTTGATGGATTTGGTGTCTTGCTTATAGGCGAGGCCCCAAACGGCAATGGTGGGTTTATCGTTGAGGGAAAGTACACGTTTGTGCACCGTGCGGATGGCCCAATCGCGTCGGTAGCAGCTGTTGGTGGTCCAGGCGTCGACGATGCCTGCGTCCGTGCCAAACTCTTGCGATAACTTCTTCACGGTCACCAGGTCCCGCTCAAGGTTGCCGCCGGCAATGCCCAGGCCGGGGCTGAGATAGGCGTACTGACCGATGCGGCGATCTAGTCTCAGGGCGGGCGCGATCTCGGCCCAGTCGGCGCCGATGGACTCGCAGATTTCAGCCAGCGTATTGGTAACGCTCACCGAGGATACGAGGAACATGTTGATGGAGATTTTCGCCAGTTCGGCGCTCTCGTAGCGCATGGGCAGGATCGGACAATCGAATGCCGAAAGAAGGGTTTTGAAGGGTGCGGGAAGCGGGGCGCCAGGGTCAGCGCAGCCCACCATGTAACGCTCGGGATACAAGGCTCTCTCCACCGCACGGCCGAAGATTAATGTTTCTACCTGATAGTGCACTTTGGAGTGGGGCAGGTTGACGGTGCGCGTGAAGCCTGGGGGTACCTGGCTTAGAATGACGAACACGCAGCCCTGCTTGAGGTGGGGCCCAACATCAGCGATGAGGGCTCGGATCCCAGAGAGATCGCTCACATTCTGCTCATCAGTTTTGACGTCGATGGCCACGTAAACTATATCGCAGCTTTTTAGATCAGACTTGGAATGAGTAAATAAAATGCCATCACCACAGCCCTCAAGTATTTCAGCAAGCCGAGGTTCATGGATGGGAAGGCGGTGCGCCCTGAGGTCGGCGATGAGATCCGTGCGTTCATCGAATGCGACGACGGGGAATTTTTTCGATGCGAGGGCTATGCTCGTTACGATTCCAAGGTGGGAGAGGCCTGCAAAGCCAACTTTAGGAAGAGTTGTTGTCATGGATATAGCCAGTAAGACTTTGTTTTCTTGATGTGTTTTTAGCGTGAGATGCTATCAGGGAAACACAATTAACGACTGCAGGGAGTCTAGTAAATAGCCAAATAGCCATGGAATCTACTTTTGATCACAAGTCATCCCAAGTGAGGGACCCGCAGCGACGCAGCATGGCTCTCAGGATTTACGCCCTGTTGACCCCCCGCGAGCGGCTCAGGCTGGCTGGTTTTTTTGTCATGATGCTCCTCGGTGCCGTACTGGAGCTGTTGGGCGTATCTTTAATCCTGCCCTTCATGAAGCTGGTTGCTGAGCCCAGCATTGCCACGGAGCATGAGCGCCTGAGGCAGGCCTACCAGTGGTTGGGTTTCAGTTCCCATCGTCATTTTTTGGGCGCCGTAAGTGTCGTGTTACTCGTGGTGTATCTCGCCAAGAATGCTTACTTCTGGCTATTTTATCATCTTCAATTCCATTTCTTCAGTCAAAAAAAGATTGCGGGATCTCGAGCCCTCATGAGCTTTTACATGCAGGCCCCTTACTCTTTCCATCTCCAGAAAAATCCGGCGGAAGTCATCCGCAATTTGCAGTCAGCCGCGCGGCTTGTTGACGCCGTACTGGGGCCGTTCATGATCATAGGCACGGAGGCTGTCGTTTTGGCGGTGATCCTCTGTTACCTGTTTGTCGTGCAGCCGTTGGTGACGGCAACGGCTATCGTCGTCATTGGAGGAACTGCGCTTGCTTTGTATTTGGTCATCAGGACCAAGCTCAGTCACTATTCGAAAGAAGCATTTATTTGCAGCGCGGAGCAACTCAAGACGCTCTACAACGCTTTTTTAGGCCTCAAGGAAACAAAGGTATTGGGGCGCGAAAAATATTTCATCGATGCTTATATCAAGTATTTCGAGAGGGATGCCATCGCCGCCGCGCGTGTCGGCATCCTGAATCAGCTGCCTCGGCTGTTCATGGAGAGCATCCTAGTCACTGTGGTCATGGCTTTCGTCTTGAGCGTACTTGTGACGGGTCAGGACCCGCAGACACTCATACCGGTCCTTGCCCTCTTTGCCGTGGCCGCATTTCGGCTCATGCCATCCATGAACCGCATCATCAGTGCCGCCATAAGCATGCGTCAGGGCACCAATTTTGTGAGCTACGCCGACGATGGCCATCACGATCTTCGGGGCTCGGCTTCAGCTTCCATGGCCACCTTGGACGCGGCGTCGAGACAAAAGTCCCTGGCTTTCGTAGAGAAAATCGATCTTCAGAATATCACGTACTCTTATGCCGACAGCAAGCAGGCATCCGTTCGGGGGGTCTCCCTTTCCATCAAAAGGGGACAAGCAATAGCCTTCGTGGGTCACTCAGGAGCGGGGAAGACGACCCTGGCTGATATCATCCTTGGTCTATTGAGCCCCACCGGGGGCAAGATCTTGGTGGATGGAGTGGACGTCACCCGTGACATCGCAGCATGGCAGGAGAAGATCGGCTACATTCCCCAACAGATCTACCTGTCGGACGACAGCATCCGCCGCAACGTCGCTTTCGGTGTTGCCGATGAGGAGATCGACGAGCAACAAGTCTGGGCTGCGCTGAGGGCCGCATATCTAGAGGACTTCGTAAGGTCCTTGGAGCACGGCCTGGATACCACTGTCGGTGATCGTGGCGTGAGACTTTCCGGTGGGCAACGGCAGCGCATCGGCATTGCCCGCTGTCTGTATCATAACCGTGAGGTACTTGTTCTGGACGAGGCAACCTCGGCCCTGGACAACGAGACAGAGCAGGCCATAGTGCAGTCTATTGCCCGCCTGAGCGGTGAGAGGACCATCATTATCATCGCCCACCGCCTCACAACAGTGGCCCGCTGCGACAGGCTTTTTTTCATGTCGGCGGGCGCCATCGTCGCCAGTGGGACCTACGACGAGCTTTGCAAGGACAACCAAGACTTCGCCAGGTTCGCTAACGTATAAGGCCCATCGTTAAATCGCCCCGATGCCTCGGATCACGCCGAAGACGGTCTTCACCAAGATGACCAGGTCCAGCAGCAGTGATTGATTCTCGATGTAATACAGGTCGTATTCCAGGTTGGCGTGGATGGGTTCGCCCCGCACAGCGCTGATTTGCCACACGCCAGTGATGCCGGGCCTCACGCTGAGGCGTTCTCGCTGGAGCGGCGTGTATTCCTTCACGATGAAGGGCATCTCGGGCCGAGGGCCCACGAGGCTCATGTCGCCGCGGAGCACGTTGAAGAGCTGGGGCAGCTCATCGAGGCTGGTGCGCCGCAACCACCGGCCCACTGGGGTGATGCGCGGATCGTTGGAGGCCGATGGTGTTTTAGCGTAGGCCAATGCATCCGTGAACATGGTGCGAAACTTGTAAAAGCTGAATTCCTTGCCGCCGAGGCCCACGCGTTTTTGTTTGAAGATGATGGGACCTGGGGAGTCCAGCTTGATGAGGATGCCAAAGAGCGCGTAGAACGGTGATGCCAGGGTGATGAGTATCGTTGCGGCCAGGAAATCCACCATCCGCTTCAGGATTTGGTAGACCCAGGATTTGCGATGGTGGCGCATGCGCAGGATGGGAATGCCGCCGATGTCGAGGACGCTGACCTTTTCAATGCTGAGATCGAAGGAGTGGGGCACGATGGAGTACACCACGCCAGCGCGGCGGCATTCTTCCACGATGGCGCGGATGCGCTCATAGGTGGCGCCGGGCATGGCGATGTAAACCTCTTCCACGGCCTGGGCGCGGGCGATGCGGCAGAGGTCGTCGAAGCCTCCCAGGATCTTGTTACCCCGCACCTGAGGATATTCCTTGAATGTGAGGGAGCCCCCGTGCTTGGCGCTGTCGTCGTCTAGCAAGCCCACTGGCGACATGCCCAGGGCCGGAGATTGGTAGAGGCGCTTCAGTAAGTGTCGACCCACGTCGCCGGCACCGTAGATGAGGATGCGCCGCTGGGAAAAGCCCCGCAGGTGAAAGTAGAGGTGGATGCGGTGGAAAATCATGCGCTCCACGATGACGAGGAGGAGCACGAAGGCGAGGGAGATGGTGGTGGCGATGCGAGAGAGGGTGAAGCTTCTGAGGTAGAAGGTCAGACCTAGGAAGAGGGCACTGCCCCAGGTGCTGGCGATGAGGATTTTCCGCAGCTCCTCAACGTTGAGGAGGCTGATTTCCCGCTTGTAGAGGTCCAGGGCCTTGAAGACCGTGACAAAGAGGGCGGCGCCTCCGCTGGCGATGAGGGTATATTCGCTGGGGGTTTGGGGTGCGTAGCCACCCAGGATGTGGACGTAGAACCAATAGCCGATCCAGAAGGCGGCGAAGACAGATGCGAAGTCTACGATCACCTGGGTTAGCGTGATGAAGGTGTTGGAGTAGTTTTTCCACAAGACCCGAAAGCTTCTAGCCACGTTGTTGGATTCTAGCCCAGGTACTGAAGCATTAAAATCGGCTTTTAAGAGGCAATCTATTTTTGACATTTCGTCCTGCATTGTGAGGAGTTACAGAGGTGTTGGCCACTTCAGAAACCTGTGAAATCCTAGGCTCTCGCATTTCGCTGCTTGATTGTGACGAAGTGGTCTCGGCCCTCTGCCAACGGGTAGCCGCGGGTCAGGGGGGCTATGTCTGTGTGAGCAACGTGCACACCGTGATGGAAGGCCATCAGGATCCTTGCTTCCAATCAGTGACCAACGGTGCGGCCCTTGCCACGGCGGATGGCATGCCGTTGGTGTGGGTATCCCGCTGGTTGGGGGCTGCCATCCATGGCCGTGCCAGCGGGCCCGATGTCATGGCGAAGCTGTTTGAAAGCGAGGACGGGCGACGTATTCCCCAGTATTTCTTGGGGTCCACGCCCCGCGTTGTCCAAGAACTGCGTGATAGGTTGAGTGCTCGCTATGAGGGCATCAATATTGTCGGCGTTGAAGCGGGGCCATTTTACACGGTGGAAGAGCTGAGGGCGGGCAAAGTGACTCGGAGGACTGATCATGCGGCTCTGCTGCAGCGAGTGAGGGCCTCCGGGGCACGACTTGTGTGGGTGGGCCTCGGGGCCCCGAAGCAGGAGTACTGGATGAGCCTTGCATCGTCGTCGCTCCCCACGGCCGTTTTCGTGGGGGTTGGGGCAGCCTTCGATTTTCTCTCCGGGAACAAGGAAAGAGCCCCTGTCTGGATGCAAAAAAATGGGTTGGAGTGGCTGCACCGCTGGTCCACGGAGCCACGCCGCCTTACAAGCCGCTATGTGAAAACTAACATGATGTTCATCTGCGCAGTCGCTCGCGGTTTCTTACGCGCCAAAAAATAGGATTCAGGAAATGTGCGGTATTGCAGGCATCGCTTTCATGACAGGAGCTCGAGAGTCGGATCTCGAGGAAATGACAAGGCGCATCGCACATCGAGGCCCCGACGGTCAGCGTGTGAAGTGGTGGAATAGCCCTGGTGTGGGTCTGGGCCACCGCAGACTTTCCATCCTGGATGTACGCGAAGAAGCAGCCTTGCCCATGACGCTGCCGGGCACGGGCCTCTGGATGGTTTATAACGGCGAAGTTTATAACTACGTGGAGCTGCGCCAAGAACTGCAGGCGGAGGGTTATAGCTTCCGTACCACAGGGGATTCGGAAGTGGTCTTGGCGGCTCTGCACCGCTGGGGAACCCAGGCCTTTGCCCGCTTCAACGGCATGTGGGCCATCGCCCTCTACGACGAACACAAACGCAAACTCACGCTCTGCGTGGACCGATTCGGCATCAAGCCTCTCTACGTTTGGCGTGTGGGCGGAGGCACCGCCTTCGCGTCGGAGACCAAAGCGTTTCTGGGGCTGCGCGCTAGCCATCCCCTGCGTTGGGATCACAAGGGCGTCGCCACAGCGCTGCTTGCCGTGGCCGGCGCAGAGGCTTCAGGCCATAGTCTTTTCCAGGACGTATGCCCCTTGCGCCCCGGCCAGTTCATGGAGATCAGTCCAGAGGGTGAAAACAGTGGCTTCTGGTGGAATCTGAGCCGGGAACTGGTGGACGTTCCCATGGATCATGGTGTTCAAGCGGAAGAATTTCGAAGCATCTTTACCGACGCCTGTCGCATCCGCTTGAGGAGTGACGTACCTGTGGCGACGTCTTTGAGTGGTGGTCTGGACTCCAGCGCCGTGATGCTCACCCTATCCAAGATTCGCGGTGAAAAAGAAACGGGCGCCTTCACCCATAAGGCCTACGTTCACGAGTTCCCAGGCACTGCCCACGATGAATCGGCCTATGCGCGAGCAGCCCTGGAAGGCACATCCATGGAGGCCGTGTGGGTACGGGGCGACATGGAGGAACTGGTGCGCCGACTCGATGACATCATTTATTCCATGGAGGCCATATACCCCGGAATGCCCGATGGCCCCTGGCGCATCTACCAGGCGCAGAGGGCCGATGGAATCAAGGTTACCTTGGATGGCCATGGTGCCGATGAGTATCTGGGCGGCTATCATGACTATACTTACCTTCGCTTCTTGGATTGTTTTTCAAGGCCTCTGGAGGCGCTGTCCCTTCTCAACCAAGTACGCGAGCAGACGGGCAGCTTCTTTTCGTGGAAGAGTCTCGCCCTGGGCGTGGCCCGTGGCATGGTGCGATCCCGGGACCCCAGCCCTCTGGTTGCAGCATTAAAGCGTCGTATGTCCGCCCTCGGAGGCGCCTTGCGTTTTGATCCTCTGAGCGCGGAACTCTATCGTGCAGAGCTGTTTGCTCCTCCCGCTGGGTTCGATGCGATCAATATGGCGCTCTACGACGATTTTACCGTGAGGGTTTTGCCCCGCATTCTCCGGAACTTCGATCTGATGTCCATGGCCCATGGCGTCGAGGTGCGCATGCCCTTTTTGGATTACAGGCTGGTGAAGTTTGGGTTCTCGCTGCCCTCTGACCGCAAAGTCGGCCAGGGCTTCACGAAGCTCATTTTGCGAGAGGCCATGGTGGGTATATTGCCCGAGTCCATCCGTCAGCGGAAACTCAAACTCGGGTTCAACTCACCGCTACAGTCTTGGCTTACGGGGCCTCTGAAGCCCTGGGTGGAGCAGGTCCTGGAGACTCCATCCCCCATGGATGCATGGCTTAACCGCGGCTTCATCGCAGCCCGGTACCGTGGCATGCTCTCATCGGGGCAGAATCCCAGCTGGCAAGAGGCAACCCAGCTCTGGAAGTATCTTTCCGCCCTGCGCTTTGGTTCTTTGATGGAGCGGTAGTCTCATTACAGGATTTTCTCCACAAGCTCGGCGATGGCAAGGCTCGCGGTAAGGCCTGGCGATTCAATTCCCACCAGGTTGATAAGCCCCGGGCGGTCCGCGCAGATGACGAAATCCCACTCCTGGGGGTCCATGGGGCCACGCAGCTTGGGGCGCACACCGCATTGGTCGTATTCGAGGTTCTCGAGGGCGATGGGCCCCAAGAGTTTTTCCGCGGCTTTTTGGAAGGCCGCCGCCTTTTCGGGACGAGGGGAGAAGTCATCTTTTTGGTCGACGTACTCAGCATCCGGGCCTAGGCGCACGGTTCCGTCCAAACCCAAGGTGACATGAACGCCCAGGCCGGGGCTACCCTTGGTCTTCACCGGGTATATGAGATGGGGAAAATGGGCGCCTTTGAGGCGAAAGTAGTCGCCGCGGCAGGGGTAGATTCTGTAACGGTCAATGCCCGCCATCCGGGCCACTTCGTCGGAAGCCAGACCCGCGGCATTGATAACGACCCTAGCGAAAATCGGGCCTCGGCTGGTTTCGAGTTCGTAGCCGCCCCTGGCAGCGGTGATGGCGGTGACCGCGCAGCGGGTGAGCACCTGCGTGCCTCGACTTTCCGCTGCTGTCAGGAGACTGTGAGTTAAAGCTGTGGCGTCAATAATGCCGGTCCGTTCCGCGAAGAGTGCTGCAGTACCTGGGATCGTGGGCAGGACAGAGTTGAGCTTGGCCTGGGACCAGCGAGTCAGTCCCTCAGCGCCGGATCTCAGGGCATTCACATGCAAGTCTACAAGGGCGGCATCCTCAAGGGGGCCGTTTGCCACGATGATTTTACCTGTTTGAGCATGAGGTACGCCGTGTTTTTGGCACCATTCGTAGAGCATTTCCAAGCCGCGGATGCAAAGGTGTGCCTTCAGGGAGTCAGGGGGGTAGTAAAGGCCAGAGTGGATGACACCACTATTACGGCTTGTAACCCCCTCGGCACAGCGGTCAAAGGCTTCCAATACCAGAGTATTATCGTGATTGCGGGAAAGCCGTTCGGCACAGGCTGCTCCGACCACTCCCCCGCCAATAATGGCAATTTGAGCTGAGTTATCCGTGGATGACATTGTGCTCTTGTCTCCTCATTCCCGCAGATCAAATTCACATTGTATTCCCAGACCGAGTCAAATAGATAATTACTAATGTTCGATCAGAAAACGATTCTGATTACTGGCGGCACGGGCTCTTTCGGCAACCTCATGGTGCAAACCATCCTGGAGCGTTACAAGCCTCGCAAGCTCGTTATCTTTTCCCGTGATGAGCTCAAGCAATTTCATATGGCGGCCAAGTTCCCCAAGTCCGCCCATCCCAATCTCCGTTTCTTCATCGGCGATGTACGCGATGAGGCCCGGCTGAAGGAAGCCTTCCGCGATGTTGACTTTGTCATCCATGCCGCGGCGCTGAAGCAAGTCCCCGCAGCCGAGTACAACCCCTTCGAAGCGATCAAGACCAATGTCCTGGGCGCCCAAAACGTTATTCGTGCCGCCATCGATACTAAGGTCTCCAAAGTGGTTGCTCTCAGCACCGACAAGGCCGCCAGCCCGATCAATCTCTACGGCGCCACCAAGCTCTGTTCCGATAAGCTCTTCA
>CAYHWW010000026.1:0-30546 GCA_964360145.1 uncultured Oligoflexia bacterium | reverse complement strand
TCTTGCCTCATCGTACGTTTTCTCTTGCATCGCAGGGTGGGTCCATACACGGGCTCATGCCCGCCGCGTGGAGCGGGCGACGACGACAACGAAGCCAGGCGGCAAAAGACCGAGCCTACAGCCCCATTTCTTTTTCGATCAAGCCCTTGATATCGCGATGCCGCACGCGCTCGCCCAAGACGGCGCCGCGCTTGCCTGGCACATACACGGACAGGGGCACGCGCTGCACTTTCTCCTGGGCACCGCCATGGTCCCCGAGAAGCCCATAGCCCACGTCGTCTTCGAGAAATCCAACCAGATCCGGTGAGCGCTCGCTGGCCATGCTGTCCAGCAACCCCTCGGCATTCTGTTTCATCCAATCCTTGAAGCGCCTGGGCTGGGACTCCAGCCGTGACGAAGCTTCGAGCTTATAACCGTAGTCCGCTGGGGCTGCTTCCGGCTCCGCATTCTCCAGTTGCTCCACGGGTTCTTTTTTCATCTTTCCATACACGGCCACCACGCCGGACATTTGCTCAAGGGATGCCACCGCCTTGGCGCGGTTGGCCGGGACTTGGTCTTCGAGCCAAACCCGCAGCGCGGAGTCATAGTAGCTCGCCCGCACCTTGGCATTGCGGCGCAGCTGCTCGATGCCGGGCACTTTATCTTCCGAGGTGGCCTCATCGCCTACGATGACGCCGCTGTGGCCCTTGCCCCGGCCTCCGAAGAAATAGCGGTTAGCCTGGCCGCCATGGTCCGCGGTAACCACGATGAGGGTGCGGGACAGCTCGCCACGCTTTTCCAGGGCATCGAGCAGACGCCCCAGCTGAACATCGGCATTCTTCACGATGTTCTCGAAGCTGACCTCGCTCTTGAAGTCGTGGGGCCTGGGGCCATCCTGCTCACCCAACATGTGGGCCATCTTGTCGATGCCGGAAAATGTGAGCAGAAGCGCGCTCCACTGCTCCTTCTCCATGAGTTTCATCGCCACGTCAGCCACCCAAGTGTCGCCGCCCAGGTGCTTGGGGTCTTTGCCGGGCACATGGCGGGCGCCATCCAGCGGATAAAAGCTCATCTCCGTGCCCTGGCGATCACTGCAGTCCACGGTGAAGCGATCATCGCCGCTCACGTAATCAGGCACCGCACGACCCGCGGGGAGGCACTTGCCCGCTTCTTTTTTGAAAGTCACGATGCCATCGGCATGGGGCCCGCCGAAAATGGATGCGGCGTAGGCCTTGGCCCCCACGGCAAAGACTTTGCCTCCGAAGCGGTTCTTCAGCTTCGACTGAAGAAACACGTGGGAGGGTAAGTCACCAAGAAGCTGCTTGTGCTGCTCAATGCTGAGGTTACCGGTGAGGTAAAACGCATCGCCCTTGCCCAGACGGCCATCCTTGTCCCAGAAGAGATCATCGTCCCAAGGCAAGAGCCGCGGCGGTAGCCCCGTGGGGATCACGGCGTGGGCCACCACGGTCTCACTGAAGAGATGCCCCACGTAAGCCTGAGGATAGTTGCGACTCATCTGTTGGAGACGCTTGAAGTTCTTCATGCCGAAGCGATCCACGAAATCAGGGCGCATGGCATCGAAGATCATGATGATGAGGTGGTCGGGCTTCGGTGTTTTTTCCGCGGCGAAAGAGGATGACGCGAAGCAAAGTAAAATCACTGACAACAGTATGGGCATGAGTCCACACTAACAAGTCCGCACTGCTGTTCCAACCGCTGGAATGAGAGGGGAGCACCGATGGCCCCTCTTTTCTTTCTAGGTAAAACTTGCCGCATCAGTTCTAGACCCCCCGCGTCGATAGAACCGTGGGGGTGCTTATGATGACCAGTGCTGAGAAAAAAAAGCGTGCGCGTGCCTTTTATGTGCCCATGAAACGCCTGCGGGCGGAAATCAAACCTGATGGCTATGATCTCGTCTCGAAAGCCAGACTATTACTCTTTGAGTTGAATCCCGAAAGCGCCTACCTCTTCAGCAGTGACGGTCTTGCCGTTGGGGAACCGGTCTCCGTGGTCATTCAATGCGAAAGACCCCTTTATCTCAAAGGCGTGGTGAACCACTGCCATCGCATGACCCAGATTTCCCGCATGATTCACATAGAGAACTATGACTACCGCATTGGCGTCACCTTCAAAGCCGAAGATGCGAAGGCAAAAGACGAACTCATTCAGTTTTATCATGCCGTCGCTGGCAAAATGCTGAAGATGGCGGCCTAGCCCTCCTGAGGACGGTTTACAATCCGTGCGGGCTCTGACATTCCTGGGCCCTATGAATGCCCAGGTCAGTTCCCATCGCCCCGTACGCGTGCTGCCCCCCGATGTGGCGGAGAAAATCGCCGCTGGCGAGGTCATTGAGCGCCCCTTTTCCGTGGTGAAAGAACTGGTGGAAAACGCCATCGACGCGGGCGCTCGCAACATCACCGTGGAGCTGGAGAGCGGCGGACTGCGCCGGGTTTCCGTCATCGATGACGGCCATGGCATCGCAGAGAGCGACGTGTTGGCGGCCCTTGAACGCCACGGCACCAGCAAAATCAGTGAAGCCGATGATTTGTGGCGCCTCCACACCTTGGGTTTTCGCGGGGAGGCCCTGCCCAGCATTGCCGCCATCAGCCTCTTCACCATGGAGACCCGCCGCAAAGGGGAGCCAGGCCGCAACGTAGTCGTGGAAGGCGGCAAACCCTCACTGAATCGGGTCCTTGCCGCCAATGCGCAGGTCCCCTACCCCAGCGGCACCCGCACCTCGGCGGAACATTTGTTTTTCAATGTGCCGGCGCGACTGAAGTTCTTGAAGGCCAAGTCCTCTGAAGCTGCCGCGGTTCGCGACTTGCTCCTGCGCCTCGCGGTGAGCCGCCCCCAGGTGGCCTTCACCATGGTGTCAGAGGGCCGACGCACGTTGCAGCTCCCCGCCACGGACCTCCTCGATGAGCGGGTGGCAGCCATACTGGATGTGCCCCCCGAATCGCTGGAGGCGGTGGCCGCGGACCACGATGGTATTCAGGTGCGGGGCTACGTGGATCAGGATGGCCGCGCCTCTAACTCCAAAGACATCTACCTCGCCGTCAACGGCCGCATGGTGAAGGACAAATTACTGCAGCAAGCCGTCATGGTCGCCCTTCGTCCCGTCATGATGGAGGGGGAATACCCCCGGGCCTTCCTCGAAGTGCGAGTGCCCACGGAAGACGTGGACGCCAACGTCCATCCCACCAAAACTGAAGTGCGATTCCACAAACCCCGCGATGTGTTCCAAGTCATCGGCGTTGCGCTGGCCCCCGTGGCCCGGGCCCACGCACGGGTGGCTTACGAAGCCCGCGGCCTCGGCGAAAACCTGCCGTCCACGGCGTCGACGCCACTACCGCGCCCCGCCGTGGAAATGCAGCCCGCGCTGCTCACGGAACATCGCACGGTGTTTCGCAGCAAACCCGTGGCGGAGCCGCTGTTTCAAGCCGGGGCAGGCCCTGCCTTAGATCCCGCCACCACCGCCCCCACCGCGGTCACATTGGCGGCGCCCCGGGCCCACAGCCGCTTCTCTGCGTTGCACTACGTAGGCCAGGTGAAGAACACCTACCTCCTCTTCCAAGACGGCGACGGCCTCGTGCTCATCGACCAGCACGCCGCCCATGAGCGCATCAACTACGAGAAACTGAAAACCCAACTCCTCACCGACGGCATGGCGCCCCAGCCCCTCTTGATCGGCGCCACCGTGAAAATGTCGGCGGAAGACATCGCGCTGGCCCTCGACTGCGACAAAGAGCTGGCCCGTTTTGGTTTCGAAGTGGAAGCCTTCGGCGGCCAGCACCTCATCATCCGCAGCCGCCCCGCCGGGCTTGATGAAAGCCGCGTGGGAGAAACATTTCAAGCGCTACTCACCCACCTGCGGGAACATGATGGCGAAGCAGCCCATGGGGACCCCACACGGTTGTCGCCACGGCTCGAACGCCTCATCAACACCGCCGCCTGCCACAGCAGCATCCGGGCGGGCCAACCGCTCTCGGTTGCCGAGGCGGAAGCGCTGGTGGCGGAGATGGAAGCCACGCCCTCGTCCCTCAACTGCCCCCACGGGCGGCCTGCCAGCATCCGCCTGAATTTTTCCCAAATCGAAGGTCTCTTCGGGAGAAGTGGATGAGCGCAGGCGTTGCCGCCCTTGTCGGCACCACGGCTTCGGGCAAAACCGACATTGCCATCCGGGTGGCTCAAGAGGCTGGCGCCCACATCCTGAGCTGCGATTCGCTCTTGGTTTATAAAGAGCTCAACATCGGCACAGCCAAGCCCAGCAAAGAAGAACGGCACGGCGTGCCCCACCACGGCATGGACCTGGTGGCGCCGGACCAGCCCTACACCGCGGGCAACTACGTCAAGGACATGCGAGCGGTGCTGGACGATCTCCAAGCAAAGAAAACCCCCGCCCTCATCGTGGGTGGCACGGGCTTCTATCTGAAAGCGCTGCTCTTTGGCGTATGGGATGCACCCCCCACCCAGCCCGAGTTTCGCGCCAAGCTTGAAGCGGAGTTCGAGGGCCACCCCGCGGAATACAAGGCGCAGACCCTCTATCGCAGGCTGGCCACCGTGGACCCCGAATATGCCGCGAAGATCGCCCCCCAAGACCTGTACCGGGTGGTGCGCGCCCTCGAAATCATCGAAGCCACTGGCGAACCCGTGACGGCGCGTCTTGAAAAGCGGGAGCTCCGCGACCCTCTGCCCTACCCCTGCCCCGTGTTCGGCATCCGCCGCGGCAGCCGGGACCTCGAGCATCGCATCATCGCCCGCGCCAACCAGATGTTCTCCCGGGGCCTGGTCAATGAAGTGAAGGAGCTTCTGAAGCGCTACCCCGAGGCCCCCAAGCCCCTGCGCTCCGTGGGTTACAGCGAAGTGCTCGATCACTTCGCCGAGAAGATGACCCTCGCCGAATGTCGAGAGCGCGTCGTCATCTCCACCCGACAGCTGTCAAAAAAACAGCGCACGTTCTTCAAAACATTCCCCGGCATTCAATGGTTCGATCTGCCTCAGCAGGAAGAAGAGCTCTTACGCGGGTTGCGCGGAGCACTGAAGGGCCCTTAGGACTTGTCCTTAGGGTCCGCTCAAGACCTCACACCCCTGAATGCCCCGGAAATCATTATCAAGAGTGACGAGTTTGGCAGCACAGATCCGGGCCGTCGCGAGAATCACGGAATCCGCCGTGCCAAGTCTATGTTTCAAGCTCAACTCGGCAGCGAGTTGAGCGATCTCCTCATCAACAGCTCTCACATCGCCCCTTTTCAAGTGGGCGAGGAGCAGTATGGCCTGCGCCTCCTCTCCTGACTTCAGCAAAAATCTGTAAACCTCGTACAACACGAGTGCGGGCACGATGATGCGGTTGGGATGGGCCACATACACATCGAGGGAGGATGAAGCATCCCCTCCCTGAAAAAACTCAATCCAAGCAGATGAATCTATGAGGACAGGCTCACGGCTTGTCCGACTTGTCGCGGATCTCCGACGCATCGAGGTTCTTGTCTTTCAGGACACCCTTGAGCTTGCTGAGTGGCATGTCCGGGATGAGGTGGATGACGCCGTCTTTTTCCATGACCAGGAACTTCTGGCCTGGGCGCATGGGCAACCGGTCCCGCACTTCCTTGGGGATCACGATCTGGTATTTGGAGCTCATGGAGGCGTAGGTCATGGTAGGTATTATACATAATTAGTAAGCCGATTTCAATATTTTACTTACTCTGATGGCCCCCCGAAGTTCCGCCTAGCGGAACTTTAAAGCCCCAAGGCGGAACTTGGCGGGACCCCTAACTCGCGCTAGCCTGGACCTGGCATGGACTTCGACCACAAAGAACTGCGCATCATCATCCTCTCTGACGGCACCGGCGAGACCGCGGCGCAGATCACCAAAGCCGCCATGGTGCAGTTCTCCGACAAAGAGATCTACTTCACCCGCTACAAAAACATCCGCACCAAAGCCCAGGTGGAGGCTATTTTTGACGAAGCCGCCATCCACCATGACATGGTCATTCACACCATCGTCTCCCCGGATCTCCGCGATTTCATCGCGAAAAAGGCCGAAGAGAAAAAAGTGCCCGCCATCGACCTCCTGGGCCCCCTGTTGAGCTCCATGGCGGTCTTCTTCGGCATGCAGCCCAAGTCGCTTCCCGGCCTCTTTCACCAGGTCAACGACAAGTATTTTCGCCGCATCGCGGCCATGGAATACACCATTGCCCATGACGATGGCCGGGACTTAAGCAACCTGGAAGCCGCCGACATCATCATCGTGGGCATTTCCCGCTCTTCGAAGACGCCGCTCTCCATGTACTTGGGCCAGCTCGGTTGGAAAGTCTGCAACATCCCCATCATCAAGGGCTTTCTGGTGCCCGAAGAACTGAAAAACGCCGACCAGCGCAAAATCATCGGGCTCACCATCAGCAGCGATGAGCTCTACCAGATCCGCAAAGCGCGGCTGGAGCGCCTTGGCAGCCGCGAAGGGGGCGATTACGCCACCATGGACCAGATTCTGGATGAGATCGATTACGCGGACCAAATCTTCCGCAAAAACAAGCGTTGGCCCGTCTTTAACGTCACAGGCAAAGCCTTGGAAGAAACCGCCACCGAGATCATCAAGGTCATGGTGGCCCGCCGCAAGCAGGCCGGGCTATCCAGCCCCATTGACGAGCCTTGACGATCGAGCCGCCACGCGGTTGTATGCGCTATGCCTAACTTCAAAGCGGAACGTCGTCTCGGTAAAGTCGTGTGGTGGAACGGCAAATTCATGAAGCCGGAAGAGGCCAACGTCAGCATCTTCACCCACACCCTCCACTACGGCATGGGGGCCTTTGAAGGCATTCGCGCCTACAAAACCAAAGACGGCAGGCGGGCCATCTTCAAGCTCGACGAGCACATCCTCCGGCTCTTTGAGTCCGCCAAAATCATGGACCTCAAGATGCCCTACAGCTTCGATGAAGTGCGGGCGGCGACCCTTGAAACCGTGAAGCAATCCGGTCTCGACGAGTGCTACATCCGTCCCCTGGTCTTCATTGGCGATGGCCCCCTCGGCGTGTTCCCCACCTTTGAGCCCCCCATCGAAGTCGCCATCATGACCTGGGTTTGGGGTGCCTACCTGGGCGCCGAAGCCAAGGCCAAGGGTGCCCGCATCAAAGTGTCGAGCTTCTCCAGGCCCCACATCAATTCACAGATGAGCAAAGGCAAGATCATCGGCCACTACGTCAATTCCATCCTCGCGAAGATGGAAGCCAAAAAATCAGGCTACGACGAGGCCTTGCTCTTAGACACCGACGGCTACGTTGCGGAAGGCACCGGCGAAAACATCTTCATGTACCGCCGGGGGGTCCTGAAAACCACGCCACTGCCCGGCGTGCTTGAGGGCCTCACCCGCGACACCATCATGGACATCGCCCACGCCCAGGGCCTGGAAGTGCGCGAAGAGCGCTTTACCCGGGATGAGGTGTACACCGCCGACGAGGCCTTCTTCTGCGGCACCGCAGCCGAAGTGACCCCCATCCGCGAGCTGGACAACCGCACCATCGGCAACGCCGACGGCATCGGCCCCATCACCAAACGCATCAATGATGCCTACATGGCCATCGTGCGCGGCGAGGACAAGAGCAGGGAAAAGCTCCTCACTTACGTGTGACGGTTTTTCTTCAGCGAAGCTTACCCTTGCATAACAGGGCAGTGGGCCCTGAATAAACGGTATCCCAAGAAAACTCCACGGACTCACCGGTTTTGATCATGTCCTTTTTTACGCCAGTAATATATTCACCAATTGCCGTGGCTGGCTCTCCGTGGGTGACAATGAGGATGTTGGCGTTTCTGTCGCACCTCCGCAAAAGCTTATCCATGAATACGCGAACTCTCTTTTGAACGTCACCGTAGGTCTCACCACCATATTCACTTGCATGACTATGGTCGTAAATATCCCAAGGGAAGTCGCTGTACTTCGTGCCTTCATACTTTCCAAAGTCAGTTTCAATCACCGCATCGGTTTCCTTGATTTTCGCTGAAGCCACGCCAAGAATTTGCGACAAAATCCCGGCGGTCTCTTTTGCCCTCGGCAGCGGGGAAACGTAAACTGCGCTGATGTTCTTGCCGCTCAAACCCTGGCTCGCTAACTTACGGGCCGTGGATGCTGCCTGTTCTTTTCCTGCTTCAGTGAGATGGACCTCACGGTAATTCTTATTTTTTGGATTCGAATTGAAGAATTTAAGAACGTTCTGTTCTCCCTCTCCATGTCGGACAATATAGATGCCGCTGCAAAACCCGGAAGCGGAAAGAAAAGTGGAAAACAAGGCCAACAAGAGACTCAAGTGCGACGGTCGAGGTAATTTCAAGGGATCACTCCGTTTTATCCGAGTTAGCTCTGATTGAGAAACTCAAGTGGGTTCTGGGCAAAGTCTTTGTAGTTGGCTTCGGTGATGAGCACTGGCTTGGCATTTTTAAAGCGTCGACAAAATTCCGCCAAGCCCGCGGTTGATTTTTGTCGACCTGATTTGACTTCAACCGCGAAAAGCTCTCCGGCGAAGGCATAAACATAGTCCACCTCCACGCCACGTTCTCTCCAGTAAAAAAGATCACCTGGTAGCCTACATAAATCAGCGCCCACGGCTAACTCCAAAAGGCGTCCCCGCATTTCAGGTACGTGAGTGAGGTGAGGCCCAAGCGCTATGGTTACAAGCGCGGGGCAAAGCGGCAGTATTTTGGGGCTCGATGATTTCTTGATTACGGGCTTGGGGCTGTACTTCAGCAGGCTTTTTATAAGATAGGCCCCTTCGAATAATTCAAGATAATGTTTCACAAGATCGGTGTTGCCCCGATCTTGGAGCTGACCGAGAAGCTTGGTGTAACTCACCTCTTGAGCTGGGTAGGCGCAGGCGATTTGAAAACACTGCCTGAATAAAGCTGGTTTAGTTACATTTCTCAGGCCGAGAATGTCCTTCATGAGCACGGCATCGATGATCGACTCTTTCACGTACTGATACCAGCGGGCGAAGTCGTGGCGATATTGGCTTGCCCCCGGGTAACCACCGAACGTGAGATAATCATCCAGCGAAAAGCCGAAGGCCTCATGGGATTCAACCAAGCCCCAGTGATAGGCGCGTATGACTTCGAATCGCCCCGCCAAGCTTTCAGACAAGCCCGTTTGTATGCGAAGGGAACTGGAGCCCAGCAGCACAACGCGCAGGCCGTCGTCACTTTTGTTATCCCACAACGACTTAAGGGCCTCCGACCATTCTAGGATTTTTTGCACCTCATCGATGACGAGAATGGCCCTCCGCTCAGGTGCGTTGCGACAGAGCAGAGCCGCCTTCGCCCACTGCTCGCGTAACCAGGGCACTGCCGGGATGAGTAAGTCATCGGCTGACGCGTAGTGATAAGGCTGATGCTGCTGAGCGAGCACGGCCTTGATAGCCGTGGTCTTACCGACCTGGCGTGGTCCCAAAATAACTTGAATACGAGGGGCCACTTCCACGAGACGGGGCAGTAAAATGTTCTTAAAAAGTTCAGTATTATTCAATATATAGTGATTTTATCTCATTTTACTAGGTCAATCTATCAAAATAGTATGTCGATCTAGCAAAACACCCATAAATACTGTACTATTTTACTTCACAACATTTCCGCACCCTGATATAATGCGCCGCATCACTACCCCAGGAGCTCTATCCATGAAGCGTTCTTTGATTCTGTCCTTGGTTGCCTGCTCTGCATTGAGCTCTTTCTCCTTCGCTGATGAAACGCCCCCAGCGGCGGATCCCGCCGAAGAGGCAAGTCGCCTTCTCCAGCGGGAACAGTGCCTCAACCGTATCCAAGAACTGGCAGGCCACAAGGCTGCCATCCTGAATCAATACAGCGCTGAGATCCTCCGCGCCCAAGCCACGGTGGACGACCTCGGCGCCCGGGCTCGCAGCTCCATGAGCGAACCCCAGGTCACCCTCACCCAAAGCATCGCCCGCCGCATCGGCGAACCCGTGAACACCGTGAACTTCCTCTCCTCCGTAAGCGAGAGGGATGGCCTGAGCAGCGCCTTGATCCACCGCGCCACCACCGTGGAGACCATGATTCGTAAAATGGAAGTGCTCCATGACCTCACCCCTCAGCTCGCCGAACTGGATCGAGTCATCGCGGGCCTGGATGAAGTGATCAACACCCTCCCTGAAGAAGCACAGAGGGACGCCGTGCGCTCGGGACTGAGCCAGCTGCAAGGCAAGCGCGATTCTTTGGCGGGACTCATCCGACATGCGCAACGGGAACTGCTACACGCCACTGACCGTAAAAACAACATCGAGAGCATCATCGAGCACACCATCATCGATAACGGCAACCTCTCTTCCGTCCGCGCCGTGGTAGCGGGCATCAATGAAGATGATGATCGCCGCATGGGCGCCGCCAGCGAGAGATCTCCTTATTTTGGCCCTCGTTACTACATCCCCACGGAAGAAAGCATCAACAGGGCCTTCGATGGCGTCTTGGGTTCCGCCAAGGACCGCATCTTCCGCGACATGGCGATCCTCAGTGACAAGAACGCCCACTTCTTCAACATCATGGGTGGCAACCTCGACAGAGGCCGCCACGCTGCCGTACAGCTGCGTTACGGGTCCGTCCGCGGCGGGACCGTCTCTAGTGATTACAGCCAAGGCCGCATCTCCCCCAGAGTTGGCGTGGACTTTTACTACTACAAGCAGGGCCAGGCAGAAGCCTGCAGCACTCTGCGCGAAATCCCCGCCTCCGAACCCCAGCTCGACCTGGCACTCAATGCCCAAGCAGAAGCGGAGCGCCCTGGCGACTCCTGGGACTATAGTCGGCGCCCCTACTCCTCATTGCGTGCCGCCATCAACGAATGGCTGGGAACCCTCACCGGCATCGACGGCATCTACCGCGGCAACAACCATGAAATCACCGAAGAGGACGTGACCGCCCAAAGTAACCGGATGCAACTCCCCAGGCAGCTGCCCATCCATATCGGGGGTATCGGCTGGCTGCCTAACAACATCGCGGTATGTTCCATCATCGACCTCCGCAGCGACGGTCTCCCGGTGCGCACCGAAGTGCGCCTCCTCCAAGTGGGGACCTCCTCTTGGGATCAGTTCCTCAGCGCCATCAGGGGTGACCACTTCTCAGGCACAAACTATCGTGCGACGGATTTCATTGGCATCGACGTCCGTCAGCTGGACTTTGTTCGCGACAACCTTATCCCCAGCTGCCAAGCAGTCTACGACGAACACAAGTAGACGTAGATCGCGAATACCGTACTATTCTACTTTACATTATTCCTGCACACAGGCATAATGCAGCGAATCAAAACCAGGAGTTCTATCCATGAAGCGTTCTTTGATCCTTTCCTTGGCCGCCTGCTCTGCTCTGACCTCTGTTTCCTTCGCCCAAGATGAGGGCCTTCGCTTCCAAAGAGAGCAATGCCTGACGCGCATCCAAGAGCTTGAAGCGCAAAAGGCCGCGGTGCTGAACCAGCACAACCCTCAGATCACCCGCGCCCAAGCCGCGGTGGGCGACCTCGGCGCCCGGGCTCGCAACTCCATGAGCGAGTCCCATGTGGCGCTGGCCCAGGTCATCGCCCGCCGCATCGCTGAACCCGTGGGCCTAGTGAACTTCTTCTTCCCAGAAGATGGTGGGGCTACATTGTTATCCCAAAATGCCCTGAGTTCGTACCTCATCGATCGTAGCGAGGCCGTGGAAAGAATCATCCGTGCAAAACAAATCATCCACAACAATACCCCTCTCATTGCCGAACTGAATACCGTCGTTGACGGGCTCAACGCCGTGATCAACTCCCTCACCGACGAGACCCAGCGGAGCGCTGTGCGCTCTGGCCTTGCCCAAGTGATCAGCAATCGCTTTAATCTAATCGCTCAGAAAGAGAACGCGGAATTCGGATCACAAAATGCCGCCTCGCGGAAGGCGCACCATGACGCCACAATTGAAGACATCATCATGCAGGAGGGCGGCAACTCAGCCCTTCTTCGGGCCCTCGTGGCCGATATCAATGGCGGCGACGACTTCCGTTTAAGCATCGCGACCAGGGCTGAGTCCCCGTATTTTTCCAGCGGCGCCGGTTTTTCAGACGCGCATGGCCACATAACCAGCTCTGCGAACGAAAGAACGGTGACCGCGGCCTTTGAACGCGCCATCGCTAACGCCAAAGGCCGCATTTACACGGACATGGCGCTCCTCAGCGACAAGAACTCTCATTTCTTCAATATCATGGGCGGCAACCTGGATCGGGGTCGCCATGCCGCAGTCCAACTACGCTATGGCTCAGTAGCTGGCGTGTTCGGTGGTAGATACATCACCCCCATGGACGGCGTGGATTTCTACTACTACAAACAGGGCAAAGCGGAAGCCTGCCACCCCCTGCGCGGCATCCGCCAATCAGAGCCCAGCCTGACAGTCATCAATAATAACCAGAACAGCAATGAACTACAGCGAGTAATGAACCGCTTGATCCAGGCAGTGACTGGCGAATATCGTGGCTGGTATGAAGCAATCACCGATGCGGACATCGTATCCCAAGATCAGCGCATGGAATTCACCAATTGGCCCCCCATCGTCCCCGAAGATGGCCTGCAAGTGGTGCCCAACAACATTGCCGTCTGCTCCATCATTGACCTCAGCCTCGACGGGCTGCCCGTGCACGACGAAGTGCGCTTCCTCCAAGTGGGCTACGCGCAGACCTTCCCCAGCGCTCTCGCAACGACCAACCTCGTAGGCGGCGCAGAAGTGAATTTCAAAGGGTCTAGGGTTGCTACAGTGAACCTCGTGCGCGATAACCTCATCCCCAGCTGCAAAGCAGTCTACGACGAAAGCAAATGACCTCAACCCCCGTGCTATCCTTCGGCGTCATCTTCGATATGGACGGCGTGCTGGTGGATTCCAATGCGCTGCATCTGCAAGCGTTCCAAGCCCTGGGTGCGCAGCTCCGGGTGCCCTTCAGCGAAGAACTGCTTAAGCGCACCGTGGGCATGCACAACAACCAGATTCTGCCGCTGTGGCTGGGGGAACGGGCGGGCCCCCTCAGCGCGGCGCGGATCCAGACCCTGGCCGAGGAGAAAGAAGAGCTCTATCGCGCCATGGCCGCTACTCAGCTCCAGCCCATCCCTGGGGTTTTGGATTTCGTGGCGCGCCTTGAGGCCGCGGGTGTGCCCTTGGCCGTGGGCTCTTCGGGGCCCCGGGAGAACGTGGAACTGGCTCTCACCCGCCTCGGACTCAAGGGTCGCATGAAGTCCGTGATCACCGGCAGCGACATCAGCCATGGCAAACCCCACCCCGAAGTCTTTTTGAAGGCCGTGGCGGGACTGGGCATCCCGGCCCTCCGCTGCGTGGTCATCGAAGACGCCACCGTGGGGGTCCAAGCGGCCCTGGCGGCGGGCTGCCAGGCGGTGGCCATCACCACGTCACGGAGCCGTGAAGCGCTGGTGGAAGCGGGGGCGCACTTGGTCGTCGATGGGTACCATGAGATTGAAGGGCTTGAATCCCTTCTTGCCGCGCGCTGAAAGAAGACCCGCAATGCGCCTCATGGATCACCACGGGGCGTTTATATTTTTTGAACGATAAATGGCGTTTTGGCGTAGGTCAGATGGTTTACCAAAGGACTGTGGTGCGCCATGCTTAGCATTCCCGTACTGATACCCTCTTCTCCTCCTCCGAGGCCTCCGTCCCTCGATTCTCGCTTCAGAAACGATCATTTGAGATGAAAACGCCTGAAGTTGACCATTGATGTCTGACTAGTATATTGCTGACGCCATGTGTCGAATTAAGAGCCCCGTGATCACGAAGATAATCTGCATTTTTATCGCGGGTATCATCGCGACAACCACGACCTCTCGCCTCGCTTTTGCAGCAGCCCTTGGAGATGGTCTGCCACCAGGCATGACCTATATGTATCCAGAATGGTACGGCGGCTCCGCTGATGCCACTCTACCTACCGCGCTTAAAAATCAACTCATCCGTTATTCTATTGTCACTGATCTCACAGAGGTCACGACGGATGATCTCAGGTTTGACTTTGAAGTCGCGCTCCGCGTTTGGCTTATCGCTCTGGGTTTTCACGACGTGCATATCGACGAGGCGCCGTCACTAGATCGTGCTGATCTTGTTTTGTCTTTTAGCGAAAATACCTTGCACTCCTCTGGCCACCGGGACGGAGGCGTGGCGGCCAGCTTCCTCACTTCTCTCTATCGGGTGCGCAAAGACAAGATCCTTCCCGTTGTTGAACTGCACCCAAGTCCAAAATGGCCATGGACGTCGCTGCGGACAGCACTTCAAAATGATGGCCGAGTTTACGTCGCCGGAGACAAGCCCGAAAACGACCATTATACGCCACTTGCTCGATACACCGGCGAGCTGCTCGATGTAGAAACGGTGGCACGCGAGATCTTGAGATCTAAACCCATTATTTATGACGGCAGAAGCGTGTGGATCGAGCAAAAGCGGAGTCAGCTTTTATTTGCTACGATTCTGCATGAGCTTGGGCATGCCTTCGGATTAAACGATCTTTATGCCTACAATGAACCTATGGAAGATCTCGCCCGCTACGATTCGATCATGGGGAACAGTAAGTTCAAGCCCATGTTCCCCTCGCTTGTGGATCGAAGAATGGCCCGTGTCCACATTCTTCAGTACCGCTCCCGCTGTCAGCGCCTCTTGCTGAGGGACTTAGTGGACATGTAGGAAGTCGCTGACAGAAACTGTTCTTTTTCAAGAGGCCCAAACCTAATATGGCATTGGCCTGTAAACTGGATTTCATTCGTAAAGACTAGTGTGGCTTGGTCTTTTGTTGAGGGGCTTCGTTGTCGGGCCTCCGTCCCTGTCCATAAATATTTTTTGAACGATCTCGATTTTTCTTGACTGGTGGTCAGTACGAATTGGTGACCCCACTCAAAAATCACCCGTGATTTACACGCCAATACGCTCTGTCGCACACTATTGGTGCACCCGGGACCTCGCGCCTCATCTTTGTCGCAAAATGCAATGGCGGGCGATTCTACGCGAAATCTTGCACAGAAAAAACCAGTGATAGAGTGCGCCCATGAATTTGAAACATCTCTCTTCCGAACGTCTCATCATCGAATTGAAAACCCTCGTCGCCACTGAGCGGCGGGTGGGCGTGGCTATTTTACACCACTTACGCGAGGTGGAAGAACGGCGGCTGTACCTCTCCCAATACCAGTGCCCTTCACTCTTCGCGTTTGCAGTTCGCGTGCTGGGCTACAGCAGCGACGCGGCCTGGCGCCGGATCACGGCGATGCGGGCATTAAAAGAGCTGCCCTCGCTTCAAGAAAAAATTGAGAGCGGCGCCTTGAGCCTCACCGTGGTGGCACGCGCCACTCAGTTTTTCAAAGAAGAAGGAGCTCAACGCAAAGAGGTTGGCCTACAGAGCATGAGTGCCCCAGAAAAACTTGCGGTCTTTGCAAGCCTTGAAGGGAAGTCCACACGGCAGGCTGAAGCAGTGTTCTCAGCCCAGTCTTCAAAACCCATCGCAATAAAGACTCTCAAGGTGGAATTGCACGCCGAAGACTATGCCAACCTTGAAAAGCTCCAGGGCCTCTTGAGTCACCGAGACCAGGGTAGAGCAGGCACTCTCGCCGGCGTATTAGCTGTACTCATCGAAGAGGGCTTAGAAAAGCATGACCCTGTGCGCATTGAGGCACGCAGCGAACGCCGTCGTTTGGCCTCATTACTTGGGCCGCCCCAAGCAGTAAATACTGCCGCAGTGCAAAAAGCAGTGTCACCCGCCCCCTCGGCCCGACATTTATATGAATGTCCGACCGAGGGGCGGGACTCTTTCACTATTCCCAATAGTGATGGGGCTTCCCCATCGTCGCGCCACATTCCTGCTATCATCAAACGTAGGGTATGGCTCCGTGATAGAGGTACATGCACTCAGCCTGGCTGCGGAGCCACGAAATTCCTACATTACGACCATGTTCAGCCCTTTTTCATGGGGGGCGGGCACAGTGCCCAGAATCTCAGGCTACTGTGCAGCGTCCATCATAGCGTTGTGACACGGGACGTATTTGGGAAATGGCCGACGTGAGCGTGCGGCGCTCACCCCTTGTGGGTTCCCCTTCTCGTGATTGACGCTGTCTTGAAGATCGGAAACTTTGAGGATACGTTTCCATTAGAGGACCACCCCCATGAAAACATACTCCATTTATAAGCCATCGGCATCACGCAGCGCCACGCCCCGGGACGCCATTGTCATTGGATCGGGGATGGGAGGCATGGCCTGCGCCGCGACCCTCGCCAAGTTCGGAAAGCGCGTCTTGCTCCTGGAGCAGCACTACATGCCCGGCGGCTTCGCCCAGACCTTCTCCCGCAAGGGCTATACCTGGGATGTAGGCGTGCACTGCGTGGGCGAGATGGGGCCGCGCAGCATGCCGGGCAAGATCCTCTCGTGGCTCACCAATGACAAAGTCGAGATGGAGCCCATTGGGAAGGCCTATGACACGGTTTTTCTCCCCGGCGGCGTCGTGTTCGAATATCCGGACAACTGGCGAGAGTTCAAGAAACGCCTGGAAGACATGTTTCCGGAGGAGAAGGACGCCATCGCGAAGTATTTCGAGCTGATCTGGAAAGTATCGAAATCAGTGAGACCCTTTCTGCTCCTGCGCACCCTGCCTCCTGTACTGCATAAAATCGGTTTACAGCTTTTCCACCGCAAGGTGGATTATTGGACCAGGACCACGACGGAAGTCCTCGATGAGCTCACCGGCAATGCCCGCCTCAAATCGATTCTGACGGCGCAGTGGGGGGGCTACGGCGTCATTCCCAAACGCTCTTGCTTCGCCTTGCATGCCCTCGTCATCCGCCACTTCTGGAACGGTGGGTATTTCCCGTCGGGGGGGAGCCAGAAGATGGTGGACCATCTGTTGCAGACGGTGAAGGACGCAGGTGGGGAGACCCTGGTCCGCGCTTCCGTCGAGGAGATCCTCGTGCGTCGAGGCAAAGCCGTTGGGGTGCGCCTGCACGGCGGGGAAGAGATCTTCGCCCCCATCGTCGTATCCGCCGCCGGTGCCCGCTCGACGATCGAAAGGCTTTTACCGGAAAAACTCAAGAAAACGCGTTGGGCGACGGATATTTTGAAAATCCCCCAATCCTCCGGCTGCGTTTGCCTCAACCTCGGCCTTCAAGGGGATGTGGTCGCCGCTGGCGGAACACCGTCGAACCAGTGGCTTTTTGAAACCTGGGATATGGATGCGGCCGCCTACTGGGACGTCAACAAACCGAACTCCATCGCGCCAGCTCTTTACCTGTCTTTTTCGTCGCTCAAAGATCCCAAGCACGTGCCAGGGCCGGAGCAGCGACACACCTGCGAAGTGATCACCTTTGTGCCTTGGGATGCATTTTCGAAGTGGCAGCATACCCGGCGGGGAAACCGCGATCCAGAATACGTGGCATTCAAAAAGGACCTCGAGGAGCGCCTGCTGCGGCAGCTGAAGAGCCACCTGCCCAAGCTCGTGGATCTCATCAAGTACCATGAACTTTCAACGCCGCTCTCATCGACGTTTTTCACACGAGCCCCCCAGGGTGCGATCTACGGCCTGGAGGCGACGCCCCAGCGCTTCATGTCTCCGCGCCTGGGCACGCGGACGCCCATCAAAAACATGTACATGGCGGGCGGAGACGTGGCCGTGCTCGGCGTCATCGGCGCCATGATCGGTGGCGTTCTGGCTGCTTGTACCATCAAGCCCCGCGCATTTACGAAGCTGTTATAACTTCCTTAATTGTGGCCTTGGCAATGATGAGTTTTTGAATCTCAGACGTGCCACCGCCGATGACGTAGAGCTTCGCATCACGGAGACAGCGTTCGACCTGGTACTCGCGCATATAGCCGTAGCCGCCCAGGCACTGAACCGCATCGCTTGCGGCATCGAAGGCCGCCTGCGAACCGGTGAGCTTGAGGATCGCGGCCTCTTTGTTCGCGCCTTGTCCACGGTTGAGCATGTCGATGACCTTGTACATATAGGTCCGGGTCATCTCGTAGGAAGCTGAAATCCGCGCGATCTTATCTTGAATCATTTGGTGCTCCAGAATGGAAACCCCAAACTGCTTGCGCTGCGCCCCGTAACGAATGATGGAGTGGAGACAGAATTCAGTGAGTCCCATGCCGATGCCACCAAAAATCGCACGTTCGACGTCCAGCGAGACTTTCATCCCCAGAAACGCCTGCCCGGGTTTGCCGAGGACTTGAGCGGCGGGAACCCGCACGTTCTCCATGAAAATTTCGCCGGTGGGCGAGTTCTGGTGTCCGAGCTTGTGAAAGGGCTTACCCGTGGTGAGGCCCGCCATCCCACGCTCCAGGATGAAGGCGGTGCCCCCCTGAAAACCCTCCACCGGCTTGCCATCAGCACTGCACTCGCGGGCGATGACGATGAAGTAATCCGCGATGGGAGCGTTGGTGATGAAAGTCTTCGTGCCGTTGACGACGTAGGAGTCGCCTTCTCGCAGGCAACGCGACTTGATCGACAGAGCATCGCTGCCTGCCTCGGGTTCGGTGAGGCCCCAGCAGCCGATCTTTTCGCCCGTGGCGATCCCGGGCAGATATTTCTTCTTCTGTTCCTCGGTACCCTGCCGGGCGACGTTGGCGCCAAAGAGCGCGATGCTCGCCAGGGCGGAAAGACCGAAACCACTGGAGACGTAGCCCATCTCCTCGGCCAAGAGGCACTGAAGCGTCAAATCATCCATGCCATAAGGGCTCGGCAACATCGGCGCCGCGAAGCCCATGGCCCCCATCTTCCGAAAAAGAGCGTGATCGAACTCGCCGCTCTCCTCTTGTGCAGAGACCTTCGGGGCCAGCTCCTTAGCCAAAAGCTTTTTTAGACTTGCGCGGGCTTCAGCATGGGTATCGGACTGAGTATTTGAGTTCATTGAGACAAGAATGCTCACGCCTTCAAATGCCTGTAAACATTTCTTTCTAAGGGCCTATTAAACATCCACCCATGAATAGGCGAAGGCCTTTTGCCGCAGAGCGCCGACGACAACGAAGCCAGGCGGCAAAAGACCGAGCCTACTGCCGCCAGCTCTCGTAAACTGCGGCCAACCGTGGCACCACGAGGGCTTTATAGCGCCGGAATAAACCCTCCCTGCCCGGGTCCCGGTCCGCATGCTTTTGCAATACGACAAGCACTTCCAAGTAGGCTTGCGCCTCACAGATGCCCTCCGCGTGGCGCATGAGTCGCTCTACGTTGCGGGAGCAACGCCACACCAGGAGTGCCACGTTCTTGCGGAACTCGTAATGCGCGTTCTTCAATGCCTTGCGGCATTCGCTGTCCGTCAACGCCCCCCGCAGCGGATGGTCCGTAAGCAAATCCCGCATGAAGCGACCGGGATGCTTCGTCATCTCTTTCATCAGGTCCTTCATGGCCATCAAGGACTGGACTTGAGACGTCCCCTCATAGAGCAACCCCCCCACGGCATCCCGGAGGATGCGCTCGGCCTCGAACTCCTTCATGTAGCCGTAGCCCCCGAGGCACTGCACGCACTTTAACGCAATGCGGGCTCCCGCTTCGGTGCCGTAGTATTTGGTGAGTGGCGTGCGGTGCCGCACGACCTTCAACGTTCGCTTATAAAGGTGAGTCTCCTCCTCACTCAAGTCGCCGCTCCGACGCTTCTTCAGGTCAAGGCGCTGATAAATATCGAACGTGGACACGGTATCCACGATGAAGGCACGAAAGGCATCCCGCTCCGTCTCCATGTCCGCCATGCCTCGGGCAAATAACGGCAACTCCAGGATGGGTTTGCCAAACTGCACTCGATGGGCGGCGTAATTACGCGCATAGGCGATGGCCGCCTCCATGGCCCCCAAACCTTGTATGCCCACGGCAATGCGGGCTTCATTCATGAGGTGGAGCATCATCTTGAAGCCCTCCCCCTCAACGCCCACGAGGCGCGCCACGGTGTCGTCGTAAATCACTTCGCAGGTGGCGGAAGCACGCATGCCCATTTTATCTTCGAGCTTTGAGATGACGTAGTTGGGTTTACCCACGCCCTTGCCTCCGGGCCACAGTTCCACGAAGAAGAGCGAGAGGCCCATGAGCCCCGCGGGCGCCCCCTCAAGCCGGGCAAGCACCAAACCCAGGCCGCCGCCACCGTTGGTGATGAAGCGCTTGGTACCTGTCAGACGATAAGTGCCGTCTTTTTCTTTTCGCGCCGCGGTGCGCAGGGCACCCAAATCCGAGCCCGCGCCCGGCTCCGTCAAGCACATGCTGCCACTCAACGCGCCAGAGGCGATGTGGGGCACGAATTCCCCGGAAATTTCTTTGGAGGCGAAGCGCTCCAGCATGTCCGCAAAGGCCGAGGTGAAAGCCAGATAGGTGCTCGTACCGAGACATGCCCTGGAAAGTTGCTCGAACATGAGCATGGTCATGGTCAACGGCAGCCCACTGCCGCCATGGGCCGTGTCGATACTGACGGCGCTCAAGCCCAGGTCTCTCATTTCGGAGAAGGCTTGGGCCAGCGGCTCCGACGGCTCGAATCCTCCGTCCACGATGCGGCCGCAACCCACCTCATCGAGAATCCGTGCACGGGGAGCCGCTTTCCCGGCGGCCCACGCCCCCGTGGCGGAAAGGAGGCTCTCAAAATGCTCGAGACTCTCTTCGCGATTCTTGAAGCCGTAGAGGGGCAACACCGCGTCCCAGTCCACGCCGTGACGGAGGAGGTAGCGCCATTCCGGCTCGTCTGCATAATTGGCCATGGAGCGAAGATATCACCGCTTCACGTCAAGGACCACGGGACAATGGTCAGAGCCCGATACGTCAGGCAAGTGACGGGCATCGTCCATGCGGTCCTTGGACTCCACATTGGTCGAAAAATAGTCGAGGCGCCACCCAATGTTCTTCTCGCGCACCCCGGGGCGATAACTCCACCATGTGTAGTGCAAGGGGTCCGTGCAGAAATGGCGGAAGGCATCCACCCACCCCGTGGAGAGAAACTCCTCCATCCAGGCCCGTTCCTCAGGCAAAAAACCCGCATTCTTCACGTTGGACTTCGGGTTTCGCAGATCGATTTCCCGATGAGCGATATTGTAATCACCGCAGAGATATACAGTCTTTCCTTGGTCCCGGAGGCCCTTCAGATAGGTCGCCATCAAGGAGCAGAAACGCAGCTTGAAGGGAAGCCGGGCATGCTCGCGCTGGGAGTTGGGGAAGTATGCGTTCACGACGGTAAAGGTGCCGAAGTCCGCGGTGATCACGCGGCCCTCACGATCGATTTCCGCATCGCCGATGCCATATTTCACGTCATGGGGTTCCAATCGAGTGTAGAGCGCCACACCGCTGTAACCTGGTTTTTCGGCGGAATGCCACAGTGACTGGTAGCCCTTGCGTTCCTTCAAAAAGAGATCCAGCTGATCTGGCGCGGCCTTGGTTTCCTGCAAAGCCAGCACATCGAAATCCAAGTCATCCCAGAGATCTTTCCAGCCGTCGTTTTTTGAGGCAGCCCGGATACCGTTGACGTTCCAACTCACGAGGCGGTGGTGCATTTCTCAGCTCCCTCCGCCGAAGAGGTCCATTTGGCGGAGATCCCTCTTCCGATCAGCGGGGCGCTCGGTCTCAACGGTGAGCTCTGTTGCCGCGGTGATGCAGTCAAGGGCGTCGTGACGGGCGGAGTTCACCACCTTGGACACGGCATAGGCCCGCAACGGCTCGCTCTTGCCGTACAAGAGCATGCGCTTCAGCGAGGACAGATCCAGATTCTTCTCATCAAGCCACGCATTGTAAGACTCCTTCGGCACGATGACGGGCATGCGGTTGTGAATGTGATGAATCTGAGGCGAGGCTTCCCGGGTGATGATGGCGAAACTGCACAGCACATCTCCACCCGGGCCCCTCCACTCATCCCAGACGCCAGCGTAACAATGTGGCTGGCCCCCGGGGAGTACTGCGCGATGGGGCGTCTTGGCGGCGTCCCACTCGTAAAATCCATCCGCTGGAATCAAGCACCGCCGCTTGGCGAAGGAATCCCTAAAACTTGGTTTTTCATCGAGGGTTTCTGCCCGGGCATTGATGAGGCGCGCTCCGTCCGCTTCGTCTTTCGCCCAACGGGGCACAAGCCCCCACTTCATGTAACGAATGCGGCGGCTCAGCCCCGTGCCGGAGCCCTCGCCCACAAGCACGGGCACCCGTTGCTCTGGGGCGACATTGAAGCGAGGATGCCACTGCTCACCAGTGGCGCCGGATTCCCATTGGGCATCGAAGAGCGCCGTAAGCGCCGAACCATTGATAGTGAGTGTATAGCGGCCGCACATAGATAGATCGATCAGCGGCGGAAGCCCGCTGCTCCCCCACCGCGCAAGGCGCGGATATAATCTTTGAGTTCAGCTTGAGTCACAGTGGCAGTGCCACGCTTGCTCACTTCCACGCCCGCTGCCGCATTGGCGAGCAAAGCCGCTTCCACCACGGAGGCCCCGGACACCATGGCCAGGGCCAATGTGGCGATGACCGTATCGCCGGCACCGGACACATCGAACACTTCCCGTGCGAAGGTGGGGATCACCACGGGGTCACTGACGCCCCTGGAGAAAATCGCCATGCCCTCTTTACCGCGGGTGATGATGACGTGGGGTGACGCCAGCTCTTGCAACAAGCGACGGCCTGCTTCCCGCAGCTTGGCATCGCTATCGATCATGACGCCGGTGAGCGCTTCCGCCTCGGCGGTATTGGGCGTCACCAAAGTACACCCTCGAAAATGCTTCAACGGACTCTTGGCGTTGGGGTCCACGAGGACCGGAATGCCGCGCTTCGTGGCCTCACCAATAAGGAGCTCGCAGAACTGCGCGGTGACAAGACCCTTGGCGTAGTCTTCGATGATGATGCAATCCGCCTGGCGGACGGCCCGCTTCAACGCCCGCTCAACCGCCTGGGCCGCACGGGGGCTCGGGGGCCCCTTGCGTTCATAATCGATGCGCACCACCTGTTGGCTTTCCGCCACGACGCGCTCTTTCAACGTCGTGGGGCGGGTGCCATCGTCCGCCAGGTGGCGGGATGAAATGCGGTGTTGGGCGAGCAAACCACGGAACACCCGGGCGCCGTTATCTCGGCCCAGCAAACCCACAAGCACCGGCGCTCCCTCAAGGGCGGCCACGTTATCGGCCACGTTGGCCGCCAAACCCAGCTTGTGGGAAACATGGGCCACCTCCACCACGGGGATGGGGGCTTCCGGTGATATGCGGTGCACTTTGCCCACGGTGTACTGGTCCACCCCCACGTCGCCGAAAACCAGGATGCGACGCTTGCGGAACTGGGACAGGATGCGCTTGACGCGAGCATCGCTCAGGGCGGGGACGACGGTTTTTCGAGGGGCTTTGCGGGATGGTGTACTCATGTTGAATTCCTCGGTGGCGTCGTAAGATGGTGGAAGACCTGGGCTACGGCCTCTTCCACACCGAGACGTTCCATGCAGAAGTAGAACGTACATTTCTTACCCGCACATTTGAAGTCTTGTCCACAGAGGGCATCAGGCACCAATACGGAATGGCGGCCCTCGTCATGGTGGTAGGGCCCCCAACGCAGCGCGCTTTGGACTTTGATGGGCGGAAAGAAGGACACCGTGGGCTTGCCCAGTGCCGCGGCCAAGTGCAGTGGCCCCGTGCTGGGCGCCACCATAAGCGACGAAAGAGATTGGAGCGCAATGAGATCTTCAAGACCCGTATGACTTAAGGCACCGAGGAAGACCCTCACCTTGCCCGAGCCCTCCTTATTCAGTCGACCGCAGGCCTCCGTCCACACCCGCTCCACCAGGGCCTTTTCCGCGGCGGAGCCCGTAAAAACCACATTGGTGCCCCGAGACGCCAAGAGAGCGACAAGGTCCACATAATAACCCTCAGGCCAGTTGAGAGCAGAGCCGCCCATGCCCGGATGCACGATGATGAAGCGCTCGTCGGCGACAAACCCCTCATCCCGCAGCCAAATGCGCATTCGTTCTTTCGCCTCGGCGGCCACCACCACCTGGGGCGCGAATTGGCGGCTATGGGCCCGCAAGCCCATGCGGCGAAGCAACATCAGGTTGTAGTCCGCCTCATGCATTTCCACCCGAGAGCGGCGTTGGAAGACACCGCGATTGAAAAATAAATAGGAATACCACTTGGAGTAGGGCCCGATGCGACGGCGTACCCTGGCTGCCCAAATGGCGGCGCTGATTCTGAACTGGACTTGCAAAACCACCGCGGTGTCAAACCGCCGACGGCGAATCTCCCGCACCAGGCGGAACCACCCTGCCAGCCCTCGATGAACAGAGCGGGGCGAATAGAGAATGACATCGCTCAAATGGGGGTTGTGCTTCACCACCGGAAGACAGGACTCATGGACGAGGGCCACCACTTCCGCGTCGGGCTGAGCGGTTTTCAATGCCTGGAACACTGGCGTGGAAAGCACCAAGTCCCCAATGCGATCCGCGCGCACTACGAGGATGCGATGTTTTCCATCAGTAGTCGCCTCTGGGGCCCTCATCACATCCCCAAGACCTTTTTACGCTCCAACACCTTGGCTGCCATGGTCTCCACCACTTGATCCGCGGTGAGGGTGGAGGAATCTACCTTGATGGCGTCATCGGCGATACGCAAAGGGGCGACTTTGCGCTCGGAATCAGCCTTGTCCCGGGCGGCAACCTGTTTCCGCACTTCCTCGAAAGACTGATAGATGCCTTTGGCATCAAGCTCCGCCATGCGGCGCTGGGCACGCACGTCCACGGACGCCGTGAGGTAGAACTTGATGTGGGCACCGGGGAATACCACGGTGCCAATGTCCCGCCCTTCCAAAACAGCGCCACCCTTTTCACCAAGTTTACGCTGTAAGCCCAAGAGGGCCTGACGCACCTGGGGGTGGGAAGACACGGTGCTGGCCGCGGAGCTGATCTCCGGTGTGCGGATATGGGGTGACAGATCCATGCCATCGCAGAAAATGTGGTTCTGGTCCCCCACCCAGCGGAACTCCAAGCGACAGGATTCCGCCACTCGCCCCAGGGCTTCGCCATCGTCCAAGCTCACGCTCTGCTGAAAGGCTTTCCAGGCGATGCAACGATAAAGGGCGCCGGTGTCGATGTGGGTGTAACCAAGCTTTCGGGCGAGCAAGTGGGTCACGGTGCTTTTGCCACTGCCAGCGGGGCCGTCGATGGCGACAATCAACTCGCTGGGGAATTTTTTAGAGCTCATGCTTTCAACTCCTTCGCTGCTGCCAAGAACCTGCCGTTCTCCGCTGGGGTTCCCACGCTCACCCGCAGGTGCTGCATTAAACCATAATTAGCCACGGGGCGCACGATAACGCCCTTTTTCAGAAACTCACCAAAGAGCGGAGCTGCTGGCCGACCCGTGTCGAAGAGGAGGAAGTTACCCTCACTGGGCACGACGCCATAACCCAGGGCCGTCAAACCATCCGCAATCTGCTTCAAACCCACACGGTTGTTCTCCATGGAGCGCTTTACGAAGGCCTTATCTCCCAGGGCAGCCTCCGCCGCAACCAGCCCAAGGGCAGAGACATTGAAGGGCTGCCGTGCCCGATTGAGGAGCCCCGCCACGTCAGGATGGGCAATGGCATAGCCCACGCGCATTCCCGCGAGGCCATAAATCTTGGAGAAGGTGCGCAGAACAACCACATTGGGATGGCGATCCCATACCTCGAGAGCGTCAGGCAGATCCTGTGCCGTGACATATTCCCAATATGCGTAATCCAAACACAAAAGAATGCGCTTCTTCTCGAGCTCGGCAGCGAGGGCGAAGACCTCATCTTTTTTCAAATAGGTGCCCGTGGGATTGCCAGGGTTTGCAAGAAACACGAGGCGGGTGCGCTCATCCACGGTGCTCAGTAAATGATCCGAGCGGGGCACGAAGCCCGCGCCGAGGCTTGCCTCTTTGTAGCCGCACCCCTGGAGCAGGGCGCAAAGCTTGTAGGCAATGAAAGAATGGGCCGACGCCACCACATTGCATGTCGTAGGCACGAAAATGCGGCAGAGGAGGTCAATGATCTCGTTGGAACCGTTGCCCACGACGAGGCAGTCAACCCCCACTCCCAGGTGCCGACTCAAGGCCTGCTTCAAACCATGATGACTGGCGTCCGGGTAAAGGTGCTGCTCTCGCAGCTTTAAAGCCAGCGCATCGAGTGCCCGAGGCGAAGGCCCCAGGGGGTTCTCGTTGCTGGCGAGTTTGATGACGCCAGTGATACCCAGTTCCCGTTCCGTTTCTTCGATGGGCTTGCCCGGCTGATAGGGCAGGAGACCACGCACATGGCTGGGAACCTCGGGAACCCACCCCAGGGGTTTCAAGACTGGTCTTTGCATACGGCACTGTAATGAGCGGTGAGATCTTTGGCAAAGGCCAAAATCCGGGCCTCATTGCGGACTGAGGCCCTTGAGTCCGCCCGAACTAGACATTTTTTGCCCCCCATCCTTACTGAGAGACGGACATCTAGAGCCTAAGCATGAACAGCTAAAGTGCCGATCATATACGTATATGAATAAACTGCGCTTTGCGCCTCTTGGCCTGGTTTTTGGTGTAAGCTTATCCATCTTTTCGGCCCAGGCTGCGAACACTGAATCCTCAATCCGAATTGCCTACTTCGGCCAGGACATTCCAGCAGCTGACTCTATCTATCCGAGCTTTGACCCTGATTCCTATGCTGTAGTCACACAGATTTTTGACAGCCTGATCCATGCAGACCTCGACGGCAATTTGGTGCCCGGCTTAGCAACCTCTTGGAAGCGCCGCACTTCCACGGAGTGGGTCTTCACTCTAAGAAAAGGAGTCAAGTTTCACAACGGCGAAGCGTTTGATGCCGATGCCGTCAAATTTACTTTCGACTATATCCTGAATCCTGACAATAAGGCCGGCAACGCATGGATATTTTCGACGATCAAGGAGGTCAAGACTGATCCTTCAAATCCTTTTGAGGTGACCTTCAAGACAAGTGTGCCGGATGGGATGTTCCTGAATCGTTTTATCATGTTCGGGTCAATCTGCCCGCCAAAGTACATCCAAGAAAAGGGAATAGACGCCTTTCACAACCATCCGGTGGGAACAGGCCCTTTTAAATTCGAAAAATGGGAGAAAAGCAAAGAAATCTCTCTCATTGCAAATAAGGACTATTGGCAGCCAGGGATTCCACGTCTCGATCGAGTGCGATTCTTGATCATCCCGGAAAACAAGTGGGTCACCAGTCTCGAAAAAGATGAGGTGGATTTCGTCCCCAATCTTGCTGGGAACCTCACTCGCAAGCTCGTGGCCAATGGAAAAGCAAACGTCAGGATCATTAAACGATTGGTTCTCGCGGGCTACTGGGTGCTCTTGAAGAATTCTGGGCCTCTAGCCGACTTGAAAGTGCGAAAAGCACTCAATCACGCGATCGATAAGGAATCCTTGGTTAAGTTCGCGGACTTCGGAAACGCGAAACCCCTAGCCTCCCTCGGTAAAAGCGGTGAATTTGGCGCCAACGATACTCTTCAGCCTTACGCATATGACCCAGAAAAGGCCAAAGCATTGCTTGCGCAAGCAGGCTACAAGAATGGATTATCGCTGAATGTCCTGGCCGCGGATACGGCCGGCTCCGTGGCTAATATCTTAAAGACGAATCTGTCCGCCATCGGGGTCACGGTAAATCTCGAGATCGTTCCGCGCTCCGAAGTGATTCAAAGAGTCGTGGTCCACAAAATCCTCAGCAAGACCCTAGCGAATTATGACCTCGTAATCGTTCTCGTGGACAACCCAATCTACAATTTGGCTTTCCATGCGGGACTTTTTTTAGCCTCACAAAGCCCCTGGTCCCTATTAAACTACCCCGAGTTTGACGCAAGATTCAAAGAAGCAATCGAAACGGTGGACGAGAAGCAGCACAAAAAACGCCTCGAAGAGCTGGATCGATACATCCATGAAAATGCACTGATGCTCTTTACCACACAAAAAATCATTACCGCGGCCGTGAAGCGGAATTTTTCCATTGATAAGTTTGATGTCGACGGGCATCTCGATTACGAAATTCTAACCCACGCTTTTGTCAAGCCGACTCACGGTCATGATTGATAACTGGCGGGCCAAACTGACTCGGCACGGGATCATGGTGAAAATGATGCTGAGAAGCATCCTCATGCTGTCATTTACATTGGTTGCCGTCGAATACGTTTCGTACAAACTGTCATCAGAGCAAATCATCAAGATGACTCACGATCAACAAACGGCAATCACGAGCATCTATTCGGAGCGCACCGAAAAAACAATTAAAGGAATTGAATCTGACATCAAGGACCTCTCGGCCGCCCCTTCGCTCAGGGATTATCATCGAAATATAACTTACAACCTGTCAGAGGAGGCCACCGAGAACCTCAAGACCTCAATTGAGGTTTTCAAGAGGCTGTATGAACAAATGCCCGGTTATCTTTTTTTGGAGTTTTTTCGTGCTGACGGACAGGAGTTGATCCATCTGCAACGTGGCAAGACGGATTATCAAGGGGGTGGTCACGCAGCCCATAAGCGAACTTCAGTTTCCGCCGCTGAAGACGTTGCATACGAGGGCATTGCGGACGTGGAGGAGCCGAAAAGCCAGGCGCTAGTGTTCTCCTCGCCAGTTCATGATACGGACAAGAAGCTCATTGGCATGGTCAGAGTAGGCTACAACCTCAATAGCTTGCTTGAGAAGCTGAAGCAGGAACGGATATTTGAGACCGGCTACCTGGCTCTATTTGACGCAAATGGCGAGATTATTTTCTATCCCCACAGAAGCGCTCATGAGGCAATCGCGACGATACACCCGAATGCCGCGGATCTTCTGAAGAAAATGAAGGAGCTTAAAAAAGGAAGCGTTCAGGCTCAACTCGAAGACCCTTACTCCGTGGGCTTCACGTCGTTGACTGCACGGGATTGGATCGTCGCTGCATTTGTTCCAGAAAATGAGATGTTCGCCGTCCTCAATAAGATCAAGAGAGTGGTTCTCGTTGTTGTAGGCGCAAATGTAGTGATTGAAATCCTGCTTCTCGCGTTCTTCCTGCAAGTTCTGATTTTGAAGCCGCTCCGGCAATTGCTGGATGTCACAAAACGAATCCAGAACGGGGATTTGACAGCGAGGATACAAGTCCACACTGATGATGAGATCGCCGATATCGCACGCTCATTCAATGAGATGACGAACTCTCTTGAAGCTAATTTTCACAGGGTAGAAGAACTGAATTTAAAGCTGAAAAACACGGCGAATCTAGCAGAAAATGCAAACCAGGCGAAGTCAGTTTTTTTAGCGAATATCTCGCATGAACTTCGTACCCCCATGCACGGGATCTTGAGCTTTGCGCGATTTGGCCAGCAAAAAATAGAGACCGCGACCAAGGACAAGCTAAAGTCCTATTTCGACGAGATCTACGATAGCGGATCGCGCTTGATGGGCCTGCTCAATGATCTTCTTGACCTTTCGAAGCTTGAGTCAGGGAAGACTGCCTATACGATGTGCGACGAAAATATTATTTCGGTTGCACGCTCTGTAGCTTCGGAGATGAACGCCTTCGCTGAGGAAAAGGGAATTCACCTTGAAATTGAAAGCTCTGAGCAGGAAATTGTAGGAAAACTCGATCGTGAAAAAATCATGCAGGTCATGAGAAACCTCATTTCGAATGCCATTAAATTTTCAGAAAAAGGAACAGTGGTCCAAGCCGTATTCAGCCAGACGCCAGAAATGATTAAATGCCAAATCATCAATCACGGAGTGGGAATACCGGAGTCCGAGCTGGAAACTGTTTTTGATAAGTTCATACAAAGCAGCAAGACGAAGACAGGAGCGGGTGGCACGGGCTTAGGTCTAGCGATTTGCCGCGAAATCATTGAGCAGCATGGCGGAAGGATCTGGGCTGAGAATCACCCCAATAAGGAAACAAGGTTCACCTTTGAGCTACCGCGATATCCTCACTCATGGCCTCCTCGGTAAACCCCATGGGAACAAAAATAATTTTCTGTATTTTGATTTTGCCTCTGCTTTGCCTGGGTTTCTCCGCGCCCGCCCAAGCGACGACCGTAAAAATCATGCCCCTCGGAGATTCCATTACCGGGTCACCTGGCTGTTGGCGTTCAGTTTTGTGGAATCGACTGCGGAGCACGGGCTGCACCAACGTTGATTTTGTCGGCAGCCTGACGGGCCAAGGTTGCCCACGGGCTTATGACGATGCAGGCGAAGGCCACGCTGGTTTTTTGGTGACGGACGTTGCCGATAACAACTTGCTGCCACCCTGGCTCCGTGTCGCCAACCCAGACATCGTGCTCATGCATTTTGGCACGAACGATTGTTGGAGCAATGTTTCAGTGACTGCTATTTTGGCAGCCTACACTAAATTGGTGGGCCAGATGCGGGCCAACAATCCCAAGATGAAGATCCTGGTGGCTCAGCTCATACCCATGAATCCGGTGAATACGGCGGCCTGTCCCACTTGCGCCTGCGCAACGTGCGGGGCCAGGGTGGTGGCCTTGAACGCAGCCATTCCCGCCTGGGCAGCGGGCCTGACCACGCCCCAATCGCCGATCACCGTCGTAGACCAATGGACCGGCTTTGATCCGGCGGTCATGCCCGTGGGCGATACCCTTGACGGCGTCCACCCTAACGACACGAC
>CAYHWW010000025.1:24473-30655 GCA_964360145.1 uncultured Oligoflexia bacterium | reverse complement strand
TTTTGCAGCGCTGGTCCCTACGGATCATCAGGTCGTGGTCAGGCGGAGGAGTGGCTGGAAGCCACGACGAGCGCTTGACCGAACCCCGTTCGCTACGCATCCTGCTCCGCGACAGCACCCCGTGCTGTCCGATTTTTGAGCTCCTGCCCAAAAATTCCAGGGCGCGCCACTTTTTTCAAGGGTTACAGGCCCAAATCCGCGGATTTTTCAACCGGATGAAGTTTGTTTTCGGCCCGAGGTCAAGTAGGTGAGCGCTCCTCCGGCTGAACAATATCGGTTGTCGAGGAGCTGCTCCTTCACGCGATTCTTAATCTTCCCTGCTTTGTTCCAAAGCGCCTGGAACTCCTCTGGGGTTCCGCCGTCGGCCAGAAAATACTTTTGAGTCTCTGCCACGTCCCAGAGATACAGACCTTGTTCCGCCCAGCTCACAAGCTCGGTCTTGAGGACCTGTTGCTCAAGTGATTGATAGGGCGGGAACAGAGGCACAGCCTTGTCTGAAACGTAATCCTGGATGTTCTTCAGTCCTAGCTCTGAAAAGTACCCTGGCACCAAGCAGCCTAAGGAATTGAAGCCAAGGCCCAGCTTCTTTTTCCCCCGCTCCCAGCGGCGGGCCATAAGTTCGATGAAATCTTTGTTCCACCAGAAGTCGCGTGTGTCGCCAAAGAATTGTTCGGAATGTGCTTTATCGGTCATAGCGCGAAGCTTCAGCCTGCACTGATTTTCGCTGCGGAGCAAGGACCCCACGAGGGGGCCCTCGCTCCGCACGGGATTTTAGCCGCAGGTCACGGTCACAATGAACGTGATGACAGGCACAAGGATGTAATAAAAAATCAGGACCGCGATCACGACGATGATAATGACGAGAACAATGATGAGAAGGATCGTGAGAATCCAGCCCCAAATGGACTTGGGCTTCACTCTCTTGATCACCTCTTGGGCCACGCGGACGCTGACGAATATCGTGGCGGCGACGAGCAGCAAGAGTAGCGCGATCCCAATGGCGATGCCGATGATGCAGAGAACGGTAATGGCAGCACCGGCTTTCGCGCAGGACACCAAGGCCGCTTGTTCACAGAGGCCCCTGGCCGTCAAGCACGCAACGGCGTTGCCGCCGTTCGTCAGGCAGAACACCTCCGTGGCCTTGCAGCCTGCGAAGGCCACGGTCACGCAGGCGGGCTGCCCGGGGTCTGGGGCCGCGGTTGGGGTTGGTATGCCCGGCTTGAACGGGGGCGCACTTGGCGTTTGGGCCTGGGTGTGCCCTAAGGACAGAAAAATGAAAATCAAGAGCGAGGCAAATGTAGTTTGTCGCATGAACGGATCACCCTCGGGGTTGATAAAAGATTGTGTGAGATAGACTCATCATCAACTTTGCATGCATCGATTGCCAGCGCCAAAACCCGCGGGGTTATGCATCTTTTAAAGATAGATAGTATTTATGTGAGTCTTTTTTGATCTGTGAGTACAAGACGTATAAACTTAAAGAATGGAATAGGGGCCCTTCTTTTGGGAGAGCGCAGGCGATGAGAACCGCCTGATCGGCAAGCCTTGCCCATGCCCAGTCAAAGGCTGTGGCAACAGCGCCGAAGAGTCCTCAGCATGGGACTACTTCAAACAGGAATTGTCTTCGAAATACCATGGCCCCTCATAGATGCGGAGCTCGGGTGGGGCACTTGGCTCATCTCCGCGTTCCTCGCTGTTTCAGTGGTGGCCGCGCTGAGAGATCGCTTCATCTCCACTGACAACATCATTCGAAACTTCCCTTTGGTGGGCCACCTCCGCTACCTCTTGATCGAGATCGGCCCTGAGCTGCGCCAATACATCGTGGCAGGCAATCGCGAGGAGGCCCCCTTCAACCGCGAGGAGCGGGAGTGGATCTATCGCACCGCCCGAGGGGAGAACAATTACTTCGGCTTTGGCACGGATGATCAAATCTACGGCGTGGGCTACCCCATCATCAAGCATGCGGTGTTTCCCTACGGCGACACCAGCTACGCGGGCTCCATCCACGACAAGGCCTACGACATCCCCTGTGCTAAAGTGCTGGGGGAGACCCATCATCGCGCTAAAGCGTGGCGGCCCAACTCCATCGTGAATATCTCCGCCATGAGCTACGGTTCACTGTCTCAAAATGCCATCGAGTCCTTGAATAAGGGAGCGGCCCTCGCGGGCTGCTACCACAATACTGGCGAGGGGGGCCTCTCGCCCCACCACCAAAATGGCGCCGACGTCATCTATCAAGTCGGCACGGGCTACTTCGGTTGCCGCGATGAACATGGCGACTTCTCCATGGATAAGCTCCAGCAAACAGTCGCGGGCTACGACCACGTGCGGGGCATCGAGATCAAGCTGTCCCAGGGGGCAAAGCCCGGCAAGGGCGGCCTGCTTCCCGGACGCAAAGTGACAGCGGAAATCGCCAAAATCCGCGGCATTCCCATTGGCAAAGACTGCATCAGCCCCAATTCCCATAAGTCGTTCTACGACCCGCGTTCGATGATTCGCTTCATTGAGGCCATTGCCAAAGAGACCGGCCTGCCCGTGGGCATCAAATCCGCAGTGGGCCACTTGGACTTCTGGAAAGAGCTGGCCCAAGAGATGAAGTCCATGAAGGCCGGTCCCGACTGGATCACCATTGACGGCGGCGAGGGGGGCACCGGTGCTGCGCCCCTGACCTTCGCGGATCACGTATCCCTGCCCTTCAAGGTGGGGTTCACCCGGGTTTACAAAACATTCCTGGATGAGGGTATGACCGAGGAAGTGGCCTGGATCGGCAGCGGCAAGCTAGGTTTCCCCGATCGTACCATCGTGGCCTTCGCCATGGGCTGCGACATGGTGAACATCGCCCGCGAGGCCATGCTGTCCATTGGCTGCATTCAGGCACAGAAGTGCCACACGGACCGTTGTCCGGCCGGTGTGGCGACGCAGAACAGTTACCTGCAAAATGGCCTCAAGCCAGAAATTCAAAAACTAAGGTTTCAGCGTTTCGTACAATCCCTGCGCAACGAAATCATGGCGGTTACCAATGCCTGTGGCTATCAGCACCCCGCGCAATTCACGGGGAACGATATTGAGATGAGCACGGGGCCCGCCGCATTTTCACCCATCGCGAAAGTTTACGGCTACACGCCGGCCCGTCAATGGAATGGCATCGAGGGCTGGGGGAACAGTTGCCAGCTGCCTCAGAAGACCACTCAGCGAAAAGCGGGCTGACGCATAGCCTAGAGCTGGCACGAGCCGCCTTCATTGTGTACCCTGACAGCAGTCATGGAATACATCGAAAGTCTTTTGCAGGAAAATCGCGGACGGGGCCTGGAGCTCCAGGCCCAGCACATCAACCCCAGCTTTGCCAGGGTGCTGAGCACCATTGGTTTTGATCGACCCTATGTGCGTGGCAAGGGGGCACATCTTTGGGATGCGGAGGGCAACCAGTATTTAGACATGCTTTCGGGCTATGGCGTATTCATCCACGGTCGCAACCATCCCGTGATCCGCGCCAATCTCAAGGCTGCCATGGACATGGATTTGCCCAATCTCGTGAAAATGGATGCGCCGGTGCTTTCCGGTCTGTTGGCGAAGGAGCTCTGCGCTCGCGCCGCCCACGCCAAATGCGACTCGGTTTTTTTCGCCAACTCCGGCGCTGAGGCTGTTGAGGCCGCAATGAAGTTCGCCCGGGCCGCCACGGGCAGGGATAGTTTTCTTTATCTCGATCACGGTTATCACGGGCTCACGCTGGGGGCGTTGTCGCTCAATGGTTGCAGCCATTTCCGCCACGGCTTTGGTGACTTGCCCCCTTCGAAACAGCTGAATCTTGGCGATCTCAACGCGCTGGAGACAGAGCTCAAGACCAAGCGCTACGCGGGTTTCGTATTCGAGCCCGTGCAGGGCAAGGGAGTGTTCTTCCCCGAGGACGATTACTATCAAAAGGCCCAAGAGCTTTGTCGCAAATACGGCACGCTCTTCATTGCCGACGAGGTGCAGAGCGGCATGGGTCGCACCGGCCGGTTCTTTGCCCATGAGCACTGGGGGCTGCAACCAGATATCATCACCCTCTCCAAGGGCTTGAGCGGTGGTTACGTGCCTGTATCCGCGGTGCTCACCCGCCGGGACATCCACAAAAAAACCTTCTCCAGTATGGATAGAAGCGTGGTGCACTCCTCTACTTTCAGCCAGAACGACATGGCCATGGCCGCGGGGCTGGTGGCGCTGAAGGTGCTCGACGACGAGAAGCTCGCTCAGAATGCCGAGCGCATGGGGGGTTTGATCATGGAGCGTCTGAGACCTCTTACCGCCACCCATGAGATGTTCGCCGCTGTGCGGGGCAAGGGTCTCATGATCGGCTTTGAGTTCCGTAAGCCCAAGTCACTGAAGCTCAGCATGGCTTGGAACATGGTGCACATGGCCGACAAGAGCTTGTTTAGTCAGATGATCGTCATCCCACTTTATGCCCAGCATCGCATTCTCACCCAGGTGGCTGGCCACAACATGGACATCGTGAAGATCATCCCATCCCTCGTGATGAATGAGAGTGATGTCGACTGGTTTGTGAGGGGTTTCACGCAGGTGATGGATGAGCTCCATAACGCGCCTTCCAAAATGCTGGAGATCAGCACCCGCCTCGCCAAGGCCGCCTTGCTGCCCGGGACCCAGGTCTCCACCCCATGAAACATATCCTTCTCGTCTTCAGCAGCTGGCGCATGGCGGCGGTGTTTTTCACCGGCATTGCGTCGGGGCTGCCGCTGGCGTTGACGGGCTCCACCCTGCAAGCCTGGATGGTGGATGAAAAAGTTGATCTTACGGTCATCGGTATTTTTTCTTTGGTGAGCCTGCCCTATACGATGAAGTTTCTGTGGTCGCCGGGGCTTGATCGCTTCGACGCGCCCTTGCTGGGTCGCCTGGGTAAACGTCGGGGCTGGATGTTTGGCTTTCAGTTGGCGCTTGCTGCCACCATTGCTTTCATGGGCACCCTGAGCCCCGCTTCCATGCCTGTGGCCGTGGCCGCCATGGCTGTCGCTCTGGCGTTCTTCAGCGCCAGCCAAGACATCGTCATCGATGCCTACAAGATTGAGATTCTCAACGCTTCAGAGCAGGGGGCGGGGGCCGCTGTGAGCTTTGCGGGCTATCGCTTGGCCATGCTGTTTTCCGGCGCCGTCGCGCTCTTCCTCGCCGATCATATTCCGTGGCGTGCGGTGTACGCCATCATGGGCGTCGTCATGGCCCTCTTCGCCGTGCTCACGGTGCTTGCGCCCCAGCCCAAAGAAGAAACCAAGCTGAAGAGCATCAAAGAAGCCGTAGTGGAGCCCTTCGTGGAATTCTTCTCCCGCCGCGGCGCCATTGAGATCTTGGTTTTCATCCTGCTCTATAAACTCGATGTGCAGCTGACTTTGGCGATGAACACGCCGTTCTTCTTAGAGCTGGGCTTCACGAAAACAGAGATCGCTGCCGCCATGAAGCTCTTTGGGTTCATCGCCACCATCGTGGGCGGCATCACTGCGGGCGCGCTGCTGTCGCGGATGACGCTCTATCGTGCGTTGCTGTGGTTTGGCGGTGCCCAGGCCATGGCGGGCCTCTGCTACTCCATGTTGGCGTACACCGGCAAACATTACGGGCTGATGACGCTCGCGGTGTTCGTCGAGCATTTTTGCAGCGGTCTTGGCAACACGGCCTTCATCGCCTTCGTCATCAGCGTCACTAACCGGCGCTACACCGCGACCCAGTACGCGCTCTTGAGCAGCTTCATGGCCCTTTCTCGGAACTTCGCGGGGGCTCCCAGCGGCTGGCTCGCGAAAACCGTGGGCTGGGAAACATACTTTGTGATTTGCACGCTGGTGGGCATCCCGGGGCTCATCATGCTCATGGCGCGCTACAAGCGTTGGCCCCGGGCTGACGCCACGCAATAGGTGCGTCGCATTGAATGCGTCGCGCCGTGTATAGTTAAAATATTGACGGTACTTTCTCCTCGCTTCCAGAGGAGGAATCGCCATGAGAAAATTACAGTTTTGCACCGCAGCGTTGCTACTCGTTGCTACATGGGATGCATCTGCGCAGGTTGTCGTCATTCCGCCTGGAGGTCGCCCGCCGGGCGGTGGTCGTCCTCCGGTCGTTGTGCGTCCCCCCGCGGGCCGCCCCCCTGTGGTTGTTCGCCCGCCGAGGCCGCCAGTACCTGGCTACCCTCCCGTGATTGTGCG
>CAYHWW010000025.1:0-24373 GCA_964360145.1 uncultured Oligoflexia bacterium | reverse complement strand
TGGTTGTTCGCCCGCCGAGGCCGCCAGTACCTGGCTACCCTCCCGTGATTGTGCGTCCGCCTGGCTATCGCCCGCCAGTGGTCGTAGTGCCGCCCTATCGCCCGCGCCCCCGGCCCGTACCTCGGCCGGTGTATCCCGTGCCGGTCACACCACCACCTGTTTACAGGCCCACACCCTATCCCTTTCCTCCCGCCTATCCTGGCACCTACGTTCAGCTGGAAGGCTACGTACAGTCCCAGAACTATCGCGATGGCAGGCTCAATGACTACGCCGTGCAGGTCACGCAACAGGCCAACGGGTTTGAGAGCGTGACCCTCTACCCTGAGACCACTTGTCGTGACCCGTACTATGGTTGTGGCGGCGGTCGTGAACGCACGCCGGTGACTCTGTGGGTTTCCGAGCGCGGCGATGTAGGCTGTGGCGCCATTGAGTACGTGGCCGTGGAAGACAACGCCTACACTGGTGTTTCGTCTGTGGTGCTCACCGACCGGTCCCGCAGCTACTGCGGCGACCGCTACCGTGATGCACTGACCCTCGTTGTGAATTACAGCAACGGCGGCCAGGAATACATGACGGGGTATCGCACGCGTTGATCACATGTTCATAAAGTAACCCTGGGCTGCAGAGCTGATAAGGCCCGCGGCCCAGGGTTATCTAAGCGCACCCGGCAATAATTTCCTGCGTGCGGTGCTGGCATTCACGCCGATACGTAGGGCATGAAACCGTTTTTTAACGGCGCAATCCTCCTGCTCGCAGGTTTTGCGGCTGTCAATGCTGACGCCGTACTCCGCGCAGCTCAGTGCAAGTATGGCTGCATGCCGCTCGCAAGTTTGCCAGCTTCCGCTCTTGATGCTGCCACAAGGCGTGGGGAAGACTTTGTAGCAGACACCAGACTGCAGTCAGCGGCACGCAGGCTGTGTGGGGTTCCCACAGGCCGTTATCTTCTGCCGTTCTTTGCTCACCCCAATCATCCTAGTGAGGTCGTATGCCAAGAGGGGGAGCGGCTTATAAATCAGAACATGCTGGCACTACAAGTCAGCAGAGTGAGGTCATTAGAGGAACACTTTGATCGAGGTCGTACCGCCCGATCTGACGAATTTATTTGTTATGTAAACCTCGACGCGCTGTGGCGACTCGATGCTGGGAATCTGATCGCAAGGATGTTCCGCTATAGCCATGAATACTCTCGTACTGTGGTGTTGCCCTGTGTTGAACCAGCCGCTGTGTATCCCGAGACTAATACTCCAATTCCCTTCCGTTTTGCCCCCGGCACGGTGCTCAGCCCAGCGAGCAGAGCCCCCGAGGGCGGAAACCGCCCCATCCCCCAGCATGACTCCACGCCGACGTCCTCAGCCAGCGACTAAGCGAAGTCGTACTTCCGCAGGACATCGATCGCATTTCGAAAGCCAACGCGCACGATTTCCTTGAGTACGTGGGGGTTCAGATTGAAATGATCCCCGAAAAACATCTGGTGGTCGTGGGGCTGCGGATGAATGTGGATGTAGTGCACGTTATGCCGGTAGTGCATCTTTTGCTCGAACACGTCGAGCACGCGTTTCTTCGTTTCGTCAGGCACGCCATGGCTTTTCATGGCCTCATAGATCGCGTCATAGGCGATCCGTGAGCGGTCAATGAACTGGCGATGCTGCTGAATTTTTCGCTCAATGATCAGATAGATCGTCTGGATGATGATCATGGGCAGCCCGTATTCGTGCAGCGACCCGATCTCCCGGTTGAAGTGGTAGGGCTGGTGGGTGTAGCTCGCGAACACCAGGTCCGCCCCAGCGTCCACGGCCACGTGGGTTGAGAGGGTATCGCGGATCTCGCCATCGAAGTAGTACACGCGCCGTCCGCTCTCATTGGCGATGGGATAGGGCGAGAAAATGGGGGGCAGGGATGTGCTGGCGGCCACTGCTTTGGAGACGGACACCGTATTCATGTAGAGACAGTTTTTGTCTTCGTTGGAGGGGAGCTCACTGTGCCGGCAGAAGACCACTTTGCGTGAGTGATTGAGCTGAGTGGCGACTAAGAACAGGTCCGCCTTGTAGCGCCTGAAGTCGTTAGAGGGCAGCACGTCCTCGCGCATGTACTGTTCAATGCCCGCAGTGGTGAAGAACCCTGGGACTTTGAGCCAACTCATGTTGAGCATGTTGCGGTAGGATTCCCGTGCGATGCCTTTCATGAACCCGGTAATTGAGAGAGAGGCGTCTGCCAAATCGTAGATGGTGGACAGCACCCCGGTCTCCCGGCGCAGGGAGAACAGGCGGTTATAACTGAGGGGCTTCAATACCTTGTCGAGGCTTTTGGGGGGCGTCTTTTCCCGCAAAAAGGATTGGAAAATGGCGTCGAGGCTGTAACCCGCCGCCAGAAAACTACTGATGATGGAGCCTGCGCTGGAACCGACATAGATTGAGATGTCCCGGGTGCCAGGCTGTTGACGCACAATGTCATCGCCTTCATCCTCATCTAGCAGGCCCCCTGTGAATTTGAAGCCCTTTTCCCGAAGGGCCAGGGCCACGCCGAGGTGATAGGCGCCAGCCTTGGCGGCACCACCGCTGCAAACGAGGGCGATTCGATTTTTCTTGGGGATGATGGTTTTAATCCGCCGTGGAGCGCCCATAGTGAGTACAGTGTAACCCGGCTGCTTTACTTTCGCAGGCTGGAAAAATACAATTAGATCAGGGAGGTATGGTTATGAGCATGGAAACTCGTTGGCTCAGCATCATGGATTACGCCGTAAAGAACGACGTGAGCCTCTCCACCATCCGCCGGTACATCAAAACGAATAAGATTCATTACCGCATGGAGCACGGCAAATATTTCCTCCAGGATGAAGCGCCACCCGAAGGGATCTTCGCCAACGGCCTCGGCTCGTCGGCGTCCCGCTTGGAAGGCCGCGTTGAGGTGCTTGAGCGCCGCCTCAATGAAGCGGTGGAGCAGATCAGCGAACTTAAGATGCTCGTGGCGATCTATGAAGAGAAACTGCAGGACCACTGAAGGCGCGGTGTATCATCTACACAGCGCGATCATCGCGTTGAGCCTCATAGCGTTCGTGCGTCCCGTGGCGGCTGAAGAAGCCCAGGACCCCAACGCCGCCCTCGCCTTTCGTCGCATCTACGTTGCCGCTCCTCGTGACAACGTGGACGGCGCCTACAAAGCCCCGGTGGACTCAGCCCTCACGGAATTCTTCCAGGTGAATCCCCGTTTCACACGGGTGGACAATCGCGCCAACGCCGATGGCGTGGTGGAGCTTGAGCTCCACCAAGGGGCCCAAGCCACGGAGGTCGAGGGGCGCCTCGTCATTGGTTCCACAGGCGAGGTGTTTGCCCAGGAGAAGGCCCGGGCGGACGTGCGGAACGACGATAAGGATTTGCGTGCGAAAGTGTTGGGTTTGCTCAAAGCCATCATGGGCCGCATACCGTTCTTTGGCTCTGTTTCCGGTCGCGACGGCGACGTTGTCACTCTGGACATCGGCGGATATCACGGCATAGCAGAGGGAGACCTCGTGCAGATCGCACGTGTTGATGCGGTGAAGCGTCATCCCCTTTTGAAACAAATCGTGGATGTGCAGATGGTCCCCGTGGGCTCCGTACGCGTCACCGAGGCTGAAGAGGGCATATCCTTCGCCAAGGTGGAGCATGAATTCACCGGAGAGAAAGTCATGCGTCTTCATAAAGTCACCAGCGTGAAGCACGCGCCGCCTCCGGCCCCACCAGTAGAGCACAGGGAGGACGGCTACGTGAAAAGAGGCGCCCTCTTTGGCCGGGAGGAGCAGTACCCTGAGTATGGCTATGTGAGCTTGGGCGTGGACCTCGCTTTTTTTGCCTTCACGGGCACGCTTAATTCCACAACCAAGTCTGGTGGTGGTTTCAGCCCCGGTTTCGCCCTCAGTGGCGAGGTGTGGTTCACAAGCAACATCTTCATCGAACCCTATGCGGGCGTGAGCCTCATGTCCTACAACCCAGACCCCATTGGCGGTGTTTCCACTGGCAGCAAGCAGAACACCACCCGCACTCTGGGCCTCAATGCGGGCTATCGATTCCTGTTTGACGGCACCATTTACGGGCCCCAACTCTCCGTGCGCGGGGGTTATTACAATTTCCGCTGGCAGTCGCCCACAGTCGCTGATGATTTCCTGACCTCTCGGTCCTATTCGGGGATCAACGTAGCCTTGGCGGGGGCCATGCCCTTCGGTCGCCGACCCTTCGGTTTGCTTCTGGACATGGGCCTGTTGCTCTTCCCCTCCTACACAGAGGCCACCCAGGTGGTGGGTAAAGAAGGCTCCTCCATGGTGGCCCGCTTCTACATTGGTGGGTATTATTTCTTCACTCCGGGCATTTCCTTTCGGGCGGGTCTTAATTTCGAAACCTGGAGCACGGACTTTGATTCCACCACGGCCCCGGGCAGCGTGAACCAGAAAAACATTGGCTTCCTGCCCAGCGTTCAATATTACTTCTAGGTTTTATGGGGAAAGATGAAAAAGCGGCGCAAGCCCGCATCGCCGCGTTGGTGGACGAGATCGAGCGCCACAACCATCAATACTACGTACTCGATAAGCCTCTTATTTCCGATGCCGCCTACGATAAGCTCTTTCGGGAGTTGCAGGAATTAGAAGCCGGGCACCCCAGCCTGAAGCCGCTCCATTCACCCACGGATCGCGTGGGCGGCGCTGTTCTTGAGAAATTCACCAAACACAAGCATGTGGTGCCCATGCTGAGCCTGGGCAACGCCTACAGCGTCGATGAGTTTCGCGACTTCGATGGGCGAGTGAAGCGCGTCTTGAACCTGCCAGAGTCCGAGCAGGTGGAGTATTTCTGCGAGCTCAAGTTCGATGGGTTGAGCATGTCGGTGACCTACGAGAATGGTAAGCTCGCGGTCGCCGCCACCCGGGGCGATGGCACCATCGGCGAAAATGTCACCGCCAACATCAAAACCATTCGTTCAGTGCCGCTGAAGCTGCGTGGGGACCATGTGCCTGCGCTGCTCGAAGTCCGTGGCGAAGTGCTTATTTCCCACAAAGATTTCAAAAAACTCAATGCGCAGCGGGCGCAGGCTAGCGAAGAGCTTTTTGCTAATCCACGCAATGCCGCCGCCGGCAGCGTGCGCCAATTAGACACCAAAATCGCAGCCGCTCGCCCCCTCACGGCTTTTTGGTACGGCGTTGGAGTCATGGAATACGAAAAGCCAAAGGCCAAGATGCCAATCGAAACCCACGAGCAACTCGAGGAACTACTCGCTGAGTGGGGATTTCTCGTTTCACCACACAAAAAAATCTGCCGCGGCGTGGATGCTGTTGTCAAATTCTACAGCGACATCCAAGCCCAGCGTGAAACCCTCCCCTTCGATATCGACGGCATCGTCGTCAAAGTGAATTCACTGAAGCTCCAAGAAGAGCTGGGCTTCGTGGCCCGTAGCCCCCGGGGCCAATTGGCGTTTAAGTATCCCGCGCGCCAAGAGACTTCAGTGGTGAAGGATATCATTGTCCAAGTGGGCCGCACCGGCGCCATCACGCCGGTGGCCATTCTCGATCCGGTCGAGGTTGGCGGCGTCACGGTGTCCCGGGTAACGCTGCATAACCCACAAGAGATCGCCCGCAAGGACGTGCGCATTGGTGACACCGTGGTGGTGCAGCGGGCGGGTGATGTCATCCCTGAAATCGTCTCGGTGATTGTTGAAAAGCGGCCTTCTCGGGCGAAACCCTACGCGTTCCCACAAGAATGCCCCTCATGTGGGGATACATTGCGTCAGGAAGAGGGTGAAGCGGTACCCCGTTGCGTGAACGAGCTTTGTGACGCCCAGGTCAAAGAGCAGATCGCCCACTTTGCCTCTAAAGATGCCATGGATATTGATGGGCTCGGCTGGAAGATCGTGGAATTCCTTTACGACGAGGGCCTCATCCGGTCCCCGGCGGATCTCTATCAGTTGAAAAAAGAAGACCTACTCAAACTCGAGGGTTTCAAAGAAAAGTCAGCCGGTAATCTCATGGCCTCCATCGACGTCTCCCGCACCCGGTCCCTATCCCGCCTCATCTTCGGCCTCGGCATCCGCCACGTGGGGGAAACCCTGGCGAAGACTTTGGCGAAGCAACTGGGCACCCTGGATAAGCTCGCATCCGCCACGGAAGAAGAGCTGCTGGAAATTCGGGAGGTGGGCGTGGAAGTGGCAAGGAGCCTGGTCGAGTGGTTCGGATCCAAGCGCCATCGCAAGCTCCTCGATGATCTCGGCACTCTCGGGGTGAAACCCGAGGCCCAGAGGGCCGCCGTGGACGGTCCCCTGAGGGGCCAGACCGTGGTGGTGACGGGGACCTTGAGCAAGATGTCCCGCGGCCAGGCCCATGAGCTGGTGGAGCGTCACGGTGGTGCGGTGGGATCTTCCGTAACGAAGAAGACGTCCTATTTGGTGGTGGGCGAGGATGCGGGCAGCAAGCTTGAGAAAGCCAAGCAACTGGGAGTCAAAACCCTCACGGAAGACGAATTTTTACAGTTGCTCGGCCAGTGGGGTTGATCTCTAATCGAAAGTACATGAGCGCCCAGTCTTTGAACGTGTTGAGACGACTACTGCTAGGACTTTTGTTGCTGAGCCTCTTTGGTGGCGGCGCCTATGCCATCTTCCGCTTCTATCCCTACATCTTCGCCAAGACCGTGAACGGCAGTATCCTCAACATCGAACGGGTCACTGCACCGGATGCCATCATCGCCAGCGGACGCACCATTCCGGCGGAGCAACTTTTTTCCATCGCGGTCTCCATCAAGGACAGCGCTGGTGAAATCCACACTGCAAGTTCCGAGGATCGCCAATGGGCAGTAGCCCAGCCTGGCCAGTGCGCTGAGGCCAAGTTTTTCCCTTATCCGCCCTGGGACTTGCAGAAGTCCGGCACCTATCACGGGGCTCGGCTTCTGCGGCTCTATGAATGCGCGGGGAGTCCCGCCGTGGCACCAACACCCACTCAGTAGGTGCGTAGTGCGGGAGCCCTGGTTTTGATTTTCAGTTGGGGCGCGGTGTAGATCCAAAGGTCGAAGGTGGGTTGATTGCCTTCCACCACTTTCAAGAACGCCACGTCCTCATTAATGGTCCGAACATGGTCGGTGGTGAATATCGCTTCGCTGGTCATGGCATAAATGCACACGCCAGCCTTGGCCCAGCAGATGGTTTCCGCCGGATAGGGCCCGAGCATGAGGGGTTTGATGGGTTGGTGCGTCTCGCCAAAGATGCGATCGCCATACTTGGTCGCGCACATGCGGTTGCCCGAGTCTGCCCATAATACCTTCTTCGCGCCGGTATCCCGGATGGTTTCCAGAATTTGTCGATATTTGCTGAGCGGTTGATCGATGAAGGGCGGCACTCCCATGACAAAAAGCGTCCAGGGTATAACGACCAGAGCCGCGTAGGCGGTTTTCGTGATCATGTGGCCCTGGCGCCACCGATGGATCAGGCGTTCCGCGCCGAAGGCTGACAGGGTGAGAAAGCCGAAGACCGCGCCCACTTCTTGCCGAGGCATGAAATAGTATCCTGAAATGATCGTCGCTGCGAGGGGAGCGATCACGGTTGCAGCGAAGTAGAATGCGATCATGGCAAGGCGTCGCCAGTCCTTGGCCTGTGCGAGCGCTGTCAAGCCAACCAGCGCAAGCACGGAATGCAGGACCCAGGCCTTGTGGGGGCTGCCGATGGCGCCGAACGTTTGACGCACCACCTCGAGCAGCGGGGGAATATTCGCGTGATCAAAAGGGCTCAGCTTCCCCTCGGGCCACACATGGGCGTAAAGAACGACGCCGAGCCATGTGGCGGCGCCAAGGACTTTGCGCCAGTCCTTGCGGAAAAAAGCCCCCATGCCGACGTAACAAATCCCGTAGATATGGCCAAAGGCAATGCTGAACCACGCGAGGCGGTGTTCCGATTTGCTGAGGGGCTCCTTGACCCAGATCATGCGAAAGGCAACGGCACCGCAGAGGATCATGGCGCTGTAGGGCCGCGACTGGGTGGCCATGGCCACCATGGCCACGGAGAACATCACAGCAAGGGGCAGCAGTTTCAAACCCATGCGGAAGGACAGCCAGATGGTGAGGCTGCACATCAAAACTGATGAAAGGCGGCCAGAGAACTCGACAGAGGGGAATCCGCCCGTGATGGCGTGAAAGATGCGCCCCAACATGAGCTGGCCCGGTGCAAAGGGGCTGATTTCCACGAAAAGAGATTTCAGCGCGACGGGCAGATCCCACTTGATTTGCTCGAAGTGGAGCCACTCATCGATCCAGATACCCCGGTTATGGGCGAGGTAACCGTAGATCACGGCCCACACGGCGACGATGGACCAAATCAGCACGTTTTTATCGGCGCGAAGTCTTTTCAAGGTCATGAAGCCTCTTATCCCATACGGTTTGATAGGAAAGATAGCTGCTCAGCGCCGTCTGTACACGAAAATTCAGCCCCTGTGTTGAGGCGTGCTTCTTCAGGTTCTTGATGCTGGCGATGACTTTATCCAGCTCCTCACGCAGCTTAATGGGTGGCTTTTTTTCCGCGCCACTGAAGTACTTGTTGTACTCCACATTCATTTTTGGAATGAGGTCATTGCTCTGCTTGATAAGGGTTTCCAGCTGGCCCTGGTAGTCCGGTTTAACTTCTTTACCTTTTTTATCCTTACCCTGGCCGTCTTCCTCTTCGAGCTCACGCAGCGTTTTTCTGATGCCCATGTTATGAGGCTATCATGAAACAAAAAAAGGTCTTTGCCTGTCAAAATTGCGGTTATCAGTCGCCCAAATGGCAAGGCAAATGCCCCGATTGTAGCCAGTGGAACAGCCTTGTTGAGGAGACCTATCAGGACGCCGCCATTGTGGCTGGTGCCGCGAAGGGTCATGACGCGTTTCGTGCGGGCCTGAAGGAATCTGCCAAAGAAGCGGTCGGCGGCGATACCCCCGCCTGGGGCAAGGGCATGGCCACTGCGGCTACGGTGAGCAAGCCCCAGAAAATTTCAGATATCCATGCGGATGCGAATTTTCGCATGGCGACAGGGTACGTGGAACTGGACCGTGTCTTGGGTGGTGGCATCGTCCCAGGCAGCCTCGTGCTCATCGGGGGTGATCCGGGCATCGGCAAGTCCACGCTGCTGATGCAGGCCCTTGCTGGCCGTGGTCGACGTTTACTGTATGTTTCCGGCGAAGAGAGCCCCCAGCAAATTAAACTGCGGGCCCAGCGCTTGGGCGTCAGCGATGATGAGCTTTTCATTTATGCTGAGAACTGTTTTGAAAACATCGTGGAGCAGGTGAAGAAGCTGCGGCCCACCCTGCTCGTGATTGACTCCGTCCAGACGCTGTATTCGTCACAGGTGCAGTCAGCCCCCGGCAGCGTGTCACAAATCCGTGATTGCTGCGGAAAGCTCATGATGCTCGCGAAGACCCTGGGCATCGCCACCTTCCTCGTGGGCCACATCACCAAAGAGGGCAGCATCGCCGGCCCCAAGGTGCTGGAGCACATGGTGGATACCGTGCTCTATTTCGAGAATTCCGCCGGGCAGACCTATCGGCTTTTGCGCGCTGTAAAAAATCGCTTTGGCTCCACCAACGAGATCGGTGTCTTTGAAATGGCCGAGGGCGGCTTGCGTGAAGTAACCAATCCCTCCGAGCTCTTCCTTCAGGAGCGCCCCATCAATGCCGCCGGCTCAAGTGTCGTGTGCGCCATCGAGGGTTCGCGGCCCCTGCTCGTCGAGATTCAGGCTTTAGTCAGCGTGACGAACTTGGCCATGCCTCGGCGCACCACGCTGGGGGTCGAGTCAAACAAGGTGGCGTTGCTGGTTGCCGTCATTGAGAAAAAGCTGGGCCTGCCTTTGTACGGCCACGATATTTTCGTCAACGTGGCTGGTGGCCTGGAACTCTCGGAGCCCGCCGTGGATTTGGGCGTGGCGCTGGCATTGGTGAGCAGCTTTAAGAACGAACCCCTGGATGGCAAGACCTTCGTCTGCGGCGAAGTGGGCCTCGCAGGTGAAGTGCGTCACGTGGCCAATCTCGAGTTGCGCCTCCTGGAAGCCAAGAAGCTCGGCTTCCAAAGCGCCGTAGTGCCGCGAGCGAGCTTGAACCGCCTCGATGAATCCGCAAAGAAGGCATTGCGGGGGATTACCATCACCGGCGTGACGACGCTGGCCGAGGCGGTGACCGGCGCCCTGGGAGCCGATGCCTTAGTGCATCGTAAGCCTGTTCGAGGCGCTGCGGCTCGTGAGCGCGAGGGGCATGCCTGACTCCAGTGAGGGTTTAAACCTGCTGTGACACAATTGTTGACAGGCTCAAGTAATTGTAATTACTTAATTATTACAAATCATAATTCATGATTTACAGTTTATGGTTTGTAATGTACGATAGAAGCCGTATGAGCAGCGCTCAATCATCCCTACGTCCCCAAGACATCGTCATCCTGTTGCGCATCCTTACGTGGCCAGCCGACACTGTTTGGAGGCATCTCGATATCGCCCGGGATCTAGGGCTCAGCCAGGCGGAAATCTCTTTGTCGTTAGAGCGTTGCCGTCGTGCGCAGTTTCTTTCTGAGGATAAAAAGACGGTATTTAGGAACAACCTGCTGGAGTTCATCATTCATGGGCTGAAATATGTTTACCCCGGACAAATGTCGGGGAGCATGGTTTCCGGTGTTCCCACCGCTCACTCGGCATCGCCGCTGAAGGAACATATCGTTAGTGAGGTTGCTTATGTGTGGCCTTCCGCGGAAGGTACCGTGCGAGGGACTGGGATTATTCCTTTCAGCAATACCGTACTCAATGGAGCAAGGTGCGACGCGAGGCTTTATGAAATGCTGGCCCTTATTGAAGCTTTGCGTGTGGGCAGGGCGCGCGAGCGAAACATGGCCGCGGATGAGTTGAAGCAGCGGATCTTGGCTGCATGAAGGCCAATCCCTCTCTCAATATGTTGGAAGTCGCCGCCACACGGTTGGGCGAGCTAGCGGAAAGAGTGGCCTTTGTCGGTGGGATCACGACGAGTGTCTATGCTGATCATGAGATGATGCCTGAGCCACGGGTCACAGACGATGTTGATTGTGTCGTTGAAGTGGCGACAAAAGGCAGCATGGATGAGTTTGAGCGAGAAATGCGGAAAAAGGGATTCCAGCATGCGGACCGCCCCATTTGTCGCTGGAAGCACGGAGCTCTCACTGTGGACGTAGTCCCTACGAAAGGCGATAGAATCTACGGATTCTCCAACCGATGGTACGAAGAGGCTTTTGAGGCCCGGGAGAGGCGGACTTTGCCTGGTGGCAGAGAGATCAATGTCTTTCCATTGCCCTATTTCATTGCGACTAAGATCGAGGCTTACCGTGATCGGGGAAAGGGCGACTTCAGGGGAAGCCATGACTTCGAGGACATTGTATTTGTGACTGCATGGGCTTCAACAGTCGTGGCATCCATCAAAAAGTCCAACGCTTCCGTGAAGGATTCGCTCATCAAATCATTCGCAGCCTTTGCGGCAGATCCGCTGTTGGATGAGGGCATTCAATGCACGTTATCCCAAGATGATCAAATCCATCGGGTGCGCATCCGCAGGATATTCGCGGAAATCGCTGCACTGAAATGAGCTCGCCCACTACTTCTTCAATATCCCTGCCAACCCCGCGAAAGGGTTGTTCTTGAATTGATTCTTGTCGGGCTGTTTCGGGCGTCGATCTTCACCCGGCTTGAAGGGCTTAGGCGGTGCGGGCTGGTCGAGGCGGGGACCTGCTTCAACGCGAGGAGCACGAGCCCCCTGGGACGGGCGTGCTTCGCGACCTGGGCGTTCACCCCGGGGGGCACCGCGCTCAGGGCGGGGCTGTCGCTGTTCCCGCGGCGCACGTTCGGTCTGGGCGGGCCTGTTTTCGTCGAGCTTCATGGTGAGGGCGATCTGCTTTTTCTCGGAGTTCACTTCCAATATTTTCACCTTCACATGGTCGCCAGGCTTCACAAGGGTGTGTGGGTCCTGCACGAACTTGTGTGAAAGCTGGGAAATGTGCACGAGCCCATCTTGGTGGACGCCCATGTCCACGAAGGCACCAAAATTAGTGACGTTGGTAACGATGCCGGGGAGAACCATGCCGGGCTTGAGGTCGCTGATTTCGTGGACGTCGTCGCGATATTGGAAAAGATTGAACCCGTCGCGAGGGTCGCGGCCTGGTTTTTCTAATTCCTTCACGATGTCGGTGAAGGTGAACTCACCGACTTCTGTTTTGAGCTGGGCGTCCGCTTTCACTAGTTTCACGCCGACGCCCAACAGTTCATTGACGGATTTACCAAGGCGTTGGGCCACGGCCTCTAGCGCACCGTAACGCTCGGGGTGGACGCCGGTGTTGTCCAGTGGGTTGGTGCTTTCGGGCACTTTGAGGAAGCCCGCGGCCTGCTCGTAGGCCTTGCCTGAGAAGCGAGGCACAAGCTTGAGATCTTCGCGGGACTTGAAGAGGCCCTTGCTGCCGCGGTGCTCGACAATGGCTTTCGCCAAACCTTCACCGATGCCGGAGACGTGGGAGAGTAAGTGGTAAGACGCCGTATTGAGGTTAACCCCCACTTGGTTCACGCAAGAGTCCACGACGAGATCGAGGGACTTTTTCAGCGCGGGCTGGGATACATCGTGCTGGTACTGGCCAACGCCGATGCTTTTGGGGTCGATCTTGACAAGTTCCGCCAGCGGATCTTGGAGGCGCCGGGCGATGGAGATGGCGCCACGGATGGTAACATCGATCTTCGGGAATTCTTCCCGAGCGGCATCGGAAGCGCTGTAGACGCTGGCGCCGGCCTCATTCACCATGATGACGGGCAGGCTCACCTCGCCTTCTTTCAGGATCTTGCGGATGAAGGACTCCGTCTCGCGCCCATTGGTGCCGTTGCCCACGGCGATGGCTTTGATGAGGCCGGATTTGGCCACTTCAAGGACGCGCTTCTTGGCCTCTTCTTTGTCTTTCTCGCTTTGAATCTTGATGAGGCCGTCGGCGATGAATTTGCCGGAATCGTCCACCACGGCGAGCTTGCAGCCCGTGCGCACGCCGGGATCCACGCCCAGGGTGGCCATGGGCCCCATGGGTGGCGCCATGAGCAGTCGCTTCACATTTTCCGCGAAGACTTGGATGGCAGCCTCGTCGGCTATTTTCTTGAGTGCGGTATGCACTTCATTTTCAATGCTGGGCCACACATGGGCCTTGAGGGCCAGGCGCGCGGCCTTAAGTAAAAGGGGCGTGCCGTCGAAAGAGGCCGCCGCAGGAGAAAAGGCGCGACTCTCGAAGACCTTGAGCAACTCACCGTCGAGGTCTTCGCCCTTGATGCTGCCCACGCGGAGTTTCAGCTCTTCTTGCATCCAGCCCCGTCGCACGGCCAGGTAGCGGTGAGAGTTCTGCGGCACAAGGAGCTGTTTCACGGCCTCTTCGTATTGAAAGTATTTGTCGAATTTGCAGCCGTGGCCGGCCTTGTTGCCTTTTTCCGTGTGTAAGCCCCCGCGGTCGAAGAGGGTACGCCGCACTTGCTCCCGCAGTTCTGGGATTTCCGCTAGACGCTCCACCAAAATATCCTGGGCGCCCTCGATGGCGGCGGCGGCATCTTTGATGTCATGTTGTTCGTTGCGAAAGGTGTAGGCCCAGATTTCGAGGGTCTGCCCCTCTTGGGGCGTCTCCAGCCCATGGCCGCAGTTCCAGATCCAATCCGCCAACGGCTCAAGGCCTGCCTCTTTAGCTTTGGCAGCCTTGGTTTTACGCTTCAGCTTATAGGGCAGGTAAATGTCTTCAAGCGTGGCAGCATCAAAGCAAGCAAGCACTTTTGCCTTCAGCTCAGGCGTCAGCTTCTTCTGCTTCTCGATTTCGCCGATGATGTGCTCTTTGCGACGAGCCATGTCCTGCCAGTCATCAAAGGTCTCGATGATTTTCTGGATGGCCACTTCGTCCAGGTTCCCCGTCTGCTCTTTGCGATAGCGCGCAATGAAGGGAATAGTCGCGCCCTCAGCCTTCAGCTTGAGCACAGCCTCGATGGACGAAGGGGGTAGTGGTGCATGTTGATCGCGGAACCAAGACTCAAAGGTCATTATTTCAAACTGCCTGGATGCTTAATTGTAGACTTGGTGTCTCCCGTAACGGGCTTGTTGTCAAACAGGGTATCGAGCTAGGGCTCCTTAGGGCGCCAGGTAACGTTTGCCGCCTACAGAGTACACACGAAAGATCCGATCGGTGCAACGACCTATGCCCATGGATGAAACCGGTTTGCTCCGCATATTGAAGGCTGCATTGGCCAACAAAGTCTCTGACGTGCATCTTTCCACGGGGGAGATCCCCGGCTTTCGTTTGAATGGGAGCATCGTGGATTTAAAACACGCGGTTCTGACGCAGGAGGACATGGATACGGTTGTGCGCACCATCGCCTACGACGACAAGATCAGGGACAATCCACAAATGGTGAAGGATCTGGACGGTTCCTTTGATGCCGCGGGAGTAGGCCGTTTCCGCTTCAACGTATTCAGCAATCGTCTTGGCACCGGCATTATCTTCCGTTCCATCCCAGAGCGGATTCCCAGTATTGACGACATGGGGCTTCCCCAGGTGTTGAAGAGAATCGCTCATTCCGGCCGCGGCCTCGTGCTCGTAACCGGCGCCACGGGCAGCGGTAAGTCGTCAACCCTCGCATCCATTGTGAATCATATCAATGAGACCAAGCAAGATCATATTCTCACCATTGAAGATCCCATCGAATACGTGCACACCCGAAAGAAAGCCCGCATCTCCCAGAGGGAAATCGGTCGCAACTCGGAAACCTTCGCTAAAGCGTTGAAGTCGGCCCTTCGCCAGGATCCCGACGTGATTTTGGTCGGTGAGCTGCGGGATATAGAAACCGTCGAAATCGCCATGAAAGCCGCTGAAACGGGCCATCTGGTGTTGTCCACCGTGCACACCACGGATGCCGTTAAAACCATCAGCCGTCTCATTTCTCTCTTTCCGCCGGAAGAGCAAAATCTGGTGCGCATGCGCATGTCCGAGAACTTGAAGGCCACCGTTTCCCAGCGGCTGCTTAAGCGCAAAGACGGCAAGGGTCGGGTCGCGGCTCTCGAAATCATGTTGGTGACGCAGACCATCGCCGAGTGCATCGCCGACTCCAAACTCACCGGAGAAATCCCCGGCTACATCGGGCAGGGACGCGAGAACTACGGCTCTCAAACCTTCGATCAGCACATCGCGGACCTGTATCTGGCGGGTTTCATCGATATCGAGGTCGCCAAGGCGGCAGCCACCAGCGCTTCCGATTTGGAGCGCAATCTCATGTATGGCGCCAAGCAATCGGGCCAGGCCGCGGTGACCATGAATCAGGTGGAAGTATCCCTGGATCGCCCCAAAGACAAAGACGAAGCGGCCTGAGTTCCGGTTTGGCGCGCACCCCGAAACTTCCGCCAAGCGGAAGTTCGCGGCGCTGAGAATTTCTCGGAGCCTGCAACTTCCGTTTAGCGGAAGTTGCAGTGGAAGTGGACAGTTCCTGAGCGTTACGGTACGCCAGACCCAGGGGGGGCGTATGGTTCGTGTTTTTGTCTTGGTTTTGTATTTTGCGTTGATCGGTGTGGCCCAGGGCCAGATCCGGACCTTGCCCATGACCGGGGTTAGCGCAACACTTGACTGCGAGCGCTCCTATCGCGCCGACAGCTATGGTCGGGGGTTGGAGGCGGGTTTTACAGCCACGCAACTCGTCCCTGGATTCCAAGACGCTCTTTGCTACGCTCTGGGCGTCAAAGTCGGGCGCCAGACACGCACGGCATCCTGCAGTTCTGATTTCAATGAGGGATTGGGGCGGGGCCGCACCCTACATGCGGTGGAAATGGGATCCCCCTGTTACATTGCAGGCTACCAGGCCGGTCGTGCCGCTCTTCGGGTGGGGGCTCGGGAGCAAAATCCTCGTCTTTCCACGCCGGAGTGCGTAGTCGTTTATCGCGCAGCCTACGAGGCAGGTTATCGCCGCACGGGAAATGCTGTTCCCACCACGGATCGTATTCTGGCAGAATGCTATCGAGAGGGTTACTCCGACGGTGAGTGGTTCCAAATCGAAGCTCGCGATTTCTTCCATTTTTGACGGCAAGTTCGGCACGGGCCTTCTAAAAACCGTGCCTTCCGGCCCTGGGGTTTACCTTTACTACAATGCCAAGGGTGAGTTGCGCTACGTAGGCAAGGCAAAGAGCCTGCGTCGGCGGCTTGCGCAGTACCGCAACGCCAAGAAAAGCCGCGATGACCGCAAAATGTGCGCCATCGTACGGGACGCGGCGCGACTGGAGGTGCGCACCTGTGAGACGGAGCTCGACGCTCTCATTCTGGAAACACGCCTGATTCAGGAGCATCGTCCTCGGTGGAATGTCGTAGGGGCGTTCACCCATATTTACCCGTATTTTGGCGTACGGCGGGATGGGGATGTTTTGGAGCTTCTCTTTACGACGTTGCCTGATTCTTTTCCGGAGCACAGGCTCCACGGCGCATTCCGCAGTCGGGGGTTTTGCCAGGATGCGTTTATTACGCTGGCTAAATTGCTTGGGTACTGGGGTCACTTGGAAAAGCGGACGAGGCTTCAAGCCAAAGCCCCTGTGAAATACTCGTGGGTGTACCGGTTCCGTCAGTTACCGCAGGCCGCGGGGGATGAGTTGCAGGCCTGGTTGCGAGGCGATGAGTCCCGCTGGCTTGAAGAGCTGTGCCTAGCCCTTCTGGACAACGCGGGCGCTCGGCGCAAGGGGCTGGAAGTCCAAGAGGGTCTAAAGTTTCTCCAAGCATTTTGGGAGCTGGAAGTCATTCCGCTGCGGGAAGCCATCAAGAGCAGTGGCCATGGGGGTTACCCCATTGCGCAAAAAGAGCGGGACGTGCTCTTCCATCAAGCCCGTTTCAAGGCGCTTGCAAAAGAGCCCTCGACTCCGTTATGACTGCGTCATTCTTTGAAAAGTCGATGCCCAGATGGTGGAATTGGTAGACACGCACGATTCAGGGTCGTGTGCTTAACCGCGTGGAGGTTCGAGTCCTCTTCTGGGCACCAAGAATCAACAATCTCATAAGGGCAGAGAAGCCCAGAAGAAGACTCGAAAGACAAAAGCCGGCCCGCTACAGCGGGCTGAGCCGCCCGGAAGGCGGCGAAAGGCTTTTGTCGTGGCCAGGCGGAGGAGCGGCTGGAGGCCGCGACGAGCGCTTGGCCGAGTCCTCTTCTGGGCACCAAGAATCAACAATCTCATAGGGTCGGAGCACAAGCTTCGGCCCTAATTTATTTTAAGAGTCCCAACGTCGCGTCGCGCAAAGTCAGCCAGAGTCCATATACGGAATCCCTACTTTCGGTTATCCTGCCCCGCATTGGGGGGCCTATGGCCAAGCAAGGTGCGGGAGAAGGCGGTGGCGGTGTGCGTAAGGGGGGGCCTCAGGGGTTTTTGGACCGCATCGCCAGCGGGGAAATCGCCCGCGCCAAGCCTCACCCCGGTGAGGCCAAGGGTGGCCGTGACCGAAGCTCCACCTCAGCCGCCAGGCGCCCCAAAGACGAAGACGGGCGCAAGAAAACCAACGGAAACACGAAGAAAAAACCCAAAGATGAATACCGTCCGGCCAAGGGCGCGGACACTCATCCGAGACGCCCCAAGTCCCGCACTGAGCCCGAGACTAAGGGTGGTGCTAAGCGCGTGGCCTACGTGCAGGGCGAGATCCAAAAAAACCGCCGTGGCTTCGCCTTCCTCATCGCCGAGCCCCAGGATGTATTCATTCCGCCCGAGTACGCGGAAGGTTTGCTCTCTGGCGATACCATTAAAGTCTGGGTGAATACCAAGGGTCGCGAAATCCTCAAGGTGGATATCGTGAAGCGTGGCATCCACCAATTTATTGGCACCTACTTGCCCCAGGGGGGCAAGCACTACGTGCAGCTTCGCGATCGCACCATGGAGGAGCTTGTTTTAGTGAAGGCCCCCGATGTGAAGGAGCCAGCCTTTGCTAGCCTCCATGCCGGGAATAAAGTGTTGGCGATCATCGAAACCTACGAACCGCTGCCCCGGGGGCGCCTCCTACAGGATTACGGGCCCAACCTTGCGCCCAAGCTTGATACATTGGCGGTTGTGACCCGGGCCCAATGGCCCCAAGAATTTTCCCCTGAGGCCACGGAGGAAGCCGCGAGAGCGAGTCTCGAGGTTATCCAAGGCGAAACAGGAAAGCTTGGCAAAGCCGGCGGTCGTAAAGATTTGCGGGACAAGGCCTTCGTTACCATCGACGGTCGTGATTCCCGGGATTTCGACGATGCGGTGCATGTCGAGCGCACAAAGACGGGCTTCGTGCTTTATGTGGCCATTGCGGACGTCGGTGAGTTCGTGAAGCAGGGGGGCGTGTTGGATGGAGAGGCCTATGGCCGTTCCACCAGTGTGTACTTCCCCGACTCCGTGCTGCCCATGCTGCCCGAGGCTCTATCCAATGAAGCCTGCAGCTTGAAGCCCAAGGTCGATCGCCTCACCCTCACCTGCGAAATGCATTACGATACCAGTGGAAAAAAACGCCAAGTGCGCGTCTATGAAAGCGTCATTAGTTCCCACCGGCGTTGCGTTTACGAGGACGTTCAAAAAGAGTTCGAAGCGGGCGACGCTTTCTGGCAGGCGCCTTATGAGTTGTTCAATGCCCTCAAGCTCTATCGCCAAAATCGTGGCGCCTTGGACATGGACCTTCCCGAGGCAAAGCTCATTCTCGATGAGGCTGGCAACACCATCGACATTACCAAGGCTGAGCGCAAGGACGCCCACAAGGTCATCGAGGAGTTCATGATCGCCGCCAATGAATCGGTGACAGAGCTCATGGAGCGGGAGGGCTGGCCCTTCGTGTTCCGTGTCCACGAGACGCCGAAACCCGAGGCTCTGACGCGATTCTTGGTTTTTGCACGTGCCTTGGGTTTGAAGCCCGACCTCGGTGATGGCTCCAGTCCTAAAAAAATCGCACGCTTCCTGGATAGCATCGAAGGGCATCCCTTGGAGCAGGTGTTGACCTACTTGATCCTGCGTTCACTCAAGCAGGCGAAGTACATGCCAGAAAACGTGGGTCACTTTGGGTTGGCATCTGAAGCGTACACCCACTTCACGTCCCCCATTCGGCGCTATCCCGATCTCATGGTGCACCGGATCTTGAAGAGATACATCCGCCATGAGCCCTATGCCGGGCCCGAGTGGGATGAGATTCACAGCTACCTTGCTGAAGCCACCGAGCACTGCTCCCGCTATGAGCGCAAGGCCGAGCAGCTGGCCCGTGCCGTGGAAAAGGTAAAGAAGGCCCGTTTCATGCTGAGCCACACCGGCGAGACCTTGAGCGCCCGCATCACAAATGTGAGCGAAGTGGGCCTCTATATCGAGCTCGACAAGTGGTTCGTGGAAGGGCTGGTGCCCAACGACGAGATTGGCGAGGACTTCTTCGAGTTCAATCCCGAAAAGCTGCTGCTCTACGGCCGCCGCTCAGGCCGCAAGATCCGCATCGGCGACGAGGTGGAGGTGATGGTGCTGCGTTGCGATACAGAGCAAGGTTTCATTGATTTCACGATGCGCATCGGAGAGAACCCTCTCAATGAGATTAGTCAGTAGGGGGCTGCAGGCCGCCAAAGCAGTCAAGAATGTGGGTCGATTGCGCCAGATTTTGGGCGTATTCGGCCGTCACGGGCTGCAGACCTTCCTCATCCGCATGGGCCTTGAGCGCTATGCCGGTGAGTCTGAAGCCGAAGGCATGGAGCAGCGCACGGTGCCCGAGCGCTTGCGTCTCTCCTTCGAGGCCCTGGGCCCCACCTTTGTAAAGCTCGGCCAGATCCTCGCCAATCGCCCGGACATGCTCCCTGATGACTTCATTGAGGAGTTCAAGAGACTCCAAGACAACGTGGCGCCCCTGCCCTTCGCCGTCATCAAAGAGCAGGTGGAGAGGGAGCTCAAGGGCCCCTTGGAGCTGAGTTTTTCCTGGTTCAATGAACAGGCATTGGCGTCCGCCAGCATTGCCCAGGTCCATGAGGCGCGGCTCTTCACGGGTGAGGATGTGGTGGTCAAGGTCCAGCGCCCGCGCATCGCCGAGACCATCAAGGCCGATATTGATATTCTGACTTTCCTGGCCCGCCTGCTGGAGCACTATATCCCTGAGACCCGGGTTATTGGCCCCACCAGCGTGGTGGATGAGTTCTTCCGTTCCCTGTCCTACGAGCTCAACTTCATCGTGGAAGGCAACACCATGATGAAGGTGAAGGAGAACCTCGCTAACCACCCCAAAGTGGTGGTGCCCTACGTGTATCGGGGCCTCACTACCGAGCGCGTGCTTACCATGGAGAAGCTTACGGGCGCCCGCATCACCGATGCCCCGCGCCTGCGGGAGCTTGGCATCGATGCCCGCGAGCTCGCCGTTGTTGGGGTCAAAGCCTTTTTTAAAATGGCCCTCATTGACGGGCTTTTTCACGGCGATCTTCATGGTGGCAACATCTTCGCCCTGAAAGACCCGGTGACCGGCGAGTCTCGCATCGGCGTTATCGACTTCGGCATTGTGGGGCGCCTGTCTGAGAAATCCCGGGATGCCTTCACGCGCATGGTTTTCGCGTTGATCACCGAGGACTTCGAGGCGCTGTGCTCCGAGTACGCGGATCTCGCGGCCTATGGCACGGGCATCGACTTTGAGCGCTTCGTCAGTGAGGTGCGCAATACGCTGGCGCCCTACATGGGGCTCACCCTCAAAGACATGAATGTGGGCAAGGTGCTCATCGATGCCACCCGCATCGCCGTGCGTTACAACATTCGCATCCCCAGCGATTGGATGATCGTTTTCAGGGCCATCTTCACGCTGGAAGGCCTCGGGCGCCAGCTCGATCCGGACTTCGACATCCTCACTCTTGGTGGGGACCTCGTGCGTACCGCCATGCGGGAGCGGTACGCCCCGTCGCGGGTGCTGAAGGACGCTGCCTGGGTGGCCCGCGACGTCAGTGCCCTGATGCAGACGGCTCCCCGGCAGATCCGTTGGATGCTGCGTAAGTTCAACAGCAATGACTTCGCGGTTGAGATGAAGTTCAAGGACATGGAGATACTCCGTCGTCAGATGGAGCGGGGCTCCCGCGGCGTGGGCCTTTCCATCATGTGTGCCGGCTTCTTCGTGGCCGCATCATTGGGCCTGCAAACCCAGATTGGGCCTTCCGTACTGGGTTATCCCCTGCACTCCTTCGTGTTTTTTGTGCTGGGCGGCATAGGTTTCCTCGGCCTGCTCGTCAAGCACTGGCGTTAAAGGGAGTCCAGCCCCCAGAACCAAAGCTGGTCCAGGATCTTGGGGAGTTCCTCGCGCTTTTTCCCCGCCTCACAGGTGTAAAACAATCCCATGGCCCCGGTTGCCGGTTTGATGCCCTGTTGTTCGAGGTGCGTCCGAACAGGGTCGTCCAATACGGGGTGTGAGAGCCAGAAGAGCTTTTTCTCAGCCTCAAGAAACCGTTGCAGGACGAGGAAGAGGCCGTGGGCCGTGCCGCCCCACTCGTGGATGACGTTCACCATGTCTTTGCCGCGCCCGACCCCAGCGTAGGCCTGCACGACACCGGTGTTGTCCCGGGCTTGGAAGCGCATGCAGCTTGTGATGCGTTCAAGATCATTCCAGTCTCCAGCCGTGCGGAGCACGCGGGATTTGTGCTGTTCATACAGCGGCAGCACCTCGTCCGGGGACCATACGGGCTCTAGCTTCAAGTCTTCGCCTGGCACGGGTACTTTGAAGTCTTTCAACGGGTAGAGCAGTTGATGCCCCACGGGTTGGAAGCCGAACCTCGCATAAAATTCCGGCGTATCGCTCCAGAGAAGACAGCCATCCACGCCACTGGCTTCGGCTTCACCAATGAGCCACTCCAGAATACGCTTGGAATAACCTTTTTTGCGCCATGCGGGCGCCGTGGCAATGGCGCCAATCACGGCGATCTTGAGACTGCCCGTCGGAGTCTGCGCCGACTTCAAGCACGAGATGCCCGTTGAAACGAGATCATCACCGACGAAAAGCAGGCGCCCATTCTTGAGATTCTCGGACTGGAAGCTTGGGGCGAAGTCCACTTCGTAAGTATTTGGCGATTGATAGTCAAAGGCGTCATCCAAAAAGGACACCCAACGGTCTTTATCTTCAGGCCCGCAGGGGCGGATGGTGAACCCGGCGTCTTCCATGTCTATATTATACTCCATGAGGCCACTGGGCATCTTTTACCCGGCAACTTTGAGGCGTGTCGCACATGACACGTGTTTTTCCCTCAACTCCCGCTCTCTGCCGCCCGAAAGGTTTGGTGAGGCAGCGTGAAACTTATGCTGCTTCTTCAGGGAGGAATCGTATGGGTCTTCGGATCAATACAAATATCGCGTCACTCAACTCACAGAGAAACCTGCGGATGAATCGCATGAACTTAGACAAAAGCCTTGAACGGCTCTCGTCAGGGTTCAGGATCAACAGGGCAGGTGACGACGCGGCGGGATTAGCGATCTCAGAAAATTTGAGAGCCCAGATCAGGGGCTTGCAACAAGCGGAGAGAAATGCGCAAGACGGCATCTCCCTGGTGCAGGTGGCCGAGGGTGGTCTCCAGGAGATCTCGAACATCATGATCCGCCTCCGGGAACTGGGCGTGCAGGCAGCCAGCGACACGGTGGGCGCGACGGAACGGAAGTTCCTCGGCGTGGAGTTCGACGCTCTCCTCTCGGAGATCGACCGCATCGCCAATGCCACGGAATACAACCGCATCCCCCTCTTGAACGGCACCGCCGCAGTGTTCGACATCCAGGTGGGCACTCGCAACAACCCCAACATCGATCGATTGACCTTCTTTGATACTTCCAGCGCGGACGTCAACGTCGTGGCTCTGGGGCTGAACCTCGCAAGCGTCAACGACAAGACCAGCGCGCAGAACTCGTTGTCCGCGGTGGATACCGCCATCATGTCGGTGGCGGCCATACGAGCCGACTTCGGTGCCATGCAAAACAGACTTCAGTCAGTGACCAACAACATCGCGATCAGCATCGAGAATATGAGCGCCGCCAACTCACGCATCCGCGATACGGATGTGGCATCCGAGACGGCGGAACTCACGAAGAACAACATCCTCATGCAAGCCGGCACGGCGGTCTTGGCTCAAGCGAACGCTTCGGTCCAGAGCGCGCTGACCCTGCTGAAGGGAACCGGATGAGGCGATTCAAGCTGAAGAAACAAATTAAACAGGATTCATCAATGTACGACAACGTGAAGCAGTAGCAGTGAACCCTTATACAAGGGGCATGGATGCCCGCCATCGTATGGATACGAATGGAGCTTGTTATGGAGGATAGGACCCATGAATGGAGGCTGATCTATGGGGTTTAGAATAGTAACAAACACGTCTGCGCTTGGTGCGCAGAGACACCTGGGAAACACACACCGGTTGTTGGATAAGAGTATGGAGCGGTTATCGTCCGGATCCCGCATTAACCACGCGGGTGACGACGCAGCCGGTTTGGCGATCTCTGAGAATCTCATCGCGCAGGTGAGGGGCTTGAGGCAGGCAAAACGCAACGCAATGGACGGCGTATCGCTGATCCAGGTGTCAGAAGGCGGGCTCAATGAGCTGGGCAGCATTCTGATTCGTTTGCGCGAGCTGGCCGTCCAAGCAGCTTCTGATACGATCGGCGAGGTTGAACGTAAGTTCACCGACCGAGAGTTCCAGAGTCTGAAGGACGAGATCGACCGCATCGCTAACGCTACGGAATTCAACGGTACGCCGCTTCTAAACGGTCGAGCTGGGATCATCGAGGTCCAAGTCGGTGTGAGGAACAACCCGTTGCTGGACCGCGTGGTCTACAACGGCGAATCGGCGAACGTCACTCTGGCAGCACTGAAACTCGGTGGCGAATCAATCGCCACCAAGCTGGGTGCCCAGACTTCACTGAGCGTCGTTGACGACGCGCTGGTGAACGTGAACTCCGTCCGCGCTGACCTTGGCGCTTTGCAGAACAGGTTGCAGTCCACGATCAACAACTTGGCGATCAGTGACGAAAACCTGTCTGCTGCAAATAGCCGTATCCGCGATGTGGACGTCGCAGAGGAATCATCCGAGATGACTCGGAACCAGATTCTCATGCAATCCGGCACCGCGGTACTGTCTCAGGCCAATGTGATGAATCGCATGGCGCTGAAACTGCTCGAAGGCATCGGCTAATAGCGATCGAACGCACACAAACGTAAATCGCAAGCGAGTACACAACATATGACTGAACTAAGCCTGGAAACCGGGGGACAAGGGCCCCCGCCCTGGGTGGTGGGTTAAGCCCGCTGCTTAGTGCCCCCGGTATTCCGTGCTCAGGTCGGGTGTGATGCGGGTTTATAAATTTAAAAAGTTTATTCACGAGTTCGCTATTTACTGCCGTAACCATTTGTAATTATTGAAATATCATCGGAATCTAAAACC
>CAYHWW010000024.1:0-31677 GCA_964360145.1 uncultured Oligoflexia bacterium | reverse complement strand
CGATGTTGGAGCCGAGAAATCCACTGGCTCCGACGACCATGATAGTGGCCATGCTTGCACCGCGCCGCGTCGTGCGGCGCGCCTCCCTACGGGGAGTTTAGCACGAGGGCCGGTGCCTCCGCCATGATGGCTCCTGTTGGCCGCAGGAGCCAGGTCTTGCACCGACTCTCGATGGGTTCCCCCCTCATGCGTTTTTTCAGGTTGCGCACCCAGCGCCTGAGGCTGCTGGTGCTGTCCCGCATGTTTGCGTAGATGCCCAAGCCACCAAAACCGTAGAAAAGATAACGCCCCCCAGGAACGTCTATGAGGTGCATGTTCTTCAGGATGCCATTGCCCAACTCCAACCAAAAGCGGAGGGAGTTGGTGGCTTCCTGGGAGTGGGGCCCTGCCCTGAAAGCCCTGAAGCGCTCACGAAAAGGGGTTCCGGTTGGAAGCGGAGCAGGATTGAGCACCGTGCCATCCTTTTGAACTCGGGCGGCATGGTTGGCGATCCATTCCTCGAAGTAGAAACGCGAGAATAAAGTGAAAAAGGAATTGGTGAATGCGATGGCCACGAGACTGGGCGTAGTCCAGGCCTCAAATCCATAGGCACCGGCGAGGAAAATGAAGTTGCTGACGACGGAACGGATTAAAATTCCAGTTCTTTGGAACAGCGGGGCCACCTCGACGCGGTAATACCCCTCTCGCCGCGGGTCTCGCTCCGTCAGAGCCTCCGGTGGCCTCACTTCCCGCAGGGTGCGCCCCTGGCTCTGCAGTTCTTGAATGTTCCGGGCGAAGTACATGTTGAGCGCGATCCAGGATGCGAACACCGCGGTGCCTCTCCACAGCTCGGGGCTCTGGTCGGAAGCGCACAGCGTGAGAAAATAGGTGGTGCTGCCAAGAGCCACCTGGGTAACCACCTGCTTGATGAGCTGGACCCGCTGCTTGCCGTTCAAGGTCACTTTCTGCCAAAGGGTGAAACCATTCTGCAACTTGAAGAACTCACGGGTCCGTTGGCGGATGCGCTGGCACAGACCGCGGTCTTCCCTGGCCAGTTCCCCCAAGGCCACGCCCATGGCCTCATCGAAGGGCTCAGAGGTAATGTTGGCCACGTCTGCGCGGCTACCGTGGCCCTCCTGGGCCACCCGGGCCTCTAGCTCCCCAAGCTTTTCGAGAACATGCTCTTCCTTAATGTGTTGGAAATCCACGGGGATGTGGAGCCTGTTGAGATACTCGACCACCCAACGAATGCGGGTCGGCACTTCGTCGCCCACATGGACCACGGGGATGGTGGGCCACTGCTGCACAGGCAGGGCAGAAAATTCCGCCAGATAGGCTTTTGCGATTTTTTTGGCATAGGCATCCGCCTCATCCATGGACGTGAGGTGGTAACCCTCCAGACGGATGGGAGCTTCGCTGGCCCAGGCGGTGAGGGAAACGAAGAGGCATAAGAGACCACCGGTGACGAAATGCAGAACCCTCAAACCCATGCCCCCCTTGGCTCCACGGGAATTAACGTGTCAGGTCGGGAACGTCAACACGGCCCGCTCGGGCCCTGGAACGGGCACAGCGGGCTTCGGGTTAAGGGCGGTTAGGAGAAATGCTGTGACGAGCTACAGTGAAGCTAAGGGGTCGCGCATGGAAACTCAAAACCTTCTTTGAAGAACTTAGAAAATCAAATATCCGGGAGGTAGGTTAAATGTTCTCGCTGCTCTGCGGCTTGGTACCCGGGTTTCGGTACCCGACAGCGCGGCGCACAAATCCGCCCTGGCGGCTTGCGGACGCTCTAAAGGCGGGCGGATTTCTACACGGACTTCTTCGTCTTGTCGCAATTTTTGCGACGCGAGGCCATTTCGATGGCTTCGAAATCCCACGCATCGACTGGACCACCGATGAGGGCTTCGATCTCGACGGTGACTTCCGCGCTCAGCGCCTCCTGGAGGGCTTTTTTTTAACCGCGCTATCGGTCCTTCTGACGCCTGCACTCAAGCGGGCCTCGCAGAGCTGTTCACTGACATCGAGAAGTTGACGACTCAGTTCACGAAACTTCTGGCATTCCTCCAAATGCACCTGCGTGAGCGGAACCGCATCGCCCGGGATAATCCGGGTTTTTGTCTTACCTTCAACCGCTCGCGTAAGCGAAAAATAGGGGCCATGCCCCGCAGGCTCCTTTGCATGACAGTGGCATGCCGATTTTCCGCAGGGGATATAGCGCTCTACCAATGACCCCTGGCGCATATCCCCGATCTGTCCGAGGCGCTCCTTGAGTTGATCTCGCTGTTTTTCCAGTTCCTGGATTCTCTGCTTCTGTTCCTGGGCCATATCCATGGGCCTCCATTCCTACAACACTGTAGACTGTAGGAATGGTGAAGCCTAGCGAATCCGAATTTCCCCATGTTTTTGAGCATGAGCCGCCCGCAGCGAAGCGAGGACGGCTAATGCCCATTTTGGTGACGTGCACCCAGCGTGTGCACCCAGCGGGTTCGACTGACTTGACAAATGGCGATCCCCAGTGGCTGCTATTCGAACCTTTCTTCGGAATGTATTTAGACTTTAGATATTTTCATATGCGGCGCAACGTTTCGACAGACTAAGGCTCTTCGGCTAGCTTCGCGAGAAAGGTGTCGGCAGACACACCCAGCATGCTGCTCAGAGCCTCGTGAATGCCGCGGATTGAAGGCTGCTCGAAAAACACGCCCAGGGGAATCTCGGTGCCTACAATGGCACACAGGCGCACGACGATCTGCGTGGCTAGCAGCGAATTTCCGCCGAGCTCGAAAAAATTATCTTCGACGCCAAACTCTTCATGGCCAAGGATCTCGGACCAGAGCGCCATCAGCAGTTCTTCGGTGAGCCCTACGGGGACCGATTTCTTCCGAGACTCCGCTAGCCGACTCAAATTAACCGCGCCAAAAATCGTCCGTCGTACTTATTGCTCGATTGGGGATAAATAGAAAAACTCTTATCTTCGAGAATCATACAGAGACTGATATATTGTACTTATTGGTCCCTTGCTAAGCAAGGTGCTATTTCCCAATCACAACTCCGGATGAGCAAACGACGAGATGAGCACCATCAGCGCTATGCTTTCGGCCTTGACGGATACCCAGAAACAAGAACTTTTCTCCAACTTGACTCCCATCTCGGACTCGCAGCGTCGCCTCTGGTTCGTATACCAGCTCAACCCCGACAGCCCCGCTTACAATGTACCCTACGCCTATCGCCTGACCGGCGCACTTGATCACGCGGCGCTCACCGGGGCGCTGAGCGAGCTGATCTCTCGCCACGAGATTTTAAGAACGGCCTTCGTCGAATTTCGCGAACAGGTTTACCAGCTCGTGCTCGACGCCGAGCCGGTCGAATTCGAGCCGCAGCAGCTTCGGCTGCCGTCTGGTGGGCAGAATGAAGAACACCTGCGCGAGCTGGTGCGCGAGTATGCGCAACGCCCGTTTCTCCTGGCGGAAAACTCAGCTTTTCGCGCGCAGCTTTTCAAAATTGACACCCAAGACCATTTGCTACTTCTTACCTTCCACCACATCGTGGTCGATGGCTGGTCACTCAGCATCCTGGGCCGCGAACTATCAGCACTTTATGGCTCGTTTCGGCGAGGCCGGGGATCAACTCTGCAAGAGGCGCCTCTGCAGTACGGCGACTTCGCACGCTGGCAGCGCGAATTTCTGGGCAATGGCCGCGCCGAGCGTCAGCTCGAATTTTGGCGTCGCACTCTTTCCGGATGCGAGACCCAGATTTCACTTCCGACCGATTACTCGCGCATGGGGAGCCAGAGCTATCGCGGCGGCACGTACACGACAAAGGTTGACCCAAACATCGTCAAAGGCATCAACGAGCTGGCCCATCGCTGCCACGCCACCACTTTCATGGTGCTGCTGGCCGCGCTCCAGGCAGTTCTTTACCGTTACACCGGTGAGGTCGACATCGTGCTCGGCACGAGCACTTTCAACCGAAAGAGACCCGAGTTCGAGTCTCTGGCGGGATTTTTCGTGAATACGCTCGCATTGCGCGGCCACGTGAATCCGTCGGCAAGCTTTTTCGACCTGGTCGTCAAGGCGCGTGGAACCGCGCTCGACGCGTTTGAAAACGAGGATGTTCCGTACGACCGCGTGGTCGAGACGGCGCGTCCCGTGCGCTCGGCCGAGGGCTTCTCTCTCTTTCATCTTGTTATCGAGTTCCAAAGCGGCGTTGCACAAAGCCTCTCCCTCGAAGGGCTACACACCCGACCGTTCGAGCTGCGCATGAACACCTCGAAATTCGATATCACTTTTTTCTTCATGCAAGGCCCTGACGGGCTCGAACTCCTCGCTGAGTACAACCACGATCTTTTCGAGCGTGCGAACATTGAGCGATTCTGCTCGAGCCTGCTCACCTTCCTGGTTAACGCCGTGAAGCTTCCTGAATCGTCGCTGGACTCGATACCGATGCTCGACGAAAAATCCGAACGCGAGCAGCGACTTGCGACGAGCGGGCCCACCGCGCCCATCGACCCACGGTCTGCTCCGGAAGTTTTTCACGAAACAGCCCGTAAGTATCCAGAGCGCGTCGCGCTCACCGACGGCCATCGGCAGCTTACCTTCCACGACCTCGACCGTTTCTCGAGCGTAGTCGCTCGCCACCTCCGCGAGAAAGGGTTGCGACTGAACGAAATCGTGGGCCTCGTCGCCGACCGCGGCATCAACTCGATCATCGCGCTGCTCGGCATCTGGAAGGCGGGAGGCGCCTACCTTCCGCTGGATCCGCGGCACCCGCCAGCTCGGTGCGACTTCATCTGCCGCGATGCCGGCGTGCGCCTCGTGCTCGGAGACCTTGCTGCCATCCTGGCTGAGCCGACAGCCGGAACCGACTCGATTACAGCAGGCGAAAACGCTTATGTCATTTATACCTCTGGCTCGACTGGCGAGCCGAAGGCCACAGTGATCAGCCACCGTGCGCTATCGAATCTGAAAGCCGGCCTCGACAACGCGATCTTCCACGCGGGTGACCTGAACCACGGCGTTGCCAGCCTCAATGCCCCTCTAGTTTTCGACGCCTCGGTTCAACAGCTTTGCTTTCTGCTGGGCGGCCGTACCCTTCATCTTCTCTCCGAAGCCGAACGCCAGGACGGCGAGGCCCTGCTGCACGCGCTCGGCACGGGTGAAATCACGATCTTCGACTGCACACCCACCCATCTTCAAATTCTCATAGCCGCGGGGCTTTTTGAACGAAAGCCGCCGAAACTTCGCAAAGTGCTCGTGGGCGGCGAGCCTATTCCGAAAGCGCTCTGGGAGCAGCTGCGCACGCAGCCAGAGATCGAGTTCTATAATGTCTATGGCCCCACCGAGTGCACGGTCGACGCGACCTGCCATCGCATCAACGCCGACGACGACCGCCCGGTAATAGGAAAACCGCTGCAGAACGTGCGTTGCTACATAGTCGACTCCGAACTCCGGCTCGTTCCCCACGGCGCCACCGGAGAAATCGTGATCGCCGGTCCGGGCATATCGGCCGGTTACCTTAATCGCCCTGAGCTTTCCGCCTCTCGCTTCATTCCTGATCGCTGGGGCAACGAAGGCGAGCGCGCCTACCTGACCGGCGACCGCGGGCGCTTTCTCAAAGGCGACGTGCTCAAAATCTTCGGTCGACAAGACGATCAAGTGAAGGTGCGTGGCTTTCGCGTCGAACTTGGCGAGATAGAGGCTGCGCTCAAGACGCTTCCGGGCGTGAACGACGCTGTCGTAGTCGCACGTGACGGGGGTCCCAGAGGCAAAACACTGCACGGCTTCGTCGTGCGCACGCAACACGACGGAGCAGCGGCCCGGACCGCACTACTCGCGCAGCTACCTGAATATATGGTTCCCGAGACCATCGTAGCACTACCGAAGTTTCCCCTTAACGCGAGCGGCAAAGTCGACCGCAGGGCTCTGGCGCAGCTCGGTCCGGTTTCGCAAGCCAGCCACGCACGGGCCGATCTCAGCGAAGCCGAGCAGAGAATGCTCGATCTTTGGAAAACCGTGCTCGACCTTCAAGAAATCGGCCCGGATCAGAACTTCTTCGATCTCGGCGGGCATTCATTGCTCGCGGCCCAGCTAATGCAAAAGGTGAGGCGCAGCTTCAGCAGCACACTCACGGTGGCCGCGCTATTCGAGGCGCCTACGATCCGCGGACTTACCGCCAAATGCTCAGGACAGAAAGAAAGACGCGCCGGCTACCTGGGCGGTCCGCCTGGGCCAGCTCGCTCGCACGACCCGCTAACCGATCGAAGGAAGCTCCACCTCATAAACCTGGCTCAGGGGTCAGCCAGCCACCTGCCGCTCTACCTTTTCCATCCGCTCGGCGGAGACGTACTGCCATATCGAAGCTTACTCGACGAACTCAGCCCGCGTTTGCCGGTCTTCGGTGTACAGTCAAAGGCGCTCAACGACCCGAGCCACGAGTACGCGAGTGCAGACGAGATGATCGATGCTTACGCCGCCGAGATCATCCGCGTCGGCCAGCGATCGGCCTGTCACCTTCTTGGCTGGTCGCTTGGAGGTTTACTGGCGCTTGGCGCGGCCGAACGCCTCGAGCGCGCAGGTGTGCCGGTTGAGTCGGTCGAAGTCTGGGACTGCGGCATTCCGGCCCAGCGGCGCGAGCGCCCGCCGGCAGCCGATCCGATATTCGGGTATTTCTCAGTGCTCAACGTGCTTGGTGACTCGTTTCTCGACGAACTTGACGAGGGCGCGCGCATTCTGCTTCGCGAACAGCTGTTCGAGCAGCAACCTGCCGATCGCGCAGCGTGGCTTCTCAATTGGGCGCGGCGCGAAGCCGCGTTCACGGCGAAGGCCGACCCTTTTGTCTTCGAGCGGAACGCTCGCCTGGCTTCGCACCATTACTGGCTTTTCACGGGCTATGTGCCCCCGATGATCAAGGCGCCACTGCGCGTGCGCTGGGCGCGACTGAGCCTTGAGCGCCAACGTATTACCCGCACCGACTGGCGACAGTACTCTTCCGGGACCGTCAACGAGCAGGTTGTCGAAGGCACTCACTATACGATGGTGAAGCCGCCCCTGGTGGCCGCCTTGGGCTCGGACCTCAATCATTATTACGAAAGACACCAAAAAAGATGAGCACGACGAAGCAGCCTGACGCCAAGGTCGGAACAACTGAAGAAGTGCGGCGGATGTACGAAAAATATCCCTACCCAAGCCCGACCGTGGGCGAAAGCTACATCCGCGATCTGGCCAATGCTGTTGCTTTTATTTTTCCGGAAACTGATTTCGCCGGCCAGTCGATTCTTGATGGCGGCTGCGGCACCGGCCATCGCCTAGTGGGCCTGGCCAAACAATATCCCAAAGCCAACGTTACCGGGGTCGACATGACCCAGGCTTCGCTTGAGGTCGCTGCGGCGATGGCCGTGCGCCATGGCGCCACGAACATGAGGGTCGTGCGAGACAACCTGCTCGACCTGCGCATCGAAGAAAAATTCGACCTCATCACGACGACGGGAGTGTTGCACCATCTCGAAGATCCTCAAACAGGGTTAAACAACCTTTGCGCCCGCCTCAAAGACAATGGTGTCATCCTCATATGGCTCTACCACAGCATCGGCGAGTTCGAGCGCCTGCTTCAGCGCGAGGCCGCCTGGATTTTGGGCTCGCAAGACAAAGGTGATTTCACCGACCGCGTCGAGGTGATGCGTGAGCTTGGCCTGCGGCTCTCGAGCGAGCGCTACGGAACGAATACGTCGCGCCAGTCGCACTCCGATGTAGATCGAGTATCGATCGACGTCGATGCGTTCATCCACCCGATCGTGCGCGGCTACCGCTTCGACGAAGTGATCGCAATACTCAAAGCCGCCGGTATGGATTGGACCTGTGTCAACGGCGTCAATACCGAGGGCGCAAGCTTGTTGATCGACCTGGGCGGCTGCGCCGAAGACCCGACCTTCTGCCTTTCAGAGGAAAAACTGCTCAAAACCGACAACCTCATCAAGCGGTATCGAGCACTCTCGCCTCTCGACAAGCTTCGGGTCATCGAAATCACCGCGAAGCCGACCGGCTTCACGATTCTGGCCGGGCGAGGTGAATCGTATCGAGCCTGCGATCCGCGAATTCAGGGCGGAGTGCTTATCTGATGTCGCGCCAATCTATTTTTCTCGCGGCGTCTTTCATCTCGAGCTTTGGTGACTTTATTCTTGTGACCTCACTGCCCCACGGACTGGGTTTCGAGTCGGGAAATATCCAGTTTGCGGTGATCGCCTGGCTTTTTCCGGCCATGGCTGTTTTCGGAGCAAGTTTTTTCGCACGAAGCGTGGCGCGGCGCCATAACTCCGCTCGTACCGACTACGCCAAGCTGTTGCTTGCAGTCGCGATCATCGAGATCCTGACCGCCGTCGCTGCCATTCACTATCGCGAGCCCATGCAGGCGCTCGTGCTGTCGATCATCTTTGTTATTGGATACGCCTTCATCAAAGAGGGCATTCCGCGTCTTCTTTATCAGGTAACGATGTACCGATTTTTCGTGGGCGACGCTGATTACGCCCGGCTAGTCGGCCTGAAGAGCGCCCTCGACATCGTGGCCGCGCTCTCGGGAATGCTTTTCGCCTCGCAACTCGTGGCGCTCGGCCAATGGCGCTACGGGCTTCTGATCGATGCCACGACTTTCGTTATTTTCGCGTTGGTACTTCTGTTCGCAGGACGTGACTTCCATGCACCGAAACCCGTTGCCCACGGCCAAACAGGCGCGACAGCTGCGCCTGCGCGCCCGACCATCGACTGGGGGTCGCTGCGCTGGGTGCTTATCGGCGTTCCGCTTTTTCATGCCGTGAACGCGCTTTTTCCCAATTACTTTCCGCTCATCAGCACCAAGCTCGGTTTTATGAACATCGGAGCCAGCATCGTGCTTATCGCCGTGGTGCGCCTGCCCGGAGTGCTTTCCGGAATTTTTTATTCCCATGTCTCGGCGAAGGTGCCACCGCGGTTCTGGGTTCGTGCGCTGCTCATCTCGTACTGCGCTGTTGGCTTCACGTTCCTGGCCTTCCCGAGCGCCGTTACCATGAGCTACGTCGTGCTCTTCGCGGGCCTCAATATAGGCATCCACTTGCCATCCGACATCATGCTGCGAAACCAGCTCACGGGCGACGATCTCGTTCATTTCAATACGATCGTGCTCCGGTGGCTTGCCGTGTTTCAATTTGCGGCCTGTTGCCTGGCGATCTGGCTGTACTCTGGCGGCCAGTTCCGGCCCGGCATCATTGCGGCCTGCATGGCCGGCTTCGTTCTGCTTTCAGTCCTGCCCTGGCAGCTGCATAAGCGCAAACTGCTGGCAAGGAGCTGATATTGGCTGAAGACAATTCAAATCTCGTCGCAAAACTGCTCAAGCGTGGTACCGGTTCGCGGCAAGCGAAATCATTTCCGTGCGCCGATCGCTCGGCCGAGCATCATCCTCTTTCGTATTCCCAGCAACGGCTCTGGTTTCTGCACCAGATCGCGCCGACAAGCAGTTTTTATAATGAACCGCTGATCCTCGAAATTGAAGGCGCGCTCTCGACTGCCGACCTCGAACGCGCCTTGAACTCAATCGTCAATCGCCACGAGGCGCTTCGCACCGTATTTATTGAGAGAGTCGGCGAGCCCCGGCAAAAGATCATTCCGCCGAGCCCCGTGAACCTGACTGTCGAGATGTGCTCGATCGAACCCGAAGCGCAGATTCGCTCGTGGGTACGCGAACCCTTCGAGCTTTCACAAGGGCCCTTGATCCGCTTTCGTCTTTTTAAGTTGAGCGAGACGCATCATGTGCTTGCCACGTGCATGCACCACATCATTTGCGATGGTTGGTCTTTCCAACTTTTCTTGAGCGAGCTCGGCACCGAGTACCGGGCTGCTCGCGAACGTCGCACGGCAACGCCACTGCCCTCGATCCAGTATGTCGACTATGCCCTTTGGCAGCGCGAGTCGGCAGCCGAGAAACGCATGTCCGGCGATCTTGCTTATTGGCAAAAGAAGCTTGCAGGCATCGAACCACTCGATCTACCGCTCGACCGCTCGCGACCACCGGTCCAAAGCCATGAAGGTGGCGTTGTACGCTTTCGCCTTCCGGGGACGACCGTTCAGCGACTCAAAGATCTCTCGACGGCAGCGGGTGCGACGCCGTTCATGGGATTGCTGAGCATCTTCTTCCTCCTCATGCACAAATATACAGGACAGGCTGACGTCGCCATCGGCGTGCCTATCGCCAACCGTTCGCGCCCGGAGCTCGAAGATGTCTTCGGCTTTTTCGTCAACACGCTCGTGATCCGCAGCGACCTTGGCGGCGATCTGCTTTTCAGCGAGCTGCTCGTTCAGATCAGAGCCGCCACACTCGAGGCATACGCACACCAAGAGGTTCCATTTGACAAGGTCGTTGAGGCTGTCAATCCCGAGCGCGAGCTCGGACGCAGCACGCTTTTTCAAGTGATGTTCAACCTGCACGTGGCCGGCACGCAGAGCTTTGAGTCGGCAGGAGCGACTTTTCGCCTGCGGCGTACTGAGGTCGGCAATGCCAAGCTCGATCTTCTGCTCGGCATTGAACCGATCGCCGATGGCGACTGCGAGTGCGGGCTGCAATACAGCTCTTCGATCTTCGATCACAAGACAGCCGAGCAATTCGCTGCACACTATGTAAAGCTGATCGAACTGGCGGTCACCCACGGTACCTCGAAGATCTCTGAATTCGACCTCGGCACGCAGCCTGCTGCGTGTGAACCACCACCAACGAGGCCGGCTCTCGAAGAACAGCGCATTCACGTGCTCTTCGAGCGGCAGGCCGCGAGAACGCCCGACGCAATCGCACTCGTTTGCAGTGATCGTTCGCTCAGCTTCGGTGAGCTCAATGAAAGAGCGAACGCGCTGGCGCACGAGCTGCTTTCGCACGGCTGCCGCGACGAAGAACTCGTGGCTGTCTTGCTTGACCGCTGCCCCGAGATGATCGTGGCCTTGCTGGGAATTCTCAAGGCTGGCTGCGCTTACGTTCCGATCGATCCCGAAAGCCCCCCGTCACGCCTGAACGAATTTTTGAACGACTCGCAGGCACGTTTTGTCGTGAGTCGTACGGGTCTCAAGTCGGGGCTACCCCCAGGCAATCATCAGCTACTTAATATTTCCGCGACGGAAACGATTGCGGCCAAGTTTAACTTCAACCCACCGGCTCGCGGACGTTCCGATAGTCTTGTTTACGCGCTCTTCACGTCAGGCTCGACCGGAAAACCCAAAGCCGCGCTGCTCGAACACCGCAACCTGGCGCATTATTGCTCAAGCGTGAGCTCGACCTTCACGAATCTTCTCGGCCGCGACCTCGCCGGCCTTGCATTTGCCTCGGTCTCGACACTCACGGCCGATCTCGGAAACACCACTGTTTTTCCGTCGCTGCTACACGGCGGCACACTGCATCTGATCGACTACAGCACGGCCACTGACGCAGAACTTTTCGCTACTTATCTCGAGAACCATAGCATCGACGTTCTCAAGATCGTACCCAGTCATTTCATGGCGCTCTTTCAGGGTGCATGTGCCGCATCGGTTGTACCGCGACGCCTGCTCGTCTTCGGCGGCGAAGCGCTGCCAGTGAGCCTCGTCAACGAAGTCCGTGCAGCAAGCCCTTCGTGCAAGATTGTCAACCATTACGGACCAACCGAAACGTGCGTTGGTTCGCTAATGCTGCCACTTGCCGAACTTTCATCGGCGGAACTCGAACGTTTTGCGATTGTTCCGATCGGTCGCCCGATCGGTGACACTGAACTTCTTGTCCTGGATCGACACGGCAAGCCGGTTCCCGAAGGCGCGCACGGCGAACTTTACATCGGCGGGCCCGGCGTTGCCCGTGGCTACCTGGGAAGAGACGAGCTCACCAACCAAAAGTTCGTGACTTTTTCCACCGGCACTTCGCGCTTCTACCGCACCGGCGACCTCGTTCGCCGACGCGCTGATGGTGTGGTTGACTTCGTTGGACGTATCGACGATCAGGTCAAAATACGCGGCTATCGTATCGAACTTGGCGAGATTGAGGCCGCGCTTCTGCGCCAGGCCGACGTCTTGCAAGCCGTTGTGCGGCCCTGGCAATACGAAGGTACGCACCAAAAAGAGCTCGTGGCTTACTTCGTAGGCGGCGCGTCGTCCACGGCGCTGGCTCAGGCGCTGGCTGAAGTGCTTCCTGAAGTGATGGTACCCAAGCGATTCGTCTCGGTCGAAAACATCCCTCGCAACGCAAACGGCAAGGTAGACCACCGCGCCCTGCCACGACCCGTCGCAGGGGCAGCAGGGGCAGCGCTGCCATCCAGCTTTAAGGCCCTGGACGGCATCGAAGAAAATCTCGCAAAAATCTGGCGCGCCCTGCTCGACCGCGAACCGTCGAGCAAGGATGAAAATTTCTTCCACGTCGGCGGCCACTCACTGCTCGCAACCAGGCTTGCGGCGCGCATTCGTGCGATGTTCTCAGTGAAATTCTCGGTAAAACAGATTTTTCAAACGCCGCGCTTTTCAGATCTTGCGGCCGAGCTTCGAAACTGCGCCGAAGCGCAGAGCAGCGACAAGACTGATTCAAGGTTCGAGACGCTGATTCCTTCTGAACTGCGAAAGGATTCGAGTTATCCGCTCTCCTTCGCCCAACAGAGACTATGGTTTCTGGCGCGCATGGACCCTGACAGCCCATACTATAATGAGCCTCTCGCGGTGCGCCTATGCGGCAAGCTGGATATCGTAATCTTTGAGCAAGCCCTTACCGAGCTTCTTCGACGCCACGAAAGCTTGCGTACCGTTTTCTTCGAGGTTGATGGTGCTGCGCGCCAGCGCATTGGCCCGCCCTCGACAGTCAAGCTCGCAGTCGCTGAACTCAGTGGTGCGGCGCTGCTCGACGGCGCCATCTCAGCGTTCGCACGCATGCCCTTTAGTCTCATGCAAGGGCCGCTTTACCGGTTCAAGCTGCTGCGGCTGGGGCCTTGTGAGCACGTCTTTCTACTCTGTTTCCACCACATCGTCTCGGACGGCTGGTCAATCAAAGTCTTCATGCGCGAACTCGAGCATCTCTACAACGCCCGCCTCGTCGGCCTCGAAGCCACGCTTGTACCAATTGAGCGTCGCTATGTCGATTATGTCGCCTGGCAGGCCGCGCAGCTCTCGGGCGACCAACACGACCGGCAGCTCGCGTTCTGGAAAAAAAGTCTTGAAGACGTGGAAGTTTTGAACCTCCCATTTGACCGTGCGCGACCCGCGCAGCAGGAGCATCGTGGCGCCCGAGTGCACTTCGAGGTGCCGGTCGACACAAGCACGCGTCTAAAAAATCTGGCCGCCACCAACGACGGCACACTCTTCATGTGCCTGCTCGCCTGCTACGAGGTTTTACTCCATCGCTTCAGCGGTCAAGAGTGCTTCGCCATCGGCGTTCCCGTGGCAAACCGTTCGCATTTCGAGTTCGAAGGCCTTGTCGGCTTTTTCGTGAACACGCTTGCCATGCGGGCCGATCTCACTGGCGACCCCAGCTTTGCCAAACTACTCACCGCCATACGGCAGCACGCGCTTGACGCCTACCAAGCCGAAGCGGTGCCCTTCGAAAAAATCGTCGAGGCCGTCAGGCCGACGCGTGACATCAGCCATACGCCGCTCTTTCAAGTATTATTCAACCTCAACTCAAAAAGTTCTCCCCTCACCTTTCAAGGAATTACTGCCGAGCCCATTCGCGTCAATTTCGGCACTTCGAAGTTTGACCTTTCGCTCGACATCGAAGAGAGCGCCGACGGTGCCCTCGCTTGCTCGTTCGAATATGATCTTGCGCTCTTTGATCATGAGAGCATCGAGCACCTGGCATCATGCTTTCGCAAGCTCTGCGAGTCGGCTGTCGAAAGTCCTGACCAGGCTGTCTCACGGTTGAAGCTTCTGCCCGAGACCGAACGGCGGCGAATACTCCGAGACTGGAACGCCACCGCGTACGAATATCCTGAAGCCCTGACGATCCACGGCATGATCGAGCACCAGTGCCAGCTCACGCCCGATGCGGTGGCACTCGAATTTGAAAACGTGACAATAAGTTACGCCAAACTCAATCGTCGCGCGAACCGGCTCGCTCGCCATCTGGTTGAAAACGGAATCGGCAAAGATAAATTCGTGGGTGTTTGCATGGACCGCTCGCTCGAAATGGTCGTAGCGCTGCTTGGCACGGTCAAAGCCGGCGGTGCCTATGTGCCAGTCGACCCATCCTATCCGAAAGACCGCGTTCAATACATGTTCCAGGACTCTGGAGTAAAAGTCGTGCTCACGCAAAGCCATCTTCGTGGCCTTGCCGCCGAGTGCGGCGGCGCGGGCCTTAAGCTCATCGCAATTGATGAAATCGAACCCGAGCTTTCACGGCTCGACGCCTCGAACCTCGACCTGCCGATCGCCGGCACGGATCTCGCTTATATGATCTACACCTCGGGATCAACGGGCCGCCCAAAGGGCGCGATGAACACCCATTCTGGCATCTACAATCGCCTCATGTGGATGCAGCGGGCCTATCGACTCGACCATACTGACGTTGTCCTGCAAAAGACCCCCTTCAGCTTCGATGTCTCAGTCTGGGAATTCTTCTGGCCGCTGATGTTCGGCGCGCGCTTGACCATCGCGCGGCCCGAGTCGCACAAAGACCCGCGCTATTTATCCAACCTCATCCAGAGTGCGGGCGTGACGACGCTGCACTTCGTACCCTCGATGCTGCACGCTTTCCTCTCATATGACGAGAGGCCTGGCGGCCCTTCGCTCCGGCGCATCATCTGCAGTGGCGAAGCACTGCCTTACGAGCTGCAGGAGCTTTTCTTTGAGAAAGTCGGTGTCGGCGGCTGCGAGCTGCACAATCTCTATGGCCCTACCGAAGCGGCCGTAGACGTCACCTACTGGGCCTGCCAGAGCGGCTCTCAGCTGCGCACAGTGCCAATCGGCCGACCGATCGACAACATTCAAATTTACATTCTCGACGCGCACCTGCAGCCGGTTCCGATCGGTGTTGCAGGCGAACTTTACATTGGTGGTATCGGCGTGGCGCGCGGCTACCACAACCGAACCCAACTCACGGCCGAGCGCTTCGTGCCCGATCCTTTCGGCGGGCCGAATGCCCGGATGTACCGCACCGGCGACCGCTCGCGCTACCTCGGCAGCGGCGCCATCGAATACCTCGGCCGCCTCGATAACCAGGTCAAGCTACGCGGCTTCCGCATCGAGCTGGGAGAAGTCGAAACAAGGCTCGTCGAGTCGGGAACTCTGGCGCGCGCCATCGTATTGGTACAATCGATGGCCGGCGGTCAGAAAGCCCTCGTCGCTTACGTCCTGCCCAAAGACGGTGCGCGCTTCGACGAAACGGCGCTCCGCAACTATCTCAAAGGGGTTTTACCCGAGTACATGGTACCCTCGGTGTTCGTGCCTCTCGATACAATTCCACTCTCGCCTAACGGCAAAGTCGACCATCGCAAGTTGCCAGCACCCCAGTTCTCCGCGCCCAAACGCTCCGATACCACCGCCCAGGTCTTGGCTGGAACACTCGAGGCCGACGTGGCAGCCGTATGGAGGGAGGTTCTCGGGCTCGAATACGTGGGGATGGACGACAACTTCTTCGACCTGGGCGGGCAGTCGCTGCTACTTCTCCAGATCCAATCGCGGCTCGTGAAAAAATTCGCTGTCGCCATAGAGCTGATCGACATGTTTCGCGCGCCGACAGTGCGCACCCTCGCTGAGTTGATCCGTGGCTATGCGAATGGAATTACGGCTACCAATTCGGCGAGCGCCGCGAGCCATATCGGGTCAGCCAGCGCAAGAGCCCGCAGCCTCGCTGCACTTGGACAGCGCCGCCAAGGTGGCAATAAACCGGATGGTGAGCAATGAACAATTTCAAGATCGCAGTAATTGGAATGGCCGGCCGTTTTCCAAAGGCGCAGTCCGTTCGCGATTTCTGGCATAACCTCTGCGAAGGCCGCGACTGCGTGACGTTTTTCACGGCAGCCGAGCTGGCCATGGAAGGCGTACCCAGCGATCTAATAGATGATCCGGCCTACGTGCCGGCGCGGGCGATACTTCAGGATGCCGAATGCTTTGATGCGGCGTTCTTCGGTTACTCGCCGCGCGAGGCAGAGCTGATCGATCCGCAGCAGCGTGTGTTTCTCGAGTGCGCCTGGAACGCACTCGAAGACAGCGGCCATGTACCGGATGCGTGCGCCTCAATCGTCGGCGTGTTTGCCGGGGCAAGCCAGAGTTCGTATTATCTTGGCCCCATTCTGCGCGCAATGAGTTCACAGCAGCTCAAAGAGAGCATGCTCGTGCAGGTCGGAAACCAGAACGACTTTCTCTCGACGCGCGTCTCTTACAAACTTAATCTCAAAGGCCCGAGCATGACGGTGCAAACCGGCTGCTCAACCTCGCTCGTGGCCGTGCACCTTGCCTGCCAGAGTCTGCTTTCGCGTGAGTGCGACATGGCGCTCGCGGGTGGATCGTCGATTCGCTTTCCGCAGCGCTCGGGCCAGCTTTACGCCGAGGGTGGGGTATACTCGCCCGACGGCCACTGCCGCGCCTACGACGCCGATGCCAAAGGCGTATTCAGCGGCAACGGCACGGCACTTGTGGTGCTGAAAAGGCTCGAAGACGCCGTGCGCGACAAAGACCCGATCCGCGCCGTAATCTGCGCGACGTCCGTTAACAACGATGGCTCACTCAAGATCGGCTTCACCGCGCCAAGCGAGCTTGGCCAGGCCGAGGGAATGGGACTTGCCCTATCGCTTGCCAACGTAAGCGCCGATGAGGTTGGTTATGTCGAAGCCCACGGCACGGCGACGCCACTCGGCGACCCCATTGAAGTCGCGGGCTTGACGCGTGCGTTTCGCGCCACGAGCCAGCGAATCGGATACTGCGCCTTGGGCTCGCTCAAAACCAACGTTGGCCACCTCGACAGCGCCGCCGGCGTGGCAGGGCTGATCAAAGCGAGTCTCGTGCTTCAGCACGGCAAAATACCGGCTAACCTGCACTTCAAACGCCCGAATCCGAAGCTTCAGCTCGAGACAAGCCCGTTCTACGTCCCGACGATCACAAAAGAATGGCCCGCGGGCCCATCGCCGCATCGTGCCGCTGTGCTCTCGTTTGGCATCGGCGGCACCAATGCCCACGCGATACTCGAGCAGTACCGTGACGAACATAAGTCTGACCGGCCTGCCGGAAACGGCATCGCAGGTTGGAAGCTCGCTCCACTCTCGGCCAAAAGCACCGATTCGCTCGATCACTCGGCGAAAGCCCTCGCCCAAGCACTCCGTGAAAATTCTTCATGCAACCTTGATGACGTTTGCCACACCCTGCAGATTGCGCGAAAATATCTGCCGCTTCGAGGTGTTGCCCTCGCTCGCGACAACCAAGGCCTCGCGACTGCGCTCGAAGCGCGCGAGCCCGGCGAGTGGATTGCCGGCAGCGCCAATGCTGCGGGCGCAGGCGTGGTCTTTCTTTTTCCGGGCGGCGGCGCCCAGTACTTCCCGATGGGTAAAAAGCTCTACAGCGCCGACGCAGCTTATCGCACGGCGATAGACAGATGCGCCACAGCCGTAAAGGCAAGAGCCGGCGTTGACATTCGCGATTATCTGCATGGGCCACAGCGCGATCTTTCCGCGGCTGACAAAGAGCTTGCCGGCTTTGGCGTCGTGCTTGCCTGTCTTTACTCGGTCGAATACGCCATGGCCATGGCCCTTGGCGCCCGGGGCATCCAGCCCAAAGCGATGATCGGGCACAGCCTTGGCGAATACGTCGCAGCGACGCTTGCCGGCGTCTTCTCGGCCGAGGATGCGCTCCGGCTGATCATCAGGCGCGGTGAACTCATCGCCGAGCTTGAGGCTGGCGGCATGTTGAGCGTGCGCTGCTCGCACGAACGCCTCGAGCAGCTCGGGCTGCCCGTGGGCGCCTCGCTTGCCGCGATTAACGCACCAGAGCTTTGCACTGTTTCAGGCACCGCTCAAGCCATAAGCACCACCGAAGCAATGCTCACAGCCGCAGGCGTCGAATGCCGGCCCGTTCCGCTTGCCGTGCCCGCCCATTCGCCTTTGCTCAACCCGATTTTGCCTCGATTTCTTGAAGAAGTGCGCAAGATCAAGCTGTGCGCACCGATGCTTCCTTTCGTCTCGAACGTGACCGGAACGTGGATCACCGCCGGTGAAGCGACCAGCCCCGAGTACTGGGTTCGCCACCTGCGCGAAGTGGTACGTTTCTCGGATGGTATCGAGACACTGGTCGGATCAGAGCCGGCAGTGCTTCTTGAGGTGGGCCCGGGCAGAACGCTCGGAAGCCTGGTTCGCGCACGTGCGGGCGGAGCCCCCGTGCCAATCACCAACACCATGCCCTTATTAGGCGAGCAGGACACCGAAGATAAAGTTTTCGCGGGCTGCTTCGCGCGACTCTGGGCCCTGGGCTGCGAAGTCGACTGGGAGAAGCTTAACCCGGGTGCCGACGTTCGTCGCGTCTCGCTGCCGGGATATGCATTTGAGCGCGTACCTCATTGGATTGGACAGCGCCCGGCCACCGCCGAGCGCCGCGACGTCTCGCATTGGTTTCACGCCGCAGTTTGGCAGGAAACGCCACTCCAACTGCATGGTTCAAGCCCCCCTTTCGAGCGCTGGCTCGTACTCGGCGCGGATGACTCAAGCGCGCGTGCGGTCGAACGACTGCTTTCAGACTGCGGAAATAATGTTAAGCGCCACACGGGCCCACTCAATGCGACGACTCTCTCCGACGTCGAGTCAGTAGTGTATGTCGTCCCGGCCCGCTCACTCGTCCCCGAAGAGCTACTTGCCATTGCGCAGGCATTTTACCGGCTCGAGCAAAGGAAAGGCAGGCGTCTTGTCGTACTGACCTCGGGCGGTGCTGGCCTTGCCGAGAACGAAAGCCCGTGCGACATGGCGCCTTATATCGCCGCACTCAAAGTCATCGCGCAGGAGCTTTCCGACCTTACGTGCCAGTCGATCGATCTCAGCGCACGCTGGATCGAGCAGCCCGCCGAGCTCGCGGCGCTCTGGGCTGAACTTGCGCAGACGAATCCCGACCGTTTCGTTGCATTGCGCGGGCACCGGCGCTGGCGGCAGCAGTTCGCGCCACTTCGGCTCGCCCACGAACAAAACTCGCCTCGCAAGCTTCGTGAAGACGGCACTTATCTGATCACCGGCGGCCTTGGCAAAGTCGGACTGCATCTGGCTGACTTGTTGACTCGCAAGTATGGCGCCAGACTCATTCTGTCTTCACGCCACGCTGTCGACCCCGCTGCCGCCCCCCACGCGAGCGCGCTGGGAAGGCTCCATGCGAGCGGCGCCGAACTGCTCGTGCGCAAGGCGGACGTCTCCGATAGAGCAAGCATGACCTCGCTTTTATCCGAGGGCAACCGCCGCTTCGGGCGCATCGATGGCGTCTTGCATGCGGCCGGCATCACCTCGGGCGACTCGATTCGCAAGCTTATCCCGCAACTCACTCCCGAACACTTCGAAGAACAGTTCACGCCCAAAGTCACCGGCACTCTCTTGCTCGACGAGCTTCTACGAGACATGGAACTAGACTTCATCCTACTCTTCTCCTCGAATGCTTCGGTGTTGGGCGGACTCGGCCTGATGGCGTACTCGGCGGCCTGCGCCTTTCTCGATGCCTTTGCCGAATACAAATGGCGAGTCGGCGACCGCCGCTGGATCAGTGCGACCTGGGACGGCTGGCGAGTGACCGAAGAAGTGAAAGCCGGGGCACAGACAAGCCTCGACCGCTATGCAATGCGCCCCGAAGAAAGCATCGATGCCTTCGAGCGAATCGTAACCGCAACTCCGGTTCCAGTCACAATTGTGTCAAGCGGAGACTTCGGCGAGCGAGCCCGACTTTGGCTCGAAGGTACACCCGAAACACCCTCTGCCGACGAAGCAGCGCCTGAAACAGCAAAACGACATGACCGCTCGGCGCTCTCGAGCGCTTACGTGGCTCCTCGCGACAACGTCGAACGTGCGATCACCTTGATCTGGGAAGATATCCTCGGCATCAGCGGTATCGGCGTCAATGACGTGTTCTTCGACCTTGGTGGCCATTCGCTTTTCGCCAACCGCATGGTGAGCCGAATCAACGAAAAGCTCGGCGTCGAATTCCCTCTTTTCAAGCTATTCGAGTCTCCTACGGTGAGTGGCGTCACCGCCATCGTCCGCGAGCTTAAGCCCGCAAACACCATTCCTCAGACAAAACGCGTCAAGACGCAGACCCTGTCCCAGCTCATGGCCAAAGCGCAGAAGAAGTAAAATCGCGAACGCGCCAGCCACCTCCGCGGGCAACGAGCGCACCTGTATAACCTTCGCATCTCACCCGTATGGCCCCGAAGCCTGTCGGCAAGTGTTCGAAGCCGAAGTTCGCGAGCGGCGCGTAGACCCCCTCACCCAATGCTTTCGCACAAGCTTCTTTGAACGTCCAGAGCCGCAGAAATTCCTCGCTGCATTCGCCTTCGGGCAAGTTTGCCAGCATAGCCTGCTCTTCCGGCGAGAACATCTGGTTCTTCCAGTCTTCGGGGCTCAAGCACCTGCCCGTGCGCTCGATGTCGACGCCAAGCTCATCCACCGATGAGAACACCGCAACATATCGGTCTTCAGAATGCGAAACGTTGAAGAAAAACTTGCGTCCGCCCGCAACCCGAGGCTTGCCTCTCGGTCCGAACTCAAAGACAACTTGGTTGGCCGCAAGGCCGAGATAACAGGCGAGAAGCTCGCGCAAAATACCACGCCCGCAGACATAGCGCATAGCGAGCAATGGCGTAGCGTAGAGCGCGGCCCGCGCGAGTTCAGAATCCGAGAGCGTGCGATTGAAAGCTTCGAACCGCGGAGCAGCTTCGCTCAATGAGAACTGCCAGAAATGAATCTCATCGACGGCAGGAAGGGTCAGCGCAACTTTCTTTCGATATTTCACGAATCCATTTTAGACAATGCAGCACCAGAATGCAAAAATAGTGCGCAAGCCAAGGTTCATCTCAGCAGAAAGTGGCGAGAACGGATGCATCCTCATCGAACCACTGATCGTGAGTCGGGACTACCCGCTCCAGTGGGTTCGACCAAGGCTTGGTCTGGAGGAGCTGGCAGCCCTTAGTTCTACTGTGTCATAAATACTATCGAGCAGGAGGAAGAATCTGCTAACATGATTCTCCTTTGAAACAAGGAAAGTCGCAAGACGCGAAGCGTAAGAAGCGCTTTGATTCGTACATTGAGCAATTGAGTGCGGCGCTGGGGCATAAAGACAGGGCCGGCCCCTGCCGGGATTACTGCACGGGGCTTTTGCTCCCCGGGGATCGCAAAAGCATCGAACCAATGGCGGCCCGCATTGACCCGGCAGCGGTCAGCAGTCGGCACCAATCACTGCACCATCGACGGAGTAACGAAGGAGCAATACGAACAGAACCTTGAGGAGAATCTCGGGCAGCTCTTGATGGAGATTCGCCGAGGGTCCTACCACCCGCGGGCATCGAGGATTGTGGAAATCCCGAAATCCGATGGCAGCCTTAGGCCGCTTGCGATCTCGTGTTTCGAGGACAAGATCGTGCAGGAGGCGGTGCGTAGGATCATTGAGGCAATCTATGAGCCGGTGTTTCTGAAATGCTCTCATGGCTTTCGGTCGGGGCGAGGGTGCCACACGGCGCTCATCGCCCTGAACCGGGATCTGATGAGTTGGGAATGTGGGGCGGTACTTGAAATTGACTTACGGAAGTACTTCAACACGATTCCCCACGAACCGCTGGTCAGATGGCTGGAATTGAAGATCACTGATCGAAGATTCCTACACCTGATCATCAAGCTGCTCAAGGCCCCGACTCTGGGCGAGGCAGGCGAGGCGGTACGAAATGAAGTGGGCTCTCCTCAGGGCTCAACTCTATCGCCCGTGCTCGCAAACCTCTATCTTCACCATGTCATGGACACCTGGTTTGCCTGGACCAACGAGAGTGAATACGGCGGCAGCGCCCGGATGGTTCGCTACGCGGACGACGCGGTCTTCTGCTTCCGCACACTCGCCCAGGCCGAGGAGTTCCGTGGACTCCTGGTGAAGCGACTCGGGGAGTACGGGATATCCCTCAACGAGGCCAAGACGCAGGCGCTGATCTCTGGACAGGGAGAAGCCGCCCGATACAGACGTCTTGGGCTTAAGATGCCGAGCTTTACGTTCCTGGGGTTCCTGCACGTGTGGGGGATCTCGGTGAACCGGCGAACGTGTCCTAAGCGTTTCAAGAGGAAGCTGTCCGAGATCAAAGCGGACATTCGCAAGAATCGTCACAAGAAAGGCCTGGTCGCCCGCGTAAAACGGGTTAACGTCCCGCGAGAAAAATTGTGATGGCTTTCGAATTTAATTTCAATGGGCAAACCCTCCGTCTCAGGCCCGCCGTGGAAGCGGATGTGAGCACAGTCACACAACTGGTTCGCTCTGCCTACGCCATCTGGAGCGAGGCAGGGATCGAGGTGGGAAGCCCCCTGCGTCAAACTGATGACATCACCCGCTCCTACCTCCTCGACAACGGTTTTGTGGTCACTTTGCCCAACGGGCAAATCATCGGCACGGTGAGTCTTGAGCCCGCGCAGATCGAAATCGTCGGCGCCGACGTCAGCGTGGTCCGCCGGGGGAAAAGAGACACATATAGCTTCAGTAGCGGCAAATACAAACGCGAGGACTTTGCCTCGACAAACTACGTCTACCTCTACCGCCTCGCTGTAGACCGCAAATATGCTCGTGGTGGCCTCGGCCGCAGGATCATGGATGCCGTTGGAGCGCATATGCAAGCTGCCGGTTCCCAGGGCATCGTGCTCGATACCCAACGGAACACCGAGTGGCTATACCAATGGTACCAACGCCAAGGCTTCGAGACCCTGGGCGACTCGCGGCCAACCTCCCCACATGATCCTGTGACGGTGCTCATGCTGAGGGTTTTCCAGTGAACGAAGTCCGCCGTCCCGATGTCATCATCGAGGCAACCAACGCATGTGATCGCCACTGCATCGGCTGCTACGCCCCCAACGTCATAGTATCTGAAGGCAAGAGACCCATAAGCTCTGCCGTGCGCAATCTGACAGCCCTAGCCCTGAGCCGTGCGCTGCGGAACGCGACCACTAGGGGCGAAAAAATGGAAATCATCTACATCCGCGGCGGTGAGCCTACCCTCAATGATGAAATTGATTCCATCATCGAGATCGCCCGTGAGCATTCTGACCTGGTTTACCTTGAAACTCACGGACGCTGGCTCGTCGGCGACAACGCCAAGATCTCTCGCATTCTAGGTTCACTGAAAGGCAATGGAGCCTACGTCAAGCTGAGCTTCGATAGCATGCATGGTCTGAGTGCCGCCACTCTTGAGCAGACGACGTGCACGCAGTCATGCCAAAACATCGTATTTATCGGCAACTCACTTGCCGTATTTAATGAAATACGGCATAATATGCTGATGTCATTTAATAGAATCATCAATATTTCTAACGACCTATCTGAAAAGTCACTTTTTCTACTCGGTCCGAGACAAACGGGTAAGAGTACCTATCTCAAGTCCGCCTTCCCCCACGCATTATTCATCAACCTTTTGCAGCCCATGATGTTTCAAACTCTCACAACAGCGCCCGGGCGTCTCAGTGAAATCATCGCTTCATCACCCAATAGCGCAGGCCCGGATGGCACCAACCTCGTGCTCATCGACGAGATTCAAAAACTCCCCACCCTGCTTGATGAGATCCATGACCTTATTGAAAGTGACAAACGTCTTCGTTTTGTACTCACTGGTTCCAGCGCCAGAAAGCTCAAGCGCCAAGGCGTGAACCTACTCGGCGGAAGGGCGCGGCGCACTTATTTTCACCCCATCACGACCCGTGAGTTTGCCCCTTGCGCTGCGGGCAAGACCGCTCTTTCTACGCTGTTGCAATGGGGTGGCTTGCCCTCTGTTCTGACAAGTAAAAATCCGAAACGAATGCTGGATGATTACATTGGCCTCTATTTAAAAGAAGAAATTCAAGCGGAAGCCCTCGTGCGCTCCATCGAAGCCTATTCGCGCTTTCTCAATACGGCGGCCCACTGTAATGCGGAACAGGTGAATTTCACGGCGGTGGCCTCTGACGCTGGTGTGCCCCCACGTACCGTTAGAGAATATTTCACGCTCTTGGAAGACACTCTTGTGGGGCGCATGCTGCCTGCTTTTGAGGACTCAAAAAAGCGAAAGGCCATGACCAGCGCGAAGTTTTATTTTTTTGACGTGGGTATGGCCAATGCCCTCATGGGCAGGTTCTCAATCAAGACTGGCACCCCTGAGCATGGCAAAGCCTTCGAACACCTTATCTGGAGGGAGCTACAAAGCTACATCGACTACCAAAGCAAGGACGTTGAAATTCGCTATTGGCGCTCGACATCTAAGTTTGAAGTAGATTTTGTCATCGTCGATAAATACACGCGTGCACCGGTGCTGATTATTGAGGCAAAAGGGAAGTCGCGACTTCAGCCCAAAGACTTCTCTGGTCTACGTGCATTTACCGAGGAACATAGCGTACGTAAGCTCGTTGTGTGCCTAGAGGAGCACCGACGTAACGCTGCCGACGCAACAGAGGTCTGGCCTGCGGCTTCCTTCTTTCAAGCGCTTTGGGCAGGCGAGATCTTCTAGCGCTTAGGGGTCGCGCATGAATAAATGTAACATCTGGCATCTCATCTTCGGTCAGAATTGTTTGACAGGCTAGTTCTGGATTTCTCCGATGCCTAAGCGACGGGCGGCGGCGCGGAGTGAATCATAATCCTCAGGCTTTGCCACCACCATGGAATCAATGCGATAAAGCTCCCTCAATACTTTGGAGCCCTCGGGGGTTTTCCCCAGATCCAGCATGATCTTCGTGATTTTATCCACGAGCTTGGTGTTGGCAGCGTAGAACTTCTGGGTGGTGCACATGGTGTCGCCAGGAATGGGCTTGGTGATCATGAGCATGCGGATCTGGGCGACTTGCGCCGGATCCTTCAAAAAGAGTTGCCAGGCGCTGTCTTTGCCACTGGGGTCATTGACGAAGGTGGCGCCGGCATCCACGGTTTTATTGGCCACGGCAAGGACGAGGGCATCATGGCCGCCGGCGAACACCTGCTTGCTGAAAAACTTATCTGGATCGATGCCCCGCTCCAGAAGTTCGTACTTGGGCACGATGTGCCCTGAAGAGCTGGAGGGATCCGTCCAAGCAATGGTCTTGCCCTTGAGGTCTTCCAGCTTCTTGTAGTCCTTGGCGGTGATGATGGCGCCATAAAAGTGGGCATGGCCATTGCGCACAGCCTTCAGGAGCACCTTGGCGTTGGCCACCTTCTCGGCAAGCACGTAGCTAAAGGGGGGAAGGAAGCCGATGTCCACGCGACCGGCGCGCATGGCTTCGATGAGGGCGCCGAAGTCGCTGGCGACGAAGGTCTTCAGCTCCACGCCAGCTTTCTCTTTGAGAATCTTGGAGAGAACGGTGGCATTGGCCTCCACCACGTCGGCGCTCTCTGCGGGGTTGAACCCGATGGTCAGTACCTTGTTCGCGGGCTGGGGGGAACAGGCGGAAAGGGCCATCAGGCAGGCCAAGGTCAATATCGAATAAATCGCTCTCATGCGCCGACCCCTTGTTTTTTCTTTGTTAAAAAATCCATCGCCATGCTTCCGATACGGGCCCAGTCAGGGCCCTCCGTGGCGGTTATTCCACCACGCTTGCCGGCGTAAAGGGCCCTGCCCTCATCGATCATCAGGCGATAAATGGGATTGGGCTTCTCCACGCTGAACTCGTCGTCCACCAAGAGGTCCGTCCTGCCGCAGACCGCGGCTTTATTGGGGGCGATGAACGGAAAGTAAACCCGCTGCTGCCAATCCTCGTAAGCCAAAGGGGGGGCAATGGGGGAAACCATGCCGTCCGGCAAGACCTCGGCTGGGGACTGCTCCCAGAGCTGATGGACGAAGCTCAAAAACTGCGTCTTGCTGTCCACTCGCCCTGTGCGCACCCAATCGATGTGCCTTGCGGTGATGCGTACGAAGTGAGGCGCGAAGTCCTCGCAGGTGATCGTCTGGACAAAGAGCGCCGCCAGGTCTGGGAACGCCTGGAACAGCTTCTCAACCTTATCCCTCCGATTGGCCGTGAGCAGAACCAGACGCGCATGGGCCTTGAGATTCTGCAACGCGGGCAGCGTGCCATCGTAAACAACCCAATGATCGCTGGCCGCATCGTAAAATCCGATGGTGTAATCGAGGTCCACATAGACCGTTCTAGTCACGATCCAAGTCCTCGACAGTGAGGCCCTCGATGCCGTTGGAAGTCATGGAAGAATAACGGAGGCTCTGAGGGGAGTCGGATACCGGCAACTCCTCGTTCACCGTAAGCAGCTCCGCGCCCCCGGAGACGTTGGTGGACATCAGGCGGCGCGGCACATCAGAACTGCCCAGCAGCGCATGGACTTCCCGATGCCCCTCGGGGCTGAAATACGCATCCCGCAGATGTCCCAGGGAAACGTGGGGAAGGAAGTCCTCCAGATGCTTGTCCGGCCTCAACCCAGCCTGCACGAGCTCGAACTTCATGGCCTGGATGGCTTCGAGCATCTCGGGAGGCATATCATTGGAATCAAACACAACGCCGATTTGGTTATTGTTGGAGCCGATGATGCGCAGGGAACCATTGGCGAGGTGGAACGGCATGGAGGCGAAACGCCGATTGTACCGCATGAAGATTTCCTGCACCCTGGTGGATACGGTGCCCGTCGTCTTGCCAATATAGCTCACGGTCATGTGCAGGTCTTCAGGCTGGGAGAAGCGGATGTGCGGGTAATGTTCCACCAAAGTGGGAAGGACCCTGCGGAAGTTCTTCACGAACCTGTCGTCAGGGCGGAAGGTGATGAAAAAGGCCTTCTGCTGCATCGGCTCTATCTGGAGGGTGTCCTGATTGTAGAGCACGAAGTCGATGTACCTTGCGACGTTGGGGTCTTCACTCATGGCCTGATTCACCCGCTTGCGGATCAAGCTTTCAATGAATTCTGGCAGAATCGCGAAGTCAGATGGGATGGTAATCCCTGGAAACTGGGCCGTGAGATAAGCGGAACCCTTGGTCATGGCCTCTCGTTCATAGGCCACGTTGCCCATGCCGGGCTGTTCCCGGCGCTTGACCAGCATCTCAGTGATGATCTGCAGCTGGTGCAGGACGCTGACGATATTCGTGCAGGTCTCCGGGCGGCCATCGCAATTGGCGCCGACGATTTCCAGCATATCCCTCTGGAAACCGGCGAGGGACACATTATTGAGGCCATAGAAGCTCACGAAAGCTGGCAAGTCGTTCCAGAAATAGAGACGACGGGCCAGGCGTTTGATCACCTTGTAATAGTCGTCAAGCTGCCGGTAGGTGCGGGTGACGCTAACCAGGTTGGCGTTGGTATAGAAAACATCTTGCGGCGGGGTCACCACTGAGAGCTGCCTCAGCAACTCGGCGTGCTCCGGCTTAAAGGCAATGGTAGTGAGACGCAGTGGTGAGAATCCCGCGGTGTCCTTGATGCGCACGTGGGCGCCGGTGGCCCCCACCTCGGGCACGCTGGTTTCTTGGGCGACGCGAAGCACGGGGGTGTTGCCGCCCCGTTGTCCAGCAAACTGAATGAGTATATTGGCATCGATATCCTGTTCCAGGATGCCGGTGGCCTCCGCTACGAAGGGCAGCGTAGGCCCCCTCAAGCGCCAATCGATCTTGGTCCTCGATTCGCTGACCAGAGACTCTTCCAGCGTAATGACCCGGCTACTGCCATCCGCCATGGAGATGCTCTTATGGCCGTCGAGGAGTTCGGCCACGGACCACTTGATGGCCCTGCTCTTGGTTCTGCGGGCCGAGTCGTTGTCTGGCACATGATCCAGTTCGCCGGACTTGAAGTCGGTGACGCTGTAGCGCCCGTCGGACAGGACGTGCTGCACGTAGAACTTCATGTACTGGGCCAGGGCCCGGGCAGCCACGCTGCCCCGGTCATGGAGATGACTCTCCGTGAAGGTGTCGTACTGGACCATGATCACGGTTTCGATGTCCACGTCCCCGTAGTTATCGCTTTGAACCGCGGAGCCGCTGAGGGCGGGGGTGCTGGTCACTGTCACGCGCTGACGACCGATCTGGGTGGTGAAGACCGTGCCTGAGGCGGTGATCTGCAGCACCATGTCCTTGTGGCGGATGACATCGGGCTTTGCGTACTTGAGCGCTGCCTCGACGCCGTATATCTCGGGCTCTCCCGAGGGCGAGAGGCGTACCGCCATATTGGAGCCATAGGGGCCCTTGCGGCTGATGAGAGAGCGCACTTCATGCGGCAGCGCACTCAACTCCACGCCCGGGGTGCTCGTGCTCAGCAGAGCGCCGCAGAGAGAGGCCGCCGTCACCACCTGGGGAGGAGGGGTGGCGTGGGCCGCGGTGGCCATCAGAGCCAGGGAGAGCAGTGCTGAGCTGAAAAATGATTGGATCATCATATGTCTCTAGACGAGCCTCTTCCTGATTTTGGATGAAATGATGTCGATGGCCATGACGAGGATCAGGATGGTGAGCACCACGGTGCAGACGTTCTGGTACTGGAACAGCCGCATGTAGGATTGAAGCAGAAACCCGATGCCGCCGGCACCCACGATGCCCAGGACCACGGCGGCCCTCACGTTGAGCTCGAAGCGCAGCAGGTAGTAAGAAAGGAAGTACGGCAGCACCTGGGGGATGATGCCCCAACGGATTACATTGATGTAATTGGCTCCCACGGATTCCATGGCTTCAACGGGCTTTTTGTCCACGGATTCGATGGCATGGTACATGAGCTGGCCCAGCATGCCCACGGAGTGGATAGCCAGTGCCAGGGTGCCAGGGAAGGGACCCAGGCCCACCGCGGAGACGAAGAAAAGAGCGAGGATGAGGGCGTCTATGGCCCGGTCAGCGCTGAGGAGAAACCGGACGAACTGCACAACGAGGCGATTCTTCACCACATTTTCGGAGGCGAGAAACCCCATGGGCACGGAAATGAACATGGCAAGAGTGGTGCTCACCAGCGCCAGCTGGATGGTGACCAGCACCTCCTGAAACACCTTATTCAACACGCCGAAGTTCGGCGGGTACATGCGCTTCAGGAAGTCCCACATGAAAGGGCCGCCCTCGATGAGGCGGGGCAGGCTGAACTCCACGGCGTTCAAGGAAATGAAAAACGCGGCGACGAAGAGCGTGACGAACAACACAGTGAATCCCGTCCGCACACGCTTATTCTCCATACACCTGGCTCACTTTCTCCGAGGTCAGCTCCGCGGGGGCGCCATCGAAAATCAGCTTTCCCTGGCGGAGGCCAATGATGCGGGTGGCCCTTCTCTTCGCTAGGTCGAGGACATGGACGTTGACCAGCACGGTGATGTTACGCTCTTGGTTGAATTTGTAGAGGAGGTCCAGGACTACTTCGGAGAGCTTGGGATCCAGGGACGCCAGCGGCTCATCGGCAAGGATGATCTGGGGCTCCTGGACGATGGCCCGGGCAATGGCTACCCGCTGCTGCTGGCCACCGGAAAGCTGATCCACGCGCTTATTGATCTGTTCCCTCAGGCCCACTTCCACCAGCACGTTCTCAGCCTTGTCTTTGTCTTCCTTGGAGAACAGGCCCAGGGTGCCTCGCACGGTGCCCATGTAGCCCAGGCGGCCCATGAGCACATTAGAGAGCACGGTGTGCGTCTTGATCAGGTTGAACTGCTGGAAGATAAAGCCCACCTGGCGGCGCACCATGCGCATGGTGCGTGCGGACTCGTGATCACCCAGGTGATAGCCCAGCACATGCACCTTGCCCTCGGTGGGGAGGATGGTGGAGTTGATGAGGCGGAGCATAGTGGACTTGCCGGCACCGCTGCGGCCAATGATGGAGATGAACTCGCCCTTCTGGATTTTGACGTTGACGGCATCCATGGCCGCCGTGCCGTCGGGAAAACGTTTAGTGACGTTTTCGAAATGGATCATGTTGCCGCTCCGGTCTTAGGGGTCTCAAGGTAGGTAGCGCAGTTCTTGGGGGTGGCGCCGGATGCCCAACCGATGAACCTTCTGAAGGAGCGCACAGCGGAGGGCCAGGTCTTCCTGGCATTGAAGTACGCGCCCACGATGCCGGAGGCAGGGAAGATCATGTTGGCGTAGGGTACGCCGGCGAGGTGCATGACCTTCATGAGGCCATTGATGTTCTCGAACCAGAAGCGGTAGCGGGCGGTTTGCTGGGGAGCGTGCTGCCCTTCCTCGGTCACGAGCTTGCCATCAACGTCGGTCGTGGCCTGATGCTTCTGCAGCCATTCCTCAAACCAGAACCGACTGAAGAGGGTGAACAGGCTGTTGGTCGCGGCCACGACGAGGCGGCCCTCATCGAAGGCGTCATCGGGGCCGTAGAGGCAGGAGAACACGATGGCATTGGCGATCATGGAGCGCGCATAGACGACCACCCGGGAGAAGAAGGGGTTCTTATCGATGGCCCAGCGGATCTCGCCGGCCTTGGTCACCACTTCGCGCAGGATGGTGCCCTGGCCCATGAACTTGGACAGCTTGGTGCCATTGGCGATATTGATATAGACCCAAAAACCCGTGCCCACGCAGGCCCGCAGGATGGGCACAACGTCAACGCCGCGCATGGCAAAGCCGGTAGCGGTGGTAACGATGGCGATGCTGGTATTGATGTAGGCGTTGCGGCGGTCGGCACGCACCGTGGCTGCATCGAGGTCCAGCTTGGGCCACAGGGTGAAACCCAGGGGCGTGCCGATGAGCTCGCGGCCGCGAAGGCGCATGCGCCCGAACATCTCATGAATGCGGGTCCGGGCGATCTGGAAGGCGCTGGAGTGGGCGGCTGCGGCCTCTGCGGGCGCAGGGACCATGGCGCTATCGCGATAACCCGGCGACAGCGCCTCAGATCTGACGGATTCAGCTTCAGCGCCGTAGCGCATCACGCTCAGCCGCTCCGCGCTCTCGGCCCGCTGGGCTTCCAACTCGTCCAGGGCGACGTCTTCGTTGATGAGCTTCACGTCCACGTCATAACCGGCGGCCACCAGGGACTGGGTCACCCAACGGATGTTGCGGGGGATATCGTCGCCAACATGGGTGATGGGCACCACGGGGCGCAGGGGCAGCGTGGGGTTATTCGCCCTCAAGACGCGGTAGCGGCGCAGGAAGCCAGCGTTCTCGGCCAACCAGGTGGTGGCGAAGGCCTGAGCCTCCTGAATATCGTCGGGATCCCTTACGTTCTCGTAACGTATGGCAGCGGGAAGGGCGTCGGTTTCAGGTTGTGCGAAAGCGGAGAGAGAAGAGAAAAGTGAGAGGAGGGTGAAGACTAAGGCGAGAAGGATGCTGGCGGAGAAAAGAGAACGACGGCGTCCGGTGGCGGCATCCCTGAAACAGGGCGGTGCTACGCCGAACGCCTGGCGCTTCGGCGCCTCGCCCGACCGTCGCGGGGAGAACTTCCCGACCCAACGGGGTGCCCACACCTGGTCGCATGCGGCACACGCACCATGATGGTGCGTCACCGCGTGCGTACACACGCGTGGTGTGGAATTCATGAGTCTGGGGGGCAGGCTCATCGATCGACCTCAAATCTGAAAGGGCGGCGCGACGTGCATATCCCAATAATCCAAAGTTCTCATTAACTATCTGGACTAAAGATCACGCGCCCCTCAAAAGAGGAGGTTTTAGATTCCGATGATATTTCAATAATTACAAATGGTTACGGCAGTAAATAG
>CAYHWW010000023.1:29199-32291 GCA_964360145.1 uncultured Oligoflexia bacterium | reverse complement strand
CGACCAAAGCGGGCTCATGCCCGCTGCGTGGAGGCCACGACGACGACAACGAAGCTCAGCGGGAAAAGACCGAGCCTACGTTATCCAAGCCATGCTTGGTAACGGCGAGTTCCTACCTGTTTGGCGAAAAGCGCCTGGGGTACATACCCCGAGTTGCGGGCTCTGCTTTTAATTTCGTTCAAGTCAATCTCGCCACGGATCTTCACCATGGCGCTCTCTGGCATGAGGGTATCGATGCGATCCACCGCCTGCGCGGGAAACTCCAGCAGCACGATCTGCTCTGAGCCTTCATGCACCGAGACGTAGAGTTGGGCAGCCGCGGCTTGCCCCTCATGACGGTAGCTGCCTCGCACTTGTCTCAAAATTTCAGGGAATGGCACCGGTATCCGCAGACGAGCCAGGGCGTGCCACACACCGGAACACGACCGCAGGAGACTGAAGAACCACGGCGGGCCGGCGGAACGGAACCTCCACCTCTCCCCTCCCATGATGGCGGCTGCCTCGGTGGGGTCGAACCGGCCAAAGAGCGCGGCGCAAAACCGGGGTAGCACCTCTCGAACCGGTGCTACTCGTTGTGGGTCGAAGCCCAGCCCAATCAAATGCCCATGGAGCGCGTCCGCATTGGGATGGCTGAGGGCCGATTCCGAGATGAGATCAGCGAGGATGCGGGCATTCTGGGCACTCATCGAGAAGACAGAGCCAAAGTCGTACACAACGAGTTTCCCGCTCTCCGTGTTGTAGCCCCAGTTCCCCGCGTGCATATCACCATGAACAAGCAGGGTGCCGAACACGCTGATCATCTGGAAGGTCGCGAGGGCCTCCGCCGCCCGGGTGCGACTCTTCAGGTCATCGAAAGCGAGCTTATCCAAGCCACGGCCACTGACGAATATCTGCGTAAGGATGGCCTCATTGGAATATTCACCTAGGATGTCCGGCACATGAATGGTGGATGTCTTATTGAACAAGTTGGCGAACTTTTTTTGATTTTCCGCCTCCTGCTTGTAATCGACCTCGTTTTTGAATGCCTCCATGAAATGAGTTTTGTAACTCGCGACGTCGAACCCCATGCGCTTCGCCGCATTCATCTTGGAAAACGTGGAGAACAGCGTGTCCAACTGCTCCTCCAGCTCGCGTTCAATGCCAGGGTATCGGATCTTCACTGCCAATGTTCTTCCGTCTCGCAGCATGACGCGATTCACCTGACCAATGGACGCTGGCCAGACTTCCTCATCAATACTGTCTATTTCCGCATGGAGGGCGGGGCAGGTAGTCCGTATGACGTGGGCGACCTCAGCCGCGGTGATTTGCCGCGGCATGCCCATGGGCGGGCCCATGCCATTGGTCATGGCCTGGGAAATCTTCGCGGCGAGCCCTGGCATTTCGCCGAATTTGCGGGAGATGAAACGCCGACCCATGTCCCGATTGATGAGGCTCATCACAGCGCCGCCCACGCCGACACCCGTGAGCTTCGCCAGCTTCAGGAAGGCCATTTCAAACCTTACGCTGGAAGAAAATCACTCCATCCTTGTAATGCTGATGAAAGCGCTCAGAAAGACCCATCATGCTCTCTGAAGCCCCTAGGAATAAATACCCGTTGGGGGTCAAGCGATCCGCCATGCGATCCAGGACATCTTTCTTCTTTTCTTCCGTTTGGTAAATCAGCACGTTCCGACACAGGATAAGATCGAAGGTGCCCATGTGGATATAGGGTTCCAGCAGGTTGAGGCGCGACACCTGCACGCTGAGTTTCAGGTCCGGCTTGACGACCCAGTAGTTATCCGGCGTTTTATTGAAATACTTCACCAGCATGGCGGCGGGCATACCTCGCTGCACTTCAAGCTGGGAATAACGCCCCTCCTTTGATCGCAGCAGAGCCCTTTCGGAGGCATCCGTGGTCTGAATCTCGACTCGGGGCATGCCGGGGTCCTTGCTGGCCATCTCGGCGAAACACATGGCCAAGGAGTAGGGCTCTTGACCGAAACTGCTCGCCGCCGACCACACGCGGATCAGCCGCATGCCCGCGTTCTGGGCCCGTAGGGCCGTGACAACATGCTTTTCAATGGCAGTAAAAATTTTGGGGTCGCGGAAAAACGAGGTTTCGTTGTTCGTGGCAGTGTCCAGCAGGATCTGCTTCATGTGGCCGCTGATGCCCTGTTGTGCCGCGAGGTGGAACTTCTCCTCGTTTTCGAACCCCAAGGCCTTTGAAATCTCGGTGATCCGCACCGCCAACTGAAAGAAGTTGGATTTGTCGTAAATGATGCCTAGCTCTTTTTTGATGTAGGCCGCGAAAAATTGAAGCTGATGTTCCTGCAGCATGGTTCAGCCTGTGCTCGCGCTCAGAACCATGTTGATCTTCTCGAACAATAGGTCCTTGGTGAATGGCTTCATGAGATATTCCTTCGCTCCCAGAGTCAGCGCTCTCACGATGTCATCCGGGTCGTTTTTAGTCGTCATCATGATGATGGGGGGGGTGCCTTGCGCCTTCCCGATGCGCTCCAACACCTCGATGCCCGTCATCTTGGGCATCTCCCAATCCAAGAAGATCAAATCCAGGCCCTCCGCTGAGGAGGCGGCCACTTTCTCGATGCCCTCGCTGCCATCGTAAGCGTGAAGCAACGTATGTTCGGAGTCTTTGAGCAAGCTTTCGACATAATTATGCACGACCTTCGAATCATCAATGATCATGATTTTCATGAAGCCAACACCTCTTTGAGCATCTTAATGTTTTCCGCGGCCTCATCGCAGGCATGCATTTCCGCGCCATTGACCTCGGGGTTATTCAGCAAAAAGTCCCGGCGCTCCCACAGCGCCTCGAAGCCGTGGCTGATGATTTTGTAGATATCCTCGAACCTCGCGGTGAGCGATGACAATTCCGACTTCACCATAAGCTCGAAGACCCCCTCGATCTCCAACAGCAGCCCTTCCATGCTTGAAATCTGGAGGTACTTCACCGCGCCGCGCATTTGATGGGCGATGACAACGCATTGCTTGATGCCCTGACGAGCCCGGGAGAGGGACTCTTCGGTGGTCCCCACTTCCTTCAAGGATGCCAGCGCTTCGAGAAAATGCTGCTTTTCGTCAGGACTCATCAC
>CAYHWW010000023.1:3316-29099 GCA_964360145.1 uncultured Oligoflexia bacterium | reverse complement strand
AGATACTCATCGAAGACCTGGGATAAAGCCTCAGCGTCCACGTTATACTTCTCGATCAGAAGCTGGGCCAGGGGGGTACGCCTCTTCATGAGTTCCCCGTCCAGCGTGCTTTGCATTTCATCCGACCAAAGCCCGAGCCGCTGGCAAGCATCGGCAAAGCTGCACGATACCTTGGCTTGGAGGACCATGGCCCTCAGCACATCGGCGGCGGCGAGGCAGCCGCGCTCCAATAGCAAATCACTGGGCAACGGCAGCTGGCGCGCCTGCTCACTGAGGACCTTCACCATGTTGTCAGCGGAAAGCAGGCCCTTCTCAACGAGGAATTCATGAAAAATCTTGGTATCGCTCATTTCAGAACCATCCTTGCCAACGCGACGTGGATCTCTGGCAACGCCCCCACTCCATCCTGCAACCCCGCCCGCCACACCGCGCCGGGCATGCCGAACACTACGCAACTGGCTTCACTCTGGATCATGACGCCACCGCCCTGGGCCTTCACGGCGCGGGCGCCGTCCAATCCATCCTCGCCCATGCCCGTGAGCACCACGCTCATGCACTTGCCGCGATAAAGCGCCGCGGCGCTTTCAAAGAGAAAATCCGCCGCGGGCCTCACTGAATTGCGTTGGGGTTTTTTATCGAGCTGAATGGTGATGGCCCCATTAACCTGGCCTAGCGTCATATGGTAATCTCCTGGCGCGACATAGATCTTGTTTTGGACCACTTCACCCTGAATCCCCTCGGCGCAGGGGATGCCTGAGATCTGCTGGATGCGCTTCGCGAATGTCGCCGTGAACACCGGCGGCATGTGCTGGGCGATGAAGATGGGACAACGCAGCTCGCCGTGCAGAGCAGAGAAAAGCTCCTCATGGGCGGAGGGCCCACCGGTTGAAGATGCGATGACCACGGCGCTGGGATGGAACGTCGCCAGCTCCTTGCGGAGAAACTGCTGTGGCAGCTGATGAATGGGGTCTTTGACGGGCGCTGGCCTTGAAGGGGCCGCCACGCTTTCTTTGTTCACTAGAAACTGCAGGATCTTCGGCACCAGGCTGCGCTTGATGCCCGCGGCGGCGTCGCTCATCGAGCCTTCCGCCCCCGTTGGCTTCGTTACGAAGTCCTGGGCCCCGTGGGTCAAAGCATCCAGTGCTGCCTCCGACCCGCGCACGGTGAGGGATGAAAAGACGATGACTTTGACGTTGTGGTTCTTCGCCCGGATTTCCTTCAACGTCTCAAGTCCATTGAGAACCGGCATTTCCATATCCAAGGTGACGACATCAACAGATTTCTGTTCCAACATCTCCAATGCGATCTTCCCATTGCTCGCCACGCCGACGACCTCGATCAGGGGCTCGCCCTCAAGGGCGGCCCTGATCTGGGATCGATAAACGACCGAATCATCGACGATGAGTACGCGCATCAGACCTCGATCTTCTTCACGAGGTCTTTGAGCTTGATCGCAAGCTCCGAAAGCGCCTTCGCCGCCGTCAACGTTTGATTGGCCCCCGACGCGCTTTGGTTGGCGGCGGTGGCGACGACTTTGATGGTCTCGGAGATGCTTGCGACCCCTTGGCTGGACTCTTGAACCACTCTGGACACCTCGTTGGTGGTGGCCGTCTGCTCTTCCACGGCGGCCGCGATGGAAACCGAGATGCTATTGATCTTCTCGATGACCTTGGTGATGGCGCCGATGGCGTCCACCGCGTTCTTCGAGTCGCTCTGGATGGCGCCGATCTTGCTCGTGATCTCCTCCGTGGCTTTTGCCGTCTGCTTGGCGAGCTCTTTCACTTCGTTGGCAACCACGGCGAAGCCCTTGCCCGCCTCTCCGGCCCGGGCAGCCTCGATGGTGGCGTTCAATGCCAGCAAATTGGTTTGCTGGGCGATGGAACTGATGACCTTGATCACATTGCCGATTTCCTGGGAGCTCGTGCCCAGCTGGTTGATCATCGCATTGGTGTCGCTCGCCCGCTGCATGGCCTCTTTCGAGATGGTGGCGGCGTCAGTGGATGATTTGGAGATCTCCTTGATGGAGGCCACCATTTCCTCGGTGTTGGTCGCCACGGTCTGCACGCCCTTGGACACCTCTTCGGAGGCCGCGGACGCACTGGTGGATTGCTCGGACGTCTGTGTTGAATTCTTCGACATCTGAGTGGCCGTGGCGGAGAGCTCCTCCGCCGCGGCACCAAGCTGGTTCGAAGTTTCCTCAAGGGTCGCGACCAAGTTCAATTTCTCGGTGATGACATCCCATGTGACCATGGGCCCGAGGTACTTCTTGTTGTTGTCGTAGATGGCGGAAACGAGCAGATCCAAGGTCTCCGGCCCCACTTTGATTTTCGCCTTATGGGGCAGATTCCGCTCTTCGCTGATGATGCGGCGCTGAAGCTCCGGGTTCTTATGGAAGATATCGATGGACTGGCCCTGGAGCTGATCCACGGGCTTCGGCAGGTACTTCTCGAGGGTCCGCAGGGTCGCTTTGCTTTTCGGATTGATGTAAATGAGCTGCCCCTGGGGGGTGGACATCATCACATTCACCGGAGCGTTCTCCATCATGGACTGAACGCGGGCCATCTCAACTTCGGCCTTGAGCTTCTCGGTGACGATATCCCAGGTCACCATGGGGCCGATGTACTTGCCCTCTTTATCCGACATGGGGCTGACGTAGAGAGACAGCTTCTCCTCGCCGACCTGGATGACGCCGCGGTAGGGCAAATTGCGCTCGTCCGCCAGCAGGCTCCGCTGGTGGGCGGGATTCTTGTGGAACACATCGTAGCTGCCGCCCTTGATCTGCTCGACCCGCACCGGGAGGATCTTCTCGATCTTCTTGAGGGTTTTCATGCTCTCGGGGTTCACGTAGGTGATGGTGCCCTTCATGTCCGCGCACATGATGTTGATAGGGGCGTTTTCCACCAAGGACTGGAGGCGCGCTTGGTCATTCTCGATCTCAAGCTTCTTCGTCACCACTTCCCAGGTCACCATGATGCCCATGTACTTGCGGTTGGAGTCGTAGATGGGGGACACCAGCAGGTCCAGTTTTTCTGGCCCCACCTGGATGACGGTGCGGATGGGCAGGTTGCGGTCGTTGCCCAGCAAGCGCCGCTGGTGGGCGGGATTCTTGTGGAAGACGTCAATGCTGGACCCGACGATCTCCTCCACGGCGATGGGCAGATGCTGCGCCAGCTTGGCTAGCGTGCTCACGCTGGAAGGGTTCAGGTACTTGATCACCAGGTCGGTGCCGCAATACATGATGTTGATGGGTGAGTTCTCGGATAACCCATTAATCTCATCGAGACTCCCCCAATGGGACCCCGCGCCCTCCGGCGCAGGCCTCGCCGAGATGTCTTTGCGGATTGATGGTTTCTTTAAAAGTTGCCCCGGTGTCGACTCTTCCATTTTTTATGCCTTCCCCGCCTCGTCTCCGGGAGCAGTTTCAGAGCTCCCGAACGAACTGGCGATTTTGTCCACGTTGATGATGCTCAAAAGCGAATTAGAAACCTTGTAAACACCCTCCATATACCGACGCACGGATTCGGGCACCGTATCGGGGGGGGACTCGAAAATATTTTGCGCGACTTCGACCACGTCGCCGATGCGGTCCACGAGAAAAGAGAGCAGCAGCGAATCCACGCGGCAGATCACGTTCATCTGTTCCGCTGGCACCTCGCCCTGAATCTGGAACAAGCTGCGCAGGCAGATGGCAGTGGCGATCTGACCACGCAAATTGATGAGACCCCGGACGTACCGAGGCGCCAACGGCACTTCGGTCATGGACATGGGCTTGGTGATCTCTTGCACCCTCATGACCTCGATGCCATAGACGCAATCGCCGATGGTGAAGGTGGAGAACTGGCTCGATAGTTTTTTGGAAACCTCGCTCTCAAGCGCTGCTTCGGTCATGTGATGGTCTCCTTGAATTGGTTCAGCCCGGCCATGAGTTTTTCCGGATTCAGTTTCTCCAGATAGACATTAAAACCTGCTCTCATGCCTTCTTCAACATCGCGTTTGCTGAAACGCGTGGTGAGGGCAATGAGGGGCACGTCTTTGTAGTGTTCCAGGGCGCGCACGGCCCGTGCCAATTCGTAGCCGTTCATTTTTGGCATCTCGATGTCGGACAAGACGAGGCTGTACTCACCCGGTTTCGCTTTCCTCAGCAAATCGATGGCGGCTTGGCCATCTTCCACCGCGGTCACCGAATAACCCGCTTCCGACAAGAGTTTGGACACTTGCCGCCTGAAGAAAACGACATCTTCCGCGAACAGAACCCGATTGGAAGTGGCATTCGCGGTTGCCACGGGAGCAGTGGTCTTCGTCTCCCGTGGTGCCGCCACGCCCACCGGCGCGCTTTGATCTTGGGATTGGGATTTCGCTTTGTATTGGGTATCGATGCGCAACAGCTCATTGTCGATGACGCTCAGGATGTCCACCACCACGAGCACGCCGGCCTCGGTGACGAGGTTGCCTAAAATCCCCAGGCGGTCCCGCACGGAATCATCGATGGGCTCATCGATATTCTGCACATCGAGGATCTCCTCCACGACGATGCCGAAGGCCCGCCCCGCCTTGTGAACAACGATGGTGGGGATTTTGCGAGCTTCCCCACCCAAGGGCGCCGCGGAGGCGAACCCCATGGATACGCTGAGATCCACGAGGGGCAGCACGGAATCACGGTACCGCACCACGCTCTGGGCGCCGCTGCGCTCCACCTGGGCATCCGAGAACTCCTCTAGGCGGTTGACCATGCAGAGGGGCATGCAAAAACGGCCAGGGGCCTTCGTGCGGAAGAGCAGGAACTCCTGCATGTCAGAGCGCGCTTTGGCCGCGTTTTTCGCGGCGCCATCGAGATCGAGGTTCTCCGAACGTGCGCCGCCGCTGCTGATGCTCGCCCGGTTGGAAAGACCGAAAACATCGAGGATCAACGCCACATGGCCATTGCCCAGGATGGTGGCCCCGGAGAAAACCTCAAGGCTCTTCAGGAACTTGCTCAGCGGCTTCACGACGATGTCCGCCGTATCCAGGATTTCATCGACAATGAGGCCAAACTGCTCGCCATCGGCGTTCAACACCACGATGTTGATGGAGCCTTGTTTACGGCCCGCCAAGGTAGCGGGCTTCGACAATACCGCGGATAACTCGACCAACGGTAACAACTTGCCGCGGAGGCGGAAGACGGGCTTCCCCTGCAGGTACTCGATGTGATGGTTGCCCTGGACTTCAAGTTCCACGCGCACCAGCTCCACGAGCTTAATCTGCGGGATCGCGTAGGTGCTGCCCGCGGCGATCACGAGCATGACCGGCACGATGGCTAGCGTCAGGGGTATTTTCAGGCGAATGGTCATGCTCTTGCCGGGTATGCTCTGCAAGTCAACGGTGCCACCGATCTTCTCGATGTTGGTCTTCACTACATCCATGCCAACACCACGGCCAGAAACCGAGCTGACTTGCTCCGCGGTTGAAAACCCCGGCAAAAAGATGAGATTGAAGATCTCGCGGTCCGGCATGGCGGCCCCGCGCTCCGCGGTGACCAGGCCCTTTTCGACCGCTTTTTTCATGATCCGGTCGCGGTTCAAACCATGGCCGTCGTCGGAGATCTCCACGACGACCTGCCCACCCTCGTGGTATGCGCTGATGAAGACATGGCCGGTTTCCGGTTTCTTGGCCTTGATCCTGTCTTCTGGCTTCTCGATGCCATGGTCGCAACAGTTGCGTACGATGTGCGTCAACGGGTCCTTGATGGCTTCCAATAAAGTCTTATCAAGCTCCGTGTCCTTGCCCTGCACCGTGAGGTCGATCTTCTTACCCATGTCACGGGCAAGATCCCGGATAAGGCGCTGAAACTTGGTGAGCACATTGCCGATGGGCTGCATGCGCGTCTTCATCACTTGATCTTGAAGATCGGAAGTCACCACATCGAGACGCTGGCTCAGGTTCAGAAACTCCAGATCCTCGCCACGATTGGAATACTGCAACACCTGGTTGCGAACGAGGACCATTTCACCCACAAGGTTCATCAGTTTGTCCAACAACCCCACATGAACCCGGATCGTCGTATCCGACGGGGCCTCGGTCTGCGCGGCTTGCGCCTCCCCCCCACCATCCCCGCTCTGCGGCGAGGGCGGCAGATTTTGCTCACCACTGGGAACACTCTCCATGTTGGCCTCCATTTCTGAGTTTTTTTCCGTACCTTCGCGCTTCGAGCCCACAAGCCCCTTGATCACATCCCGCTCCGTGGCCGCAGCTACCGGCCCCAGGGGCAGCACCGCGCTTTCCAGCACCAGCGGGAACCCGCTTTTGAACATGAGCAGCGTGGATTCAATTAAATTAGAAAGATTTATAGTGATGTCTTTTTTGCGATCGACCTGCATGCCAGAGGTCAGATCACGCACTAAGCCATCGATGAGGTCGAGGCACCGGTAAATGGCATCCATCATCACCGCGCAGGGTTGCCGCAGCACCCTTCGCACCGGGTCCAGGCTGGATTCCATGACGTGGGCCACCCGCCCTATGTCTTTGTAGCCCAGGAGCAGCGCGGACCCCTTCATGGTGTGCATGTCCCGATAAACCGCATTGAACACATCAGCCCGGCAATCCCCCTTCTCGATTTGAGCAAGATTGGAGAAAACCCTCTGCAGGATTTCATCACATTCCGTCACAAATTCATGGAGAACCGCGGCGCCCGAATCCATGGAACGACCCTCAAGGAGATAGTCAGTGTAAAGGCATTGGGTGCCAAAAATAATAGTTATTTTAAGGACTCACATTTTTGCCGTGTGGTGCGGGAAATCCTGCCCCTGGCCCGCCTAGAAAAATGACTCGCTGGGCTGAAAAAACTTGAGAACCTTCATGCGCCTGCCGAAATGATCAATGTAGATTTTTTCATCCTTTGACTCAGGAGAGAACCCCATGCCTCTTAACCCCTCAGTGATCCGGGAATCCTTCGACACCATCAAGCCGTACTCCGCGGAGTTCATCACCCGCTTTTACGATACGTTGTTCAAACGTTATCCGGTGGCACGTGCACTTTTCAAAAAAGACATGGAGTTGCAGAAAAAAGCCCTCCTCAAGGGCTTGGCTTACATCGTCGATAATCTGGAGAGCGAGGAAGAGCTCGTCTCGTACTTGCAAAGCATGGGCTCCCGTCACAGCGATAAATATGGTGCGCTGCCTGAACACTATGGCTGGGTCGCGGAAAGCTTCATCGATACGCTGAGGTACTTCTTCGACGATACCTGGACCACGGAGCTCGAAGAGCAGTGGACCATGGCTCTTGGCTTCATTGCGGAAACCATGCTGAGCGGCAGCACCCCGGCAGTAGCGGAAGAAAAAGCACCCCCCTCCAAGCCCATCCCCCTCGGCGAGCAATTGCAAGCCCTCGTCAACCAAACCATCACCCGCGCCTTCAATGATCATCAGATCACCGCGGAACTGAAAAAAATGGCCCACGCCAAAGCCAGCTCCATCCTCATGCAGGCCTTCGAAGAGGAAGTGAACCGCCTCAAAGGCGAAGTGAGCAAGGGAAAGGCAGCCTGAGGAACCCATGAGCAGCATGCAGTTTGACGAATCCGAGATCCAGGAATTCAAGACCGAAGCCTTGGAGCTGCTGGAGCAAGCGGAAAGCCAGTTCCTGCTGCTGGATAAGGGGCAGGATTTCACCAGCAGCTACAGCAACGCCTTCCGCGTGTTCCACAGCCTCAAGGGCGCGGCGGGCATGATGACCATGACGGACTTGCAGTCTCACATGCATCACCTGGAAAATTCCCTCACGCAGTGCAAAGAGAACAAGGCGCTGACAGCCCCACAGATCTCGTACTTCCTCCAAGGGATTGACGTCGCCCGAAGCCTCCTGGACGGGAAAAAGGCGAGTTTTGACCATGGCATGTTCAAGCTGGACGGGGCCGCGGCAGTGCCCGCCACGGAACCCCACCCTGCCGCGGCGGCGCCCGAGCCCAGGAAGGAAACCAGTATTACGCACATATCCCCCAAGGGCATCGTGTATGTCGTCGATGATGAACCGGAGGTCTGTGAGATCCTGAAGGATATCCTGGTATCCGCGGGCTTCAACACCACGACCTTCACGGACCCTCAGACGCTCTGCGAGGCTGTGCAGAAGCACAAGCCGGATGTCATCTGCTCCGACATCAACATGCCCACAATGAGCGGCCTCGATGTCATCAAGAAGATCAAGGCCATCGATCATGACCTGCCTGTCATCTTCATTAGTGCTTTCCTCTCCCGGGGAGCACTCATGGAAAGCATCGAAAGTGGCGTCTATGCCGTCATTGAAAAACCATTCAAGGACACTCAAGTGATCCGGGAATGCCTCAATGCCGTGCGGCGTTACCATGCCGTCAGGCTCCTCAATCGCTCCATACACCTCATCATGTACCAATACCCTGATTTGGATGAGTATCTCAGGAAGCAAGGCAAGGACGACATCTGCAACGCCCTGAAGACGGAGCTGGACTCCATCATTACGAGCACCCAGACCTTGCGCAAATGCGCCTGATCTAGGCTATTTGTTGAGCATGCTGAACATCAGCAAAAACCCCGCCGAGCGGAAGAGAAACGCCATGATGGCGAAGGGCCGATGCCTCCGACGCATCGCGATGGCGTTTGAACCCTTGCTCGTCCAGAGGCCATAGCCGAAATAAACCACTGGAAAATAGAGCACCACCGCCACAGTCGATGCCGCGACGTGGGCCTGCTGCAGGGGGGTCAGGGTGAATGCCAGCGCCGTCTGCACCGCATGTCGTGAGACTTGAAGGATGAGCACGAGCAAAAGATCCCCGGCAATGCCCGCGCTCATGAGCATGACGTGGGCTCTGGCGCTCTGAGTACGCAGCAACAACCCCATGCAGAGACTGAAATAGGTCATCGACGCCACAACCATGGATGGCGTGAGAACGGGCCCCAGGACTATGAAATAACCCAAGACGGACAATGAGAAGAACGCCGCGCCTTTATTCAACTGCGCCCTAGTGACAATCCATGCCGTCATCGAATGATCCTCCTGGTGGTCCATCATCCAGGTCTTTTTGAGATTGAGCCAGGCGAATTTGGTGAGTATCCCGTTTTTCCGCAAAACTAAGCAGCTCGCGCTGGGGGTACTGCCGCCTGCACTGACTCACCAGCAAGTGCCTTGGCCTTCAGTTCTTCAAATTTTCGCATGGCCGCCAGCAGAAAACCCCGGCCTGCGAGACTCACGGCCCGTAGGTACGCGATGTCGTAGTTGGATTTATCCGCGGAGAGACGGCTGTTGGTGATCACGATGTGTGCCAGGGGCACCCCTGGCGCCTGAGGGATCATGGCGCAGAAAATTTTCACCATTTCCGCGTCGCCGTCCATTTTTACAGTCCCCTCTTTAGCCGCGGCATCCAGGAGCGGCAGGCCTTTGCTTTCGATCTCCTGCCACATTGCCCAGGGTGCCGCACCCAGCACCCCCGCCTGAGTGGCGATGGGGGTAACGCGCCCTATGCCGGTTTGGAGGAAAAGGGTGACCGTGGCCTTGGCAAAGGCGTCCGAGAGCATAAGACAAAACGAGGCCAACCCTTCTTCGATGGATACATCGGGGTTCATCACCATTTCCGCCATGCTCAAGATGAAACCCAATTCCCGCTGGCGTTGGCGGTCTTTGACGGGCCCGTCGGCTATTGCTTTTTTCGCGGCAGAAGTGCTTGGGGCAGCACTCCCGTCCGCATCATCGGGGGCGCCTCCCCCATCGGCGTCGCTCTCGTCCGAAGCCGCGGACCTGTCCTGGTCCCCACTCTCATCCGAAGCAGCAGACTGGTCCTGGTCCCCGCTCTCATCCGAAGCAGCAGACTGGTCCTGGTCCCCGCTCTCATCCGGCGCGGCGGACTTGCTCTTGTCCCCGCGCTCGCCCGGGGCCCCACCTAATGCATTCTCAAGATCTTCATCATCTGATTCGTCATTGAAAAAACCGCCAGCACTTTCCTCACCCCTCTGCTTAGCCTTCCTCGCGGCCTCCAGCAGATCCTCTTCAATGCGGCTTTTACGATCCCTTTTCTCTGCTTCGTCCCTCTCATCGCGGGTCGCATGAGCCTCAGCGTTTTCCTCCGCTTGCCGCTTCAACTCCTCGACGGTTTCATCCCGCCCCTCAGCCCGTTCTTCAGCCCGCTTCTCGTTCTCGCGAATATTTTTTTCAGCCGCCTGGGCGCGTTCCTCGGCGCGCTCTTGCTTCTGGCGCTGCCTCGCCAGGAGCTGCTCCTCAATGGCCTTCTTTAATCGCGCTTCGATTTCAGCCTTTTTATCTTTGTTCTCCACGCTGGAATAGGAAAGCAGGAGTTTCTGGGCCTGCAATGGCAGGTCATCGAAGCGAGCAACCCTCTCAGGCTCGTATTCCTTGAAGAGCCAAGCCTGCAACTTCGTGGAGCGCCCGGGTCGTTCCCGACTGATCCAATAAACCGGCAGTCGCGTGCAATCAGGGATACGCCTCATCTTCACTTCAGGCGTAATGAATACGTAAATCTTGGGCCCGTCTGGCCCTTTGCGGTCATCGATGCCGGCTTGCTCCCAGGTACCGTCGGCGTTGCCGAAATGGTCCAAAGGGAACTGCTTGACCGTGGCGCCCTCACCCGCCTTGTAAGTATTAGAGTTCTGACGATCGATATTGAGCGCATCATCGCCGTCAACCCCATCTTCGCCGACGCCATGCTTGGCGCGCATGGCCTTGCGACGGGATTCGAAATCGTCGGTGAGCTGGTTGTGGACGTCGCCTTTTTCTTCGTCGTCAGGGTCGTACTCAAGCTCAGCGAGCTCGTCGTCCGCCATGGCCATGGCCTGGAGGTCGGGATCCTCCTCGTCGTCTTCCTCTGCCGTGGCGCCGCCGTCGTCTTCTTTGCGTTTTTTCTTCAGAAAATTACGACTGGCGAGGTCCGCGGCGTCACTGTCGCCATCCTCTTCGTCCTCGGGGCCCGCGCCCTCCCCATCGCCGGCATCCTCGCCCCCCGCTTCATCGCCAGCGCCTTTTTTCTTCTTGAGGAAGTTCCGATTCTCTAAACTTTCGGCGTCCTCGTCATCCGCGGCGTCATCATCTACGAAAGCGGCGTTCCCCACCAGGCCCCGGGCGAGCGCGCCGGCTTTGGCCTCCTCCTCGGCGAGCTTTTTCATCATGAGCGCCTTGAGCGCTTTTCTCTGCTCCTCCGTCTTGGTGGCATATTTCTCCACCTTCTCCATGGCCTTTCGGATGGCCTCCGCCTTGGCGGCGGCGGCCCTTTGCTCTGGAGTTGCTGACGCAGCCCGCGGGTTCTTCTTTTTCTTCAGGAAGTTTCGGCTCGCCAGGCTGTCAGCCTCGGCACCCTCCTCGTCCGCCTCCGGCGCGTCTTCCTTCTGATGGCGGTTGATCTTCCTCTCGGCGGCTTTTTTCCCTTCTTCAGTCTTATCATTGAAGGCCGCAGGGGCCTCGTCCTCGCCCCGCTTGTCTCCGATGGCGGCAGGCCCCTCGTCTTTCATGGCCAGGGCCGCGAGCTCCCCCGGGGTGAGGCCTCCATCCTCATCATCGGTGACGTCCCCCGCTTTTTTCTTTTTCTTCATGAAGTTGCGATCAGAGAGCTGGTCCGCGCTTTCGTCCTCTCTGGCCTCTTCATCCTCCTCCGCATCATCAGCCATGGCTAGCTTAGCGAGGGCGGCAGGGTCTCTCCCCTCTGCTTTTTTGCGGTCTCTCTCCTCCTCTTCTTCATCTTCTTTTTCTTTGCCCTTTTTGCCTCCCTTCAGCGCCGCGTCCACTTCCTTCCGCGATTCTTCCCGTGCTTCCTGCCGCTCCAAATCTTTTTGCAATGCGATGGCGGAGTCTTTGGCGGCAATGACGTTGCCCTCTTCATCGGTGGTAACCTTGGCTGCCAGCTCTTTGCCGCCGGGGTCCACGAATACGAGCTTGGGCTTGACGCCCTTGAAGTTCCAGCCGCCTTTGCCATCTGGTGTGGGCTCGTCCCCTTCGTACTGCCAGCCACCCTTTTTCGCGTCCTCCGGGTTTTTGGGCATGTACCGCCACTGAGACTCCCCCGTCGGCGTGTCGGGCATCTTCTGCCAATCACCCTCTTTGGGATCAGGCCCCTCCGTGCGAAACGCCCACTTGCTGCCCTTCTTCGCGGGCTTGCCGCCCTTGAAGCACCAGGTGTCTTCTTCAATCTCATTGGCGGGGGCGTCCTTGACGCCGGGCCCCTTGGGCCCCGCCTCCCCAGCCTTCATCGCGAGATCACCTTCGGCGGGTTTCTTATCCCCAGCCTCGAACTTTTTAATCTCCACGTCTTTTTGCTTTTTCCGCGCGACCTTGTTCGCTTTGATCTGCAAACTGCCCTTGAATTGCAGCTGACGGTCGGGGATGGGCTCGATGATGAATTCATGCACCCAGAACTTTTCGAACTGGGAGATGATCTTATTGTCTTTGATCTTCGAGATCATGATGGCTTTGACGGTGGCCTTTTTCAGCTCATTTTTCAGGGCCTGCACCATCATCAGAAGCTTTGCGACCTCCTGGGTATTTTGAATGGAGGCCGCCACCACGCAGGGCTTGAACATCTGCGATATTTGCACGGCTTCACCGGCGCTGCCCGCCTCGATGATGTTGACATCGGGATTGCTGCCCATGAGCGCTTTGAATTTCTCCAGCGTCGGCGACAGCGGCTGGACGAAAATGAACTGAGCGCGACCGTCGAACTCATCCTGGGACGCGGCGGCGCCCGCGGGAGCCGCGGTGTCAGACGTATTCTGTGATTTGTCGTCAGGTTTTTCGTCGGCCACGGTGTGGTGCTTTTTGCCGAGGTGAAGGCGCGGGCGCATGCGCTCCTCGACGTTCGCTTATCGACGGAAAGCGCTGCTGAATTGACGTGTTGGCTTTGCCTAGAGGACTGTCAACGTCCTAGACAGCTCAACTTTTCCCTCCCCATAGCCGATCAGTCGTGACAGAAAAGTCAGGGAGGGGCCATGACAACGATTTCCAAGAGTTCCCTAGCTAGTACGCTCAAAAAAGGCGCTCCTGACACGGCGTTGCTGGAGCGTATTGCCGAACGAGCCCTCTATTATTCAACCCAGATGATCCACCAGGCCAATAGCCGCCCCGACGTGCAAAAGGGCGATCCTAAGGTGGGGGGCCATCCCGCGGCCTGCGCGTCCCTCACCCACATCCTGGGCGCACTGCACCTTCTCGTGCGCCAACCCCAAGACCATATCTGCGTGAAACCCCATGGCTCTCCCATGGACCACGCCTACCACCACCTCATGGGACTTTTTTATCATCCGGACGGGCGCCGCTTCTCCGAGGATGAAGCGAAGAAGGTCATGTGGAACCTGCGCAAGTTCACAAACCCTGAAGACCCTGGCCACGAGGCTGTGTTCCAAAGCTATCACGCGGCTTGGGACCCGGACTCCCACAATTACTTCCCGTCCGGCACCGTGGGTATTCCCCCCGTGGTGGCGGCTTACATGGCCCTCGCCTTCCGCTTCGCCAAGGACCATGGTTTCGAAGTGCCCGCGGACCCCCATTTCTGGGCCATCATGGGTGACTCAGAATTCCGGGAAGGCTCCTTGCATGAGTGCATGCCCGACGTGCCCGAGCGCCACCTGGGCAACGTCACCTGGATCGTGGACTACAACCGCCAGAACCTGGACGGCGCCCGCATTAAATCTGAAGACATGACGGGCACCGACGCCGACCGCATTGAGCGTCTGGGTCGCGCCAACGGCTGGGTGGTGCACAATATGCGCCACGGCCGCAAGCGTCAGGCCTTCTTCCAACAAACCGGCGGGGAGTTGCTGCGCAAAGTCCTGGAGAAACACCTCACCGACTACGAATTCCAAACCCTCCTCATGGCGCGCTCGGGCAAAGCCGCGCGCCTTCGCTTCGTGGAGTTGGAGCCCGGGCTGGAGCGCCCGCTTTCCGTGCTCTCCGATGAACAAGTGCTGGAGCTCGTCGAAGACGTGGGCGGCCACGATATCCAAGTGATCGCGGATATTTTTGAGCAGTGCCGCCGCTCGGAAAAGCCCACCCTCGTCATCGCCCACACCATCAAGGGCTGGCACCTCCAATGCCAGGCGGCCCAGGGCAACCACTCCGCGCTGCCCGAAGATCAGGAGGTGGACGCCCTCCGAGAAAAAGAGGGCGTGCCCGCTGATGATATTTTCCAACTGCCGCCACAGAAGGCCCGGGACTTCCTGGAAGCCCGCGGTCACTACTTACGCCAAGGCATAGAGAGCCAACGTGCGCTCAAAACCCGCAATTTAGAGCGTGCGTTGAAAAGCGTCGACGCCGCCGGTGGCTTCCCCGACGCCTTCAACATCGACACTAAACTCATACCCTGGGGCAATACTCAATGGATGTGGGGCCAAATCGCGGCCAAGCTCATTCGCATCGCCAACGTCGGCACCCAGCATGAAACCGATCACGAGAAGAAACAGCCCCTCTCAGAGAATGACCGCCGCTGGAAACCCGCCGCTGACTTCGTGGTCACCATGGCCCCCGATGTGGGCACCAGCACCAACCTGAACCCCAGCATGGACGGCAAAATCTATGGCCCTGAAATCCAAGATTTTGAAGAGCGCTATCACGTGAAAGACGCCCGGCGCCCGGACCTCGTACCGTTGGAGCGCCAACAGCACCGCCACCTGCGCTTCGAGATCGAAGAGGCCAACGTCATGAGCTGCGCTGGCGCCTTTGGCAAGATGCGCGATATCCTGGGGCTCCCCGTGCTGCCGCTGATGAGCATCTACGACTTCTTCATCAAACGCGCCCATGACCAGTTCTTCTATAATATCTATTGGCGTTCAGGCTTCATCTGCGTGGGCACCCCCAGCGGCGTATCGCTGTCGCCGGAAGGTGCCCAACACGGCTGGAAGAGCGACTTCCAGATCCCGAACCTGGTCACCTGGGAACCGGCCTTCGTGCAGGAGCTCGACTGGATCTTCGCGGATGCCGTGAAGCGCCAAATCACGGGCGACAACAACGGCCGCCAATCCGTGCTCTTGCGTCTTGTCACAATGAGCATCGAGCAGAAGACCTTCATGGAGAGCCTGCAAACCCAGAAGCGCTTTGAAGGCCGCTCGAAAGCCGAGATCCTCGCTGCCATTCGCGGCGATGTTCTGGCGGGAGGCTATTGGCTCTTGAACTTCGAAGGCCATGAGGGCTATCACCCCGGCGACAATGTGGTGCACCTCTTTGCCATGGGGACGCTGGTGCCCCAAGCCGTGGAGGCGAGCCGTAAGCTCCGTGAGCAGGGCATCTACGCCAATGTGTGCGTGGTGACCTCGCCGGATCTGTTGCTGGGCAACCTTGCGAAGGAAAATGAGTACAGCCATCTGCGTCAGGCTTTGGGCGTCAATGGCAACCTGCACCTGGCTCCGAGCCGTACGGTGTCCTCGCAGGCAGAGCTTCTTTCTTTGCGGGGTTCCCGCATCCCCGTGGTGAGCACCCATGATGGTGAGCCGGGCCTCTTGGATAACATCGGCTCCATCGTAGGCGCACCCCAGGAGGCCCTTGCCGTGCGCAAGCATTCCAAGTGCGGCCGCCCCGTGGACGTGTTCGCCTATCACCATATTGATGCCGCGGCGGTGATAGACGCCGTCGCTCGCATGATGGAGCAGGCGGCCAGCGAAGAGATCCTAGTGGACCCCCGAGTGCTGCGTTAGCTCGGTCTTTTGCCGCCTGGCTTCGTTGCTCCTTCTCGTGGCTCCACGCAGCGGGCAGCAGCCCGCTTTGGTCGCTCACTCGTCGTCGCGCCTCGCCAGGCGGCAAAATACCTTCGCTAAGTCTTGGATTTTGTTGGCTGCCCAAAAGGTACGCCGTTACTTTTTAAGACTCACCGCGTCAATTTCATTGAACGCCGCCAGCGCGCAAGGACCGCGGCGATCTCCGCATCGGGCCTCGTGGCGGCGAGGTTATCCAGGCGGTGCTCCATGGCCACGCGCAGCAGGGACCAGCGATGCAAGCCCCCGTCCCAGAAACCGGGAGGGACTTTGCAGTAGTTTTGAAAAACCCACTGGAGGGACTCCTCTTCGCTATCCTCGGCCTTCCGCGCCCAACGCTGCTTCAGAAATGAGAACGTCTCATCACTGAATGGCAAATCCTCTGTGTCCTTCTCTAAAAGAGCCCGCGGAATGAGAACGGCCAGATCCCGCTCCACCAAATGGGCGGTGAGCTCACTCACCCGAAGGTAGGCACCAACGGCTGCCCGAGCGCCGTCCTCACCCTGGGCGTGCACCAGCTCCAACCACTGGGCTCGATGAACCAAGGCCTCGTGGATGAGGATCGTCCGGGAGTAAATCCGCGTCCGCCGCATCACATTCTCTTCAACATGAAATGCCGAGGGGTCCTCCAGCGGCGAGAAGAAACCCACCATCTCCCGAGCATCGGTCACCTCGTCCCAGGTGCGTAAACCGCGTGCTGGAAGTACATGGCCCCTAACTCCCCGCGCAGTTCCGCTGGATAAGCCGCGATGAGTCGCGTCGCGTAAGCATCGATGAGGGTCACAGCCTCCTCAATGGTGCGAGCGGGCGCCACTGTATTCTCTTGTTGCCCGTTGGATCCCTCCAATAGGCGGTGGCACCAACCCTTCAACCTTTCGAGGCCAGCGGAGCGGGCCCCCAGACGCTGGGCCACCCCAGGCACGGTCACCGCGCTGAGCACCGCGGTGAACTCTGGCCGAGGGGCCGCGTAGGCGCGCACGGCCTGGGCCTCCGTGCACAGGAAACCATGAAGAACCAGCACGCTGAAGATACGAAGGAAAACCATGAGCAGCCCTTACCACGGCCCCCTAAATAAAAAGAGACTACTTGGGACTCTCGGTTAGAATGAGCCCATGTCACCTCAGGGCTTAGGACCTGTCCATGAATAAATTAGACATTTGGCGCTCAGCTTTCGAACAGAGTTGGCTGCCACGGAAGGAGCCAAACCGGAAGAATAGCAGCGCTATTCTGAGGATTTTGCGACTGAGTAGCAGTCAAATATGGAAGAAAGATGGGATGCCAAATGTCTAATTTATTCATGGACAGGTCCTTAGCTAGCGGCGCTCTTCTCTTCTCCCAGGCAGCCATATTCCTCTTTCTCATCCAATGCCTCCTCGACTCCCGGCGCTTTCGCCAAAACATCCCGGTGCTGAGCGCAGTGAAGCCCCCGCTGCCTCCCCACCCCACCCCTCCTCTCAACGTGGGCGTGGTGGTGCCTGCCCGGGATGAAGAGAAACGCATCGCCGCCTGCTTGCGATCACTGGCCGCAAGCGTCGGCCTCACCCGTCTCCGCATCATTGCCGTGGATGACCGCTCCCGGGACTCCACCCAAACGCGCATGCGAGAGGTAGCCGCGGACCACGGCCCGCTCATCACCGTGGTGCCCCTGCGAGAGCTGCCCCCTGCCTGGCTCGGTAAAACCCATGCCTGCTGGACGGGGGCGCGCATCCTGCAGATGGAAGAGTCGGCGCCGGAATACCTGCTTTTCACCGATGCCGACGTCATTTTTCACGAGCGCGCACTCTTCGAGGCGGCTCTGCTCATGAAGCGGGAGAATCTCGACTTCCTCACCCTCTTTCCCAAGGCTGAGTTCCACGGCCGCTGGGAAGGAGCGTTCCTCGCGTTCTTCGCCTTAAGCCTCAATTTTTTCACCCAGCCCTGGCGCCTTACCCAACCGAACGGATTGAATCACATCGGCATCGGCGCCTTCCTCATGGTGCGCACGGACCGCTACTTCGAACTCGGCGGCCACGAGAAACTGCGCCTCACCGTTGCTGAGGACCTCAAAATGGGGCTCCTCTTTCGTATGGCGGGCGCCCGCCTCATGGCGGCCACAGGCCATGACCGCGTGCGGGTGCGGTGGCAGGATGGGTTCTGGGCTTCTTTGCGCGGGATGGTGAAGAACGGATTCGCGGGCCATGATTACTCCGTGGTTTTCCTGCTCGGAGCGCTGCTGTTCCAGAGCGCAGTGTTCCTGGGCCCCGCTCTGGCGCTGCTCACGGGCGCTTTCATTCCCACGCCCTGGGGGCCGTTACTCTTGGCATTGGGTGCGCTGAACAGCGCATTTCTCTATTACAGTTACCGCATCACCTGCGGTCTCCTTCAGTACCCCTCGGTCCTTGCCTGGGGCGCGGCGCCTTTGATGATGCTGAGCTACCTCGCTGCCATGAGCACCTCCGCCGTGCGCGCCTTCACCACCGGGGGCATCTCATGGCGGGACTCCTTCTACCCGCTACAGGACCTGAAGAAGGGCAACTACGGCTTTTGGCGAGCCTGGCGGCAACGGAAAAAGCCAGCACCCCCATGAGATGCACGGCAATGTGCAGGAGTGGACCGCAGACTTCTATGGCGATTTCGGCGCATCGCCCGCAATAGACCCTAGAGGTCTTACTACGGGCATACTTCCCTTGCCATGCGCACGGTTTTTGGTAAGGACCCACATGCTTCGCTCCTCTAGACTGCTTATCCTCGCTGTTTTCCTCATTTGTTCAGGCTTTGATTGGAGCCCCTTTTACGGTGAGTACATGGGATTAGGCTTCACCTATGACGAACAAACGGGCCAGCCCACATTCGGAAAAGTGCGTGCGACCATCGACGCCACGGGTATCCATGGCGAGCAGGCCCTTGCAGGTGGCGCTTCAGCAACGTTTTCCCTTAATACTGCAGCGCTCGCACTGAATGCCGCGCAATCCGCTGCTGCATCCACAGCTTATTCCGTCTCAGTCTTCGAACCCCTGGATCCCAGCGCTGCGGATCTTGCGTTCGCAACCGCAGCTCACGGGACGACCCCGCCCGGAGCCCCCACAATCACATTGGTGCGCCTCATTCCCGATGTGCCAGGCTTGTTTCCCGTGGGGCTCTATCGCGCCACGCAAACAGCTGACCTTGACGTGGCAGTTCAAGCCGCTCGTGCGAAGGGCCACGTGGTTTATGAGTTCCCCTGCGCTTCGAGCCTGACGCCGTAGCATGTGTTCGCAAATCAGGCGCGGCATTCCTCAAATACGAGGATTCCGCGCTTCACCCTGCGTTTTTGAGGCTCGCATTCCTGTTTTTTGAGGAATCCGCGATAATACTGTAATATTTCATTAAATATTTTCTTATTTCATCCGATACGACAGCATGACTACGCGTAAAAAAAGCACGACGATTCGCAAACCAGCCCCAAAAGCGAAAGCCAAGCCAGCGCGGCGCACCGTGGTGTACCGCCCCGTCTACCGCAAGGGCTCGACCTTCCCTGACCTCATCCTGAGCCTGCGCAACTGGTTCGTCACCCGAGGCCCCATTCCCTTTGCGTTGTTTGTTTTAGCTCTCGTCGCTGTCACAGCGGCTTTCCTCTCCTCCTCGTCCACGAAATCCCGAACACCGGCGACGAACAACCCCTCGCCCAACGCACAAGTGCGGTCGCTCTTCCACACCGCCGATGAGCTCACCATGGGTGAGCGCGTGGGCATGTGGAGCGCCTCCCTGAGAGACAACCCCAAGCTGCTTTCCTGGATGGAGAACTACCGGGCTCGCGTCAAAAATGACAATGTTCCCTACATCCCCGAAGTTTTCGACTGCACCACTTTTATTGAAACCGTGGCCGCGTTGGCCCGTGCCCATGATGCCAGCGAAGTGCCAACTCAGATCCTCACCATCCGGTACAAAGATGGCGAACCTGGCTGGTTCACCCGCAACCACTTCCCTGAGGCGGACTGGATCCCCAATAACCAAAGCGCCGGGGTACTGAAGGATGTCACCGAGGACCTCATGAAACGCGCGGACAGTGAAGCGAGCACCGTGGGTGCCCACACCGTCGCGAAAACCATTCACAAGAGAGCGTGGTTCCAGTCCCAGCCCGATTACCCCGCTGGAGGCCGAGGCATCGCCTCCCTCGATGGATTGAGTCGCAAGATGCCCGAGAAAGTGGACGTCACCCTGCCCTACATCCCATTGGATAAAGTAGCGCAAGTCATGGACCACATCCCCAGCGGCGCCATCGTCAATCTCGTCCACGCCGACGATCCCTCGAAGCCCGTGCTCATCAGCCACCAGGGTTTCTTCGTGAAACGCTCCGGCAAGGCTTACTTCCGCCACGCCAAGCGCACCCACGGCATCAAGGACTCTCCGTTCCTGCCCTATATCGAGGCACAGAAGTCCCGGGCATGGCGGGTCCTAGGCCTCAACATCAACATAGTTGAAGAGGTTGCCCGTTAATAAATGTAATTAATTTATGTACATGGAGGCTCGCGCTTAGGCTATAAGCCCCCCATGCACCAGCCCCGGGTCACCACTGAGGAAATCTACAAACAGGCCTGTCTGAAATTTCTCCCCACCACCCGGGAAGAAATGGACTGGCGCGGTTGGGACGAGCTCGACGTACTCCTCATCAACGGCGATGCCTACGTGGACCATCCCACCTTTGGCATCCCCATGCTGGGACGCTGGTTCGAGCGCCTGGGCTTGCGCGTCGGCATCATCAGCCAGCCGCAGTGGAGCTACGATGCCGCCGAAGCCCCCGTGGACTTCCTGCGCATGGGCCGCCCCCGCCTCTTCGTGGGCGTATCCGCGGGCACCGTGGACTCCATGATCAATAATTACACGGCGAATAAAAAACCTCGCAGTGATGACATGTACGCCGCCGGCAACGAAGCTTTCCGCCAGGACCACAAGGGTAAGCTCCTGCGCATCCGCCCAGACTACGCCACCCCAGTCTATTCCAAGCTCGCCCGCCGGGCCTTCCCCGACTCCATCGTCATCACCGGTGGCGTGGAGGTCTCGCTGCGCAGGCTCGCTCACTACGACTACTGGCAGAACACCGTACGCCCCTCCATGCTCACTGAAATCGAGAGCGACCTCATGGTCTTCGGCATGGGCGAAAAAACCGGGTCCCGCATCGCCGAAGACTTCAAACGCGCGGCGGAAATCTCTGGAGCGGGCCCGCTTTCGCGCCATTCCGACGCGGCGAAAGCCGCCATCGCCCGGCTGCGCCAAGAACGCGGCATCGCCTTCGTCGCCACCCGGGAAGAGGCCCACGCCATCCAACCCCGCATGAAGCTCCCCTCCTATGAAGAGGTGCGGGACGATAAGAAAAAATTCGCCAAGGCCGCCTACTTCATCGAGTACGAGGCTTCCCCCTACAACGGCAAGCGCCTCATGCAAGATCACGGCAAGTCCACCGTGGTCATCAATCCGCCGGCGCTCCCCCTTTCCTCGCCTGAAATGGATTCCATCTACGAGCTACCCTTCACGAAGGAGCAGCACCCCAGCTACCGGGTACGGGTGCCCGCCGCCGACATGATCCGCTTCTCCGTGGCCTCGACCCGCGGTTGCTTTGGCGGCTGCTCTTTCTGCGCCATCACGTTGCATCAGGGCCGCATCGTGCAATCCCGCTCGGAAGACAGCATTTTGAAAGAGCTGGGCAAGATGCACGAAGTGCCCGGCTTCAAAGGTGAAGTGAGCGACATCGGCGGCCCCACGGCCAATATGTACCAGCTGCGCTGCAAGACCACGGAGATCCAGAGCAAGTGCCGCAAATTGAGTTGCGTGCATCCCAAGGTCTGCCCCCATCTGCACACGGATCACACGCCTCAGGTGGAGATGCTCAAAAAGGCCCGCAAGATCCCTGGCATCAAGAGGATCCGCATCTCTTCAGGGCTGCGCTATGACATCGCACTGGCCGACAAAAAATCGGGCCAGGAGTACCTCAAAGACCTCATCCAAAACCATGTGGGGGGCCAGCTCAAAGTGGCGCCGGAGCATCTGGATGAAGACGTGCTGCATCTCATGAAGAAACCGGGGTTGAAGGACTTCGACTCCTTCGCCCAGCTCTTTGAGAAATACTCCCGCGACGCGGGCAAAGAGCAGTATCTCGTGCCCTATTTCATCAGCGGTTTTCCGGGCAGCACCCATGAGCAGATGGAGAAGGTCTACGATTACATGAAGGACAAGGGCTGGCGCTTGCAGCAGGTGCAGGGCTTCATCCCGTCCCCCATGACGCTGGCCACCGCCATGTACTGGACCGGCATCGACCCCATGACGAAATCGCCGCTTTTCGTGGCCCGGGAGTGGCGTGACCGCAAGATTCAGCAAGCGCTCTTGCAGCCCCACAAGCCGGAGCACCGTGAGGTCCTCCGTGAGTATCAGTCCGCCAAGCGCCGCAAGGCTGCCTCTGAAGGCCACGGCTACGCCCCGGCCTCCGAAGGCGGCACTGATATCAAGTGGCGCAACGCCCGCAAAAAAGCCCTAGACGGCCGCAAGCGCACGCTCGTGGAACCGCCGCGCAAGTCCATGGGCCGCAAGCTCCACCTCGACACACGCTAAAAGGTACTTTTTAGCGTAGGCGCACGCGTTTGAAGAAGAGGTACTGCAACGGATCTACATAGATGTCCGCCACCCGGGCACCCACGAGGGCGGTGATCTGGGGGTAGTACAAGGGCACGAGGGCAATCTCGCCATTGACGGCGATTTTCTGCGCGATTTTGTAATACTCGCTCCGCTCTGCCCGGGCGGGGGTATCGCCAGCGTTTCTAACCAATTTGTCATACTCGCCGTTCACCCAGCCGGTGCGGGAGAGATTCGAGGAAGAGACAAGGAGGTCCATGAAGGTCGCAGGGTCCGGGTAGTCCGCTCCCCAGGATTTCAAAAAGAGATCGCACTCCCCCCTTTGAATCATGGCATTGATGGCCGCGGGGGCGGCGACCACAAGCTCGGCTTTCAAGCCAAGCCCCCGCTGGAGCATCTCGCCGGTGGCCACCGCGGCCTCCTGAAGCCGACCTGCGATGGAGCAGAAACGCAGAGGTCCCGCCGCGCCTGGGCCCCCGCGGGAGCGGGCAGCGGCCCAGGCCTTGCGTGCCTCCGCTAAGTCGTAACGGATGCCCAAATCCTCATCATAGGCCCACAACCCCACGGGCACCAGGGAGCTCGCCATGATGTCGCCGCGCCCCATGGACGCGACCAAAGTTTTTCTATTTATTGCCGCGGCGACCGCGAAGCGCGCCTCTCGATCCTTGAACCACCGGGACTTGTGATTGAAGCCCAAATAGTGGACGGCAAGATATTTGAAGGAGAGGAAGCGCAGGTTCTTCGCGCCGTGCTTGCTCACCATATCGAGCTGGCTTGCGTCCTGGAGCACATCCAAGTCGCCGTGCACCATGCGCTCCAGCGCATTCGCCCAATCAGGCACCGTCACGGCATGCACTTCAGCGGGCCGCTGCATCGCCTCGGCATACTGCTCGTTCCGCGAAAAGCGCAGCCGCACCCCCTTTTGCCATTCCGCGAGGCGATAGGGGCCCAGGGTCACCAGGTTTTTCGGCTCAGTCCACGCGGCGCCGTATTTCAACACCAGATCCTCCCGCTGGGGGAAGGTCACCCAGAAGGACAGCAGCTCCGGGAAATAGGGCACGGGCCGCTTCAGGCGCACTTCAAGGACGGTGTCGCTCACCGCCCGGGCCACGTCCACATCCGTGAGATATTCCCGGTAGGGGCTCGAAGTGCGGGGGTCGGCGAGACGCTTCCAGGAATAAACGAAGTCGGCGGCCTTCAACGGCACGCCATCGCTCCAGTTCACCCCCGAACGTAAATGAAAACGATAGAGTCGCCCCCCCTCCAACACTTCCCAACGGGAAGCGAGGCGGGGCTTGATCTGCAACGACTCATCGAGCTCGCTCAACCCCTCCATGATGTTGAGGATGGCCATGCTTTCAAAACCGGAACTGCCCACGCTCCAATCCAGAGTGGAGGGCTCCGCGGACACTCGCACCCTGAGAGGGGCCTCTGCCAGGGCGGCGGTTCCAAAAATAACGGCTGCGAGAAGAGTGAGAATCACTCCCTAAGCTTAGCCCAAAAGTTCAGGCGCGGCAGCGTCAACCACGGGGATGGCGGGGACGATGAAGTCTTCTTCGCCATCCCGCTCCGCTTCATCGAGGATGCCCAGAATGCTCGACAGGATGCGACCACCGTCAAAACCATGTTGCCGGGCTGAAGCCACGGCGATGCCCAAGCCTTCGATGGGCAAATCATTCCGCAGGCCGTCCCTGAGGCGTTCCGCCCAGGTGAGTCCTTCCAAGGGTGTGGCGGAAAGAGCCGCGAACATGATCTGGCCGCGCATGGCCCACTGAGTGTGCTCGGGCATGATGGCGCGGGCGACAGTCCGCATGCCATCGGCGGCGGGCCCCACGGCCCATACGGCTAGCACTTGGAAGTCCTGGCCCCCGAGGCGGGCGGTTTCTAACCATTGGGGCAGATTTTCCATCAGCGGTCACCTCACCCCTTCTTTTTGCCAGAACGATGCCAGGCCTCGGGCTTTGATTTCTTTAGCTTTTGCGCCATGACTTTGCTGCGAAGCCCGGCCTTATAAGCACGCACCCGGTCCAGCAAGACCGGGTCCGCTACCCCGAGAACTTGAGCTGCTAACACGCCGGCATTCCAAGCGCCACCTATTGCCACCGTGGCCACGGGGACCCCCCGGGGCATTTGCACGATGGAATGGAGGGCGTCGGCACCCTGCAACGGCCCCACGGGCACAGGCACGCCAATGACCGGGAGTTCCGTGATGGCGGCGATCATGCCTGGCAAGTGGGCCGCCCCACCGGCGCCGGCGATGATGACTTGATAGCCTTTTTTCCGAGCCGTCTCGGCAAAGACCACCATTTCTTGTGGCGTGCGATGGGCGCTCACCACCGCCACGGTGCACCTCACACCAAGCTCTTTGAGGGCTGCCTCAGCCTCACCCATGACCGGGTAGTCGGAGCTGCTGCCCATGACGATGGCGACGGGTGCCGTGGTTTTCTTGCGCGGGGCCATGGGGGGAGCATAGAGGCGCCCCCGCGGTTCGTCATCATCTCACATTGTCATTTCAGGAATCTCTGTTAACCGTGGCCTATTGCGTTAATGAGGACTAAGGGGGGGGTACTGCATGTCTCAGTTTCGTTGGACCATAGCTCCATTCATAGCTGTCCTCGCCGCGGCTCTTTCCTCAGCCTGCTATTCCAGCTCCCTCGATGGGGACCGTGACGGCCTGGAAAACGCCTGGGAAGAAGCCAACGCCAACCTAGGAGTCAAGCCTGACAAGGCTGACCTCATCCTCATTCCCGTCATCCGCCCCAATATGAAACGAGCCGACGTGCAGGAGAACCTGGACAAGGTCGTCGCTTTTTTTGGCCGCATGCCCAATACCAACCCGGATGGCACCACGGGCATCAACGTCGTCATTCAGTGGGGCAATACCTTGCCGACCACTGATGCGGACGACCTGCCCTTGGAGACCGACGTCATCCCTTACACGGACATTTATAGACGGGGCATGCCACGGCAGTGGGTGGGCAAGGGCCACGGCATCCTCATTGGCAGCAGCCCCTGGGGCGGCGGTCAAACCAGCGGCCCCGACTGGGCCGGGGTGAGCAACAACTGGTGGAGCATGGTTCACGAACTGGGTCATCAACTGGGGCTGGAGCACAACCCCATGGGATCCACCGCGCCCAGTCCGTTCTACGCGAGCCTGATGAACTACGACTACAGCTACCAGTTCAATGACAATCCCGACGCCGTGCAGTTCAGCACGGGCCAGTTCGCCGCTTTGAACCTCGATGAGCACAACCTCGACGAAAGAGTGCCGTTCCCCGCATACGAACTCCGTTTCCTCACCAACGCCCCCTATTTCTTCAACATCCACGAGGCCGGTGACGATGCCACTGACGTGGACTTCAACCGCAACGGTCTCTTCGGCGAGCTGGGCGTGCGGGCGGATATTAATAATGGATACGCCGTTTCCGGCGAGGGGTTGACGTATTTCTCCCGCAGCGGCGGAAGCCCCACGCTCTCCAGCTGGGGCGACGCCCTGGTGGCGGTGACCGCCGCGCCCCTC
>CAYHWW010000023.1:0-3216 GCA_964360145.1 uncultured Oligoflexia bacterium | reverse complement strand
CGTCACCGGAGATCCCCACGCCGTGGAAGCCTTCGGTCAGCTCTTCGTCACCTACCCCACTGCCTCGGGCTATGGCGTCCGCGCTTTTGGGGCCGGTGGCAGCCCAGACGCTCTCACGCTGACAGGTTTTGTGGAAGAGACCGCGGCGCCGGACTCCTTTCCGCTCTTAGTGCGGGCCACGGACCCGGAAACGCTGTATCTCGTGCTCTGGAACAGCGTCTCCCGCAAGGTTTCCACGCGCCAAGTGATGGTGCCCGCCGCGGGCAATATCCGGCTCGGTGCTGAATCCCAGGTTAGCAGCAGCAGGAGCAGCACTTCCTCCGCGCTGAGGAGCAGCAATGCCGTGGGCGGCACGTGGAACTCCAAAACCAGGGAACTGACCCTGGTCATCACGGGCCGCAGCGGGGCATTCCCCCAGGCGATGTGGCTCACCCATCTCACCTCCACCATGACGGGATGGGTGGTTCGCGCCGCCGAGGAGGTTGGCGGCGGCCTGGTGCAGACCAACGACCGCCCCACGGTGCTCTTCGACGCCCGCCCGGCCGCGGGACCCCATGGCCAATACTACGTGTACAGCCTGGGCTTGCACTATGACGATGACTTGGCGGTGCCCGAAGTGCATCAGCAGATCTACGCGGGGGATGAGTCTCAGTGGATCAATCGCATCATGATCAATGAGTGGACCTTGACCCGCAACGCCCCCAGCGCCACCTTCTTCGGTGATGACATCGCCTGGGGCTGGCGCCTCGGCGAAACCGATGCGGCGAACCCCAACAGGCTGCTGGTGTTTCTCAAAGTATCGGGGACCACAGGCACCGACCTCACGGACTTTGACGACGTGGGCTGGATTTCCAGCAGCGGCTTGGCTTTGTCGCTGTCTAGCGTGAGGCCATAGTCGGCATATCGGGCGCTGCGCACTCTCATTCAGGGGCGATAATGCCCTCCTAAAGGCAACCGATGTTGCCTTGCGGTGGCTCATTGACCTCCAATGACCGCCGGGAAGGCAACATCGGTTGCCTTCCGTGGGAAACCGCATCACCGGGCAGAATATGCCGCTGAGTGTGCGCGCATGCGCTGCGCGCCTCAGCGCTAAGACATTAAACTCCGAAGAATATCTGTATGTTCAGATGGGCCCCCATCTTCGCGATGCTCTTTTGCGTGCTGCTGCGGCCAGCCGCTGCTCATGCGGAGACGCGCATTTTCACCGCCGCGGACTTGGCGGCGCACCCCGACCTCGCCCTGGCCCAAAGCCGGATCTCCGGCATTGCAGAGAGGCTGCGCATCCCCCGGGATCGCGACACTCCTTTTGTCGTCACGCTGGGTCGCGGCATGGGCATGGAAGCGAGCATCCGCCTTGGCGATCGCTCCTCCCGCCGCATCATCATCTCCATCGGCACGCTCCTGGCGGCACGAAGCGATGATGAGATCGCGGCGATCTTAGCCCACGAGCTGGCCCATGCGGATACCACCGTGGATAGCGCAAGAGGCGCCACCCCCCAAACCTTCGAAGAACTCGTTCACTCCTCTTTCATGAACCGCGTAGGCGAGAGCGAAGCGGACGTGCGGGGCATGACCGAGCGCCTCATCAGAGCGGGGTACAACCCCAATGCCATGACCCATGTGCTGGAAACGATCCGGGAGCGTTATGGTGATCTACCGAGCCAGAGCCACCCGGCCCCCTCCGCCCGCCGCAATGTCGTTGCTCAGGTGCTGAAATACATGCGAAGCCTCGGCGAGGCGGTGCCCGACGACCGACCGGGCAGCTTTCAACGGACGGTGATTGACGCCATCGCACCGCGCTTGAGAGGCGACGACTTCCGCCGTCAATTGGCCCTTCGGGTGCGGGATGAACAGTGGACGGCGTTGATTCAAGGCTTGGAGCGGGCATCCGAGGGTCACACTGCTTATGAATCCACTCGGAAGCTCATCGGCCTTGTGGAGTCGACAACTGCTGCTCTTCGTCACGACGCCGCCAATGTCCTGGGGCCAAGGAAAATCGACATCTTTTATCAAGAGGCCCAACACGTCGCCATGGCCCATTGGCTGAGGCGCTACCCCCACTCCCCAGGCAACTCCGGCCCAAACGAAGCCCTCGCCTGGTACGCCCTGACTCATTGGCATACCACGGTAGGAAAGAGCTTAGCCCAGCCCCTTTCTGAGTCACTGTCCCAACTGAATGGGGTCAACGGCGCTCTCTCACTGGCACCTGAAAACATGCCCCGATTACGTCATGCCGACCACCGCGAGAGGCGTGCCCGTTTGCGAAAGGAGCGGGCAGAGCTCAGGGCCCAGATCGATAACATGCAAGGGGACTTCCCGGACTTGGATCTCTCCCATCCAGAAAGATACTTCGCATACAGCGAAGAGAAATTGGGCGAAGCCCACCACGCCTACAAGGCCCTGCTGGCGCCTCTAGCGGAACGGCACCGGCAAGCGGAGAGTGCCACCCGGTCCCGCATCGAGGCCATCCTCCGGGACGGGGACATGGGCGCCCATGCAGGGGAGCTGGAGAGTATCTTCCTCGCCACTGAGAGGGCCACTGAAAATTACCAGGAACGCACCAGGGACTCGTTGCAGCGATGGTTGGTCAGTCGTGAACAGCGCGGCCTCCCCGTGGACAGCGCCGAGCTCGGTGATGTCTATACTTTAACGCGTAGGCTGGCAGGTACTCATCAAGGGGACCACCCCAGCGTCCGCGCATTACGCCGCATCTGGGCCATGCGATCCATGCGCGTTGCGCCCCAGACCCTTTCAAACATGGAGAAAACACCGGGGCCCCGGGAGATCAGAGCTCTGCCTCTGTCCCTGCGGCCCTCTGGGGAAATGCTCACCCGCTACCTCGGTGATCGCATCTTAATGAGCTTCGATGGGGAGCTCCACATCGGCCTCAGCCCTGCTGATGTCTTGAGGATCCTGAGCATGCATATTCAGAGACTCAGAGAGCTCCATAGTGCCACGAGAGACAAGTATAACCCCCAAGTCGTGTACCAACCCATCACCGGAAGCGCCTTGAGTTGGCGCGGCACCACCGTGGCGAGCCAAATTGAATCCTTGGAAAACCGAGCGGTGGCCGCCCTCACTGAGCGGGGGGTAAGTGCCACCGACGCCAGGTCCCAGGTTCTCTTCGCCATGCTTCACGCGGAGGAGGCCTTGCCGGACCATTACTACGCCCACATCACCGAAGATCATTTTTTCCAGGCTCTCTCTGTTGTTGAT
>CAYHWW010000022.1:8375-33444 GCA_964360145.1 uncultured Oligoflexia bacterium | reverse complement strand
GGAGCATCGAGACTATGTGCTCAAAGCTCTGCAGATTGCGGACGAGCCCACTGACGAGTTCGGCATTGAGGATTGTTGAACCCTCTGCCAACGGCGTGGAAACTGCCGCATCAAAAACAAAGTCGCGCACCACTGAGAGATCGCTCTCAGGGTCGCATACGACGTGATGGCCATCGCATGCGGCACGCTGATCCGGGGTGAGTGGCCAGTATCCACCACTTAAGAGGCTCCCCTCACTTGAGTAGGCCTGGATATACTGGGGGTCCTGCCCAGCTACAATCACGCGACGCATTTCCGTCACTCCGAGTGCTCCGCGAAGGTCTTGGGTGAAGGGCTCGAATACGGCGCGCTCGGTGGTGAAGAGCCAGAAGCCCTCCTGCTCACCACGGCGTCCGGTGACCATGAAGAACCCCGGAAATACACTGCCCGTCGTTCCACTAACTTCCTGAAAGCAACGCAGTTGTGCAGTGTACGGCCCCGGGTCAGCATTTGCTACGCACGAGAAGCCTAGGAAGATGAGGGCGAAGGCTTTATTCATTCTATTCATGCTCATGGGAATCTCCATACCATTTGAGTTTTTTAAAGTGGGCGGAGCATACCACAACCAATAGTAGTTTGGTCAACTAATACGCAAACGATCAGAGCGCAGCCGTGCGAGGTAGAAATATCATTTATTTCAACATCTTAGCTTCTGACGGAAAGTACCTTTTCCGTGATCTGAGCAGCGGACAGCCCGAACTTCTCATAGAGCTCCGCAGGTTCACCGGATTCGCCGAACAGGTCTTGGACACCAATGCGGGTGAGGCGCGAGCCGGAACCGGCTTCTGCCAGCACCTCGGCCACGGCGGACCCCAAACCACCGATGACGGTGTGGTCCTCCACGGTGAAGATGTAGCGATGATCCCGCGCCAAAGCAGCGACCCCCGCAGTGTCAAAGGGCTTCAGCGTCGAAACATTCACCACGGTGGCGTCCACGCCGCGATCTTTCAATCGCTCCGCCGCCGCCAGGGCCTCTTGCAAGCCCGCGCCGGTACCGAGCAACGCCACTTCCCGCCCGCGCTTCAGAATATCGATCTTACCCAGCTGGAATTTATAATCAGGCCCGTGCACCGGTGCCATGTTCTGACGGGTCAACCGCAGGTAGGCCGGGCCATCATAGCCAGAGGGGCCACGCCCCAGCAGTTCCACCATCTGCCGTGTTTCAATTTCGTCACAGGGTTGCAGCACCGCCATGGTGGGCAGCGCACGCATCAGCGTCACGTCTTCTAAACCCATTTGGCTGTGGCCATCGTCGCCGATACCCACACCAGCGTGGGTACCCACGATGCGCACGCCCGCGTGGGAGTACGCCACCGACAGGCGAATCTGGTCGTAGCGCCCGGTGATGAAACAACCGAAGGAGCAGATAAAGGGCGTAAAGCCCGTGAACGCGAGCCCCGCGCCAGTGCCGATCATATTGGCCTCGGCGATACCCATTTCAAAAAAGCGATGGGGATATTTCTTGGCGAACATCTCGGACTTGGTGGACTTGGACAGATCCGCATCCAACACCACGATGTTTTGGTACTTCTCGCCGATCTCAGCGAGCATCTCGCCAAAGGCCTGGCGGGTGGCTTTGGGCTTTGCAACAGTGGCGCTCATTTGGAACCTCCCCGCACTTCAGCGATGGCCTTCTCTTTTTGCTCGGCATTGGGCACAACGCCATGCCACTCCACTTTGCCTTCCATGAAGGAGACGCCCTTGCCTTTCACGGTATGGGCAAGAATCAGTCGTGGCTTGTCACCGCGGGCCCTGGATTTCTCCAATGCAGGCAGCAACTCGTCAAAGCTGTGGCCATCGATGACGGTGACATCCCAGTTGAAGGCGCGCCATTTGTCCGCCAGGGGCTCGAGGTCCATGACGTCTTTCACATGACCATCGATCTGGCCCTTGTTGTAGTCCACGATGGCGGTGAGGTTGCCCAGCTTGAACTTGGGGATGCTCATCGCTGCTTCCCAAATCTGGCCTTCTTGGCTTTCGCCGTCTCCCAATACGCAGAACACGCGGGAATCTTTTTTCGCCAGCCGCAAACCGAGAGCGATGCCTTGGGCGACGGAAAGGCCCTGCCCCAAAGAGCCGGTGCTTGCCTCGATGCCCGGCAACCGCACCCGATCGGGGTGGCCCTGCAGGCGCGCCCCCGTGCGGCGCAAAGTCTTCAGCTCTTCTTTCGGGAAATAACCCGTCATGGCCATGGCGGCGTACACCGCGGGAATGCCGTGACCCTTGGAGAGCACGAAGCGATCCCGGTCTTCCCACTGGGGCCTTTGGGGATCGTGCTTCATTTCTTGGAAATAAAGGGCCGAGACGATCTCAGCCATGGAAAGGGAACCGCCCGGATGGCCCGACTTGGCTTCATGAAGCATGTCGAGGACCAGCACGCGCAATTCCGACGCCTTCTCTTTCAGGGTCGCCACGGATTGTGTTGCCATAGGGGAACGTCATATCACCCCCCCGCAAACGTTGACAAACATTCCCTGAAACCCGGACAATGGGGTGCCATGGTGAATCGCTGGCTGATCCTCACGTCCGTCGCCTGCGGCACCTTCATGGCCACGCTGGATTCCAGCATCGTCAATGTGGCATTGCCGAGCATCACCTATTCCTTCCACACGGGCCTTTCCCATTCACGCTGGGTGATCATCTCGTATCTCTTCAGCATCGCGGGGCTATTGCTCTTTTTCGGCAAGCTGGCGGACACCATCGGCCGTAAAACTGTGTTCAACACCGGATTCGTCATCTTCACCGCGGGAAGCCTGCTCTGTGGTTTGGCGCAAAGCATCGGCCAGCTTATTTTTTTTCGCGGACTTCAGGGCCTGGGGGCCAGCATGCTCATGGCCAATGGGCCCGCCATCATCACCGCCACCTTTCCGTTGAATGAACGGGGCCGGGCCCTGGGCCTCATGGGCATGGTGGTTTCCGCGGGCTTGGCCATTGGCCCCTCCCTGGGTGGCGTACTCATCGGATTCTTTGGCTGGCCCAGCATTTTCTTTGTCAACATCCCCTTCGGCATCGCTGGCGCCATCATGACATGGAAGTACATGCCGGATGACATCGCATCCCTGAACAGCGGGGGGCTCGCCCGCCCGGACACGGAGCTTACGACCGCGGAGCTCATGGCGCGCCATCGGCGGCTGCCCCCCTGGGTGCGCATCCAAAGCGTCCTCAATCAACTGCGTTTATTCGACTGGCTCGGGGCCATTCTGTGGATGGTCATCCAACTGGGATACAGCATGATCATCGATCGGGACAACGTGTTGGGCATCAGCGGTCCCGTGCAAAAAATATTCTCCGCCGCGGCCATGGCCCTCTTTTTCATGTTCCTCGTGTGGGAGCTCAGCATCGAAGACCCGGTATTGAACCTCTCCCTCTTCAAGTCCAGGGTGTTTCGCAACGGCAACATCGCGGCTTTTCTCACCATCGTGGGCATGAGCAGCCTCATGCTCCTCATGCCCTTCTATTTGCAAAACGTGCGGAACCACAGCTCACTCACCATCGGGCTCGTCATGACCGCCATTCCCATAACCATGTTCATCGCGGCCCCCATCGCGGGCCGCCTGGCGGACACCTACGGCTCCCGTGTGCTGGCGGTGCTGGGCTGCGCCCTCATGTCGGCTTCTCTTTTGCTCATGGGTTCAACATGGGGCGGCATCTTCGAACAACCGGACATGGGACAATCCATTGCCAATGTGGTCGCTCATCTTTGTCTCATGGGTGCCGGATTCGGGATCTTCCAGTCACCGAATAGCAAGGCTGTGCTCAGTGACGTGGAGACCGACAAATTAGGCATGGCATCAGCCTTGCTGGCCACGGTGAGAAACCTGGGGCTGGTCACGGGAACGGCATTGAGCAGCATGCTACTGATGTCATTCTATAGATCCGCGGCGGCATCCAACGTCCTCGCGCCCAGCGGAGAAAATTTTGTGCTCGCCCTGAGAGAAACCTTTTATATCATTGGTGCCCTGACCTGCCTCGCCATTCCCGCGGCGGCCTTCATCGGGGTCCCAGCCGCAAAGGAGCCTTCATGACTCGAACTTTTCGCGGCCCCTTCGTGGACTACGGCGAAGACCTCAATTTTTTCGTCCCCGAAGAAAAGGGCAAGCACGATGGCGGCCTGTCCAAGTCCCTCTTCGTGGACGACACGGTAAAAACCCCTGAAGCCGCCATCATCGAAACGAAGAAAAAGTTCGCCCCTTACTGGATCAATTCCCCGCCCCTGCTCGCGGGCTATGTGGACGAAATGGGCGAGGCCTTTCTTTTCTTTCTGAGTGAGGAGCTCAAGGGGCGCATCGTCCTCCTGGAATTCATCGATCTTTTCCAGCCCCATAGCTTAAGAGGCCTGCCCTACACCAAAGAGTGGTTGAGGAGATATGGCGGCGCGGGATTGAGCGTCATCAGTGTCTACAACTCCAGTTTTGGCTTCGAAAAAAATCTCGAGCTCATCGCTCAAACCGCCCACCAACTGGGCATCCAAAACCCTCTCCTCGTGGATCATGACAACGCTGTGTGGAGAGCGCTGGAAAACCGTTACTGGCCCCGGCGCATCCTCTTCAACAACGAACAGAAAATCATCGCGGATCATATCGGCGCCGGCGGTTATCAGGAAATGGAGCAGGAGATCCAAGCGGCACTACGCTTGCTGTCCCCGGGGCTTGCCTGCCCCCGGCTCATGCCCCCCCTGAACGCCACCGACGAGAAGGCCCATGAACTCAAGCTCCGGCCCCCCGCATTTTTCGGTTTCAAGCGCGGGGAGCTGGGGAACGCGGAAGAGTTGAGCCCTGATGCCAACGAAGTGGTCTTCGCGATGCCCCCCGTACCCCAGGAAAACACCGCCTATCTCTCGGGGCCCTGGCTCGGCACGGAAGTGAGCACTTACCTCTCCGGCGTCCTCTACGAGAAGGGTCAGTACAGCGGCAATGCCGCGGCCTGCATCACGTTCTCCGGAGGCACGCTCTATTTACTCTGCTCCTCACGCAACTACCTGCAAACCGACGCCACCACCAGCATTCGTGCCCAAATCTATCTGGACAGCAAACCCGTGCGGGACACGCTCAAGGGCGCTGACGTGAAAAGCGAGGCAAAAAAGCAGTTCATCACCGTCCACGAACCTCGCCTCTTCGAAGTGGTGAAAAGCGTCCCCGAGGGAAACCACCGGCTCGACATCGTCCTCGACCCGTCGTGCGTTGATTTATTTGAGATCTTCGCTGTTTATTTCATGCCTTGAGGCCGTTTATTGTAACTGACTAAATTTAGTCACTGTTGACTGACTAAATTTAGTCAGTTACAATAAGGGCTTGATATGAATGAACTTCAAACACTTCACAACAGTCATCAGCAGGGGGGGTTGGCCGCATATCAGAGTCATGATCCCCACCTTCTCCGATGGCGAAATCAGCCTCTCCGTTACGTTCCTCCCCTTTTGTTGCAGCTCCCCAAGCAACCGGGCATCTACACCGTGGGTGGCGGACGACAAATCGGCAAAACCACCGCGCTGAAGCTCTTTATGGAAAAACTCCTTCAAGAAGGGGCCCCGCCCGCCAGCATTCTCTTTCTCACCGGCGAACTCATCGATGATCACCATGGGCTCCTGCGCGAGGTGCGCGAGTTTCTGGATACGGCACCGCGCCCCGCTGTACTCATCATCGATGAGGTGACCTACATCCGCAATTGGGACAAGGGCGTGAAGTTCTTGGCGGATGCCGGCCTGCTGGCCAATGTGCGACTGATCCTCACCGGCTCAGATCTTTTGCTCATTCAAGAGGCTCGCACGCGTTTTCCGGGACGGCGCGGCCTGGCCGACAAGGTCGATTTTCATGTGCACCCATTGTCATTCGGCGAATTCATCGCGCTCTGGGGGCAACCCGCTTCGCCAGAACTGCTGGACCAATACCTGATGCACGGTGGCTTTCTCACCGCGATCAACGACTACAAAAGAAGTGGTGCGATCACGTCCGCCACCCTCAGAACCTATTCGGACTGGATTCGCGGCGACGTTCTGAAAAGAGGCCGCAGCGAAACGCACCTGCGCAGCGTCGTGCAATCCCTTCTCACGCGCCAAGGCTCGCAGGTGAGCTGGAACTCCCTTGCACGCGATCTCACCATTGATCACCCCAAGACGGTTGCCGAATACGTTGAACTTCTGGAGCGGCTAGACGTCGTCAACATCGTCTCCGCCCTGAATGAAGAAACCATGGCTGCAGCGCCCAAAAAAGCGAAGAAACTTTTTTTCACTGATCCCTTCATCGGCCATGCGCTTCATGCGTGGGTCACCGACTCGAATAGCATCCCCCCGCTTACAACGGAAACCAAAGGCGCATGGACAGAGGGCGTCGTTCACCAGCACCTGCGGCGCGGGGGGCCAAGCTTCTATATCAAAGCGGAAGGCGAGGTCGATGCGGTTCGATTGCTGAAGAACGACGGCGGCCCGCGCTTTCAGCCCATCGAAGTCAAATGGACCACGCAGATCCGTGCAAAAGATTTAAAACAGGTTCGAAAATACGCGAACGGCACGGTGTGGGCGCGACACGCTGAGCCCAGCGCCATCCCCCCCGTCCTTGACCTGGTCCAGGAACTCGCGAAGATTCGCTAGAGCGCCGCTGCCTCATCCACCGCGGCGGGCAATGGCCACGTTGCGCGTGAACATGGGGTACTTCACCCGAGACACGGCGAGACCCCGCACGGATTCCTTGAACTGGGCCTCGCTCCACGTCGCTAACTCCGCCAGCGGTTTGCCCCACGCAGGATTGACCAAGGGAAAGTGACGACCCGGCGTGACGGGGTCATTCCAGGGGCACACATCTTGGCAGATGTCACAGCCGAGAATCCACTGGCCGGTGCGTTCCGCCACGGCAGACGGCACCGCGCCGCGGTTTTCAATGGTGTGGTAGGCAATACAAAGGTTGGAGTCCAATACCCGGGGTGCCACGAGGGCGCCGGTGGGACAGGCGTCAAGGCACTTGGTGCAGCGACCGCAATGATCGGGCTGGGGCGCATCCGGGGCGAGATCGAGGGTGGTCATGACACCACCAAGAAAGAGAAACGATCCCACCTTGCGATTGATGAAGCAGGTGTTTTTTCCGAGCCAGCCCAAACCCGCTCGCCAAGCCCAGAAGCGATCAAGCACCGGTTCTTTGTCCACGTAGATGCGGGCAGTGCTTCCACTCTGGAAAGTGCGGACGAAGGCCGCGAGCTCTTCGAGGCGGGTACCGAGAACGTCGTGGTAGTCGGGCCCCCGGGCGTAGAGAGAAATTTGCGCGACGTCCGGAGAGGCCGCGGGCTTTTCCGCGCCATAGACCATGCCAACAGCGATGACGGAGCGGGCGCTTGGGAGAAAAAGCGCGGGGTCGGCCTTCATGGATTCATGGCGGCGCAGATAGTCCATGGTGGCGCCGCGCCCCGCATCGATCCAGCCGTGATAGCGCTCCATCTCATCACGCAACGCCGGGTCTGCGATGGACGCAACGCCCACCAAGTCAAAACCCAAATCTTGGGCCTTCTTTTTCAGCGCGTTGACGGATGTAGTGGGATCAATCATGATCGTTCCAGGAACGGGCGTATCGGTTTGAAATCCATCGACTTCTTTCGCATGGCAGTGACCACCCGGCTGGGGCACCGGCTATCATACAGAGGCGCCGTTGTCTTTGCTGACAACGCACGGGCCCCCGGTGGGGACTTCCTCGCTGTTTCTTCCATTATTTTACCTCACCCCTCCGTTGATGAGCTTCACGAAGCGCTGAGGGAAGTGGATGGCAAAGAACCCCAGTCGCTCCTCTGCCTGCGGGGCGTGAGTCGCGAACAGGTGGTGAGCATGCTGGAGGACTTCTGTAACGAAGGGGTTCCCCTGGAGTCCCGCCTGAGGGCGGACCAACTGGACATGCAAGGCATCACTGCTTTCCAACGCCATGTTTATGAGACCACCCGGGCCATTCCCCACGGGGAGACAAGGCCCTATGCGTGGCTCGCGCATAAAATGAAACGCAGGGGCTCTGAGCGCGCCGTGGGCCGCGCCCTGGGCTGCAACCCCTTTCCTTTGCTGGTGCCTTGCCACCGGGTGGTAAAAAAAGACGGCGGCTTAGGCGGCTTCATGGGCGATGAAACACCTGCATCCTGGCAGGTGAACTTGAAGCGATTACTTTTGGACGTGGAAGAGCAGCACCGGCAGCCGAGTTTATTCGCGACGCAGCCACGGGTGGCGCGGGTTGCGGCGTCGTAGCATTGGACGTTGACCCTCCTACGGGACTTCGCTAGTTCTGGGGCAACCGGCCCTCTGGTCCCATGCAAGCACGATCGACGAACCCCGCCAGGTCCGGAAGGAAGCAACGGCACTCGAAAACGACTGTGACATGGCCAGCCGGAGGGTCGGCCCCCTGGGGGTTCGTCGCGGAAAAGGTTAGTTCGCCTCCCGCCAGCATTCCTAAAAAAAGAGGGTTCCGAGCGTTAAACCATGGGAATGGCGACCGCATCCCTACTTTTCGAGGAATCCGGGCAGGGCCGCATCAAAGCCCATAACCCCCCCGCCCATTGCCCTAACGCGGGCGCTGTGAAATATACTTTCACCGAACCATGAGTGATAAAAACGCATCCTACCAAGGCCTTGCCCGCAAATGGCGGCCTCAGACTTTTGATGATCTCGTGGGTCAGGCCCATGTGGCCCGCACGCTCACTAACGCCATCAAGAGCGGGCGCTTAAGCCACGGCTATCTTTTCACCGGCACCCGCGGCGTGGGTAAAACCACAACTGCCCGTCTCATCGCCAAAGCCATTCGTTGCGAACCGTCACAAAACAGCGGCGTGCCCTGCAACAAGTGCAAAGACTGCCTTGAGATCAGCGAGGGGCGCTCCATGGACGTGCTGGAAATCGACGGCGCGTCCAACAACGGCGTCGATGCGGTTCGCGAGCTCCGCGAGAGCGCCCAGTACATGCCGGCCACGGGGAAGTACCGCATCTACATCATCGATGAAGTCCACATGTTGACCACCGCGGCGTTCAACGCGCTCTTGAAACTCCTGGAAGAGCCTCCCCCTCACCTGAAATTCATCTTCGCCACCACGGACCCGCAAAAAATCCCCGCCACCATTCTGAGCCGGGTGCAGCGCTTCGACTTCAAGCGCGTATCGCCACAAGATCTCGGCGGGCGACTCGAGCAAATCGCAAAAGAAGAAGGCTTTGAAATCGATGCTGACGCCTTGCACATCCTGGTGCGCGAGGCCGAGGGCAGCCTGCGGGATGCGATTTCCCTGCTCGATCAGGCCAGCGGCGGCGGAGAAAAAACCATCACCGCCGACAGCCTCGTTCAGTCGCTGGGCCTCATTGATCGCCGTGCGGTGCTCACCACGTTGACGGCCGTGCTGAGGCGCGAACCCCTGAAGGCCGTGGAGGCCGCGGGCGAAGTATACCAATTCGGCGGTGACCTGCGGGTGCTCGCTCGCGAACTGCTGCGCATGATTCGCCTTTTGATGGTGGTGCAACTCCTCGAGCAACATGGCGCCAGCGCCAACCAGCTGCTGGAAGTCACCGAAACCGACTTGATGGATTTAAAGCCCCTCATCGGCACGCGCTCCAGTGATGACCTCGACATGCTTTTCTGTGCTTTGAACAACGGCCTCGAAGACCTGGCCCGCAGCCCCGTGCCTCGGGCGCTCTTCGACGTACTCCTCATCAAAATGGCAGCGGCCACGGAGTTGGTGTCCGTGGGGCGTTTTGAGCCCGTGGAACCTCCGCCCACGGCAGCACCGGTAAAAACAGCTGTGGCAACCACGGCGCCCACTGCCATTCCCATAAAAGTAGCGCCGACTCCCGCCGCGCCCATCAAAGCCGCTCCAATCACGGCCCCTCAGCCATCCACGGGGCCGCTGAATTGGATGAACATCGTCGCCGCTGTCAAAGCCGCCAAACCCATGATCGGTTCCCTGCTGGAGAACGTCAGCCTGGAAACCAGCACATTGAAGGACGGCGCCCTGGTTCTGACGCTGGGTTGCACCAAAGCCCAGGCCTTCTACAAAGACCAGCTCCAGACCAAAACTACTTTAGAAACACTGCTCCCCCTTCTCAATCAAGCGGTGGGCGGCGCGGTGCGTCTTGAATATAAAGAAGTGATGTTATCAAGTTCCCTCGAGGATGCGGAGTGCCTGCGACAAGAGCAGACACTCAAGGCCCGTCAGAAAGCCGTCATGGAAAGCGAGGCGGTGCGGGCCGCTCAGGAAGTGCTGGGGGCACGACTGGAGCGCCTTGAAATTAGAGGGGAGACCTAAATGACGTTCAAAGGACCACCAGGCAACATGGGCAACCTGATGAAACAGGCCCAGATGATGCAGTCCAAGCTGGCGAAACTACAAGAAGGCCTGGCGGAAAAAACCGCTGAGGGCACGGCCGGCGGCGGCGCCGTAACGGTGGTGGCCAACGGCAAAAATCAATTGGTGTCCATCACCATCGCGGCGGAAGTGGTCGACCCCAGCGACACCGAGATGCTCCAGGACCTGGTGCTCTCCGCCGCAAACGAAGCCCTTAAAAACATTCACAATCAAGTGAATGATGCCATGAAGCAAATCACCGGCGGCATGGGCATGCCGGGGATGTTCTAGGAATTTATCGAGCGCGGCCGTCCCACACGGGCCCGCGGAGTGTGTATGTTATCTGGCAATGATCCCGTAGCCATTTTGATTTCCGAACTCTCCAAGCTTCCTGGTATCGGCGAAAAAACCGCAACCCGGTTGGCTTACCACGTGCTCAAAGCGGAGCGCCCCCAGGTGGAGGCCCTCGCCAACGCGCTGGTCAACGCCAAATCCCGCATCCGCCTCTGTGCCAGCTGTCTCGCGTTCACAGAAAACGAAACCTGCGACCTTTGCCGCGACGAATCCCGCAAAGGGGAGCTCGTTTGCATCGTGGAAAAACCTTCGGATCAACTGGCCATCGAAATGAGTGGCTCCTACCGCGGCCGCTACCACGTCCTTCACGGCCTCCTCTCTCCCCTCGACGGCATTGGCCCCCAACAGCTCCACCTCAAAGAGCTCTTGGTGCGCATCCAAACGGGCACCATACAAGAAATTATTCTGGCACTCAGCTCCAGCATCGAAGGAGATGCGACGGGGGTGTACTTGACAAAGCTCTTAAAACCATTGGGAATTAAGGTCAGTCGTATCGCGCATGGCATTCCGGTAGGGGGAGTTCTGGAGTTCATGGATCGTCAGACCATTGGTCGGGCCATAGAAAATCGTGTCGTGGTGCCAGAGCGCACCGAGATGGGCCGGGGTCATCGCGACACTGGTGCCAAGGACACAGTGCTATGACCTTCATCAACCACAACACCCGGGAGATCAACTGCAAGGTGGTCTACTATGGCTGTGGTTTGAGCGGCAAGACCACGAACTTGCAGTACATTTACGATAAAACCAGCGAGTCCAGTCGAGGCAAACTCATCTCACTCTCCAGTGAAAACGAGCGCACGCTGTTCTTTGACTTCCTCCCTTTGGACGCAGGCGAAATCCGCGGCTTCAAGACGCGGTTTCATCTTTATACGATCCCTGGCCAAAGTTTCTATGAAGTTTCGCGGCAGTTCATCCTCAAGGGCGTAGATGGCATAGTCTTTGTAATAGACTCTCAACGGGAACGGCTGGAAGCCAACCTGGAGTCATATGAAAGCCTTGAAGCAAACCTCGATAGTCACGGATACGACATCAAAAAAATTCCGCTCGTTTTTCAATATAACAAACGAGATCTACCGACTGCAGTTCCTGTGGTGGAGCTTTCACAGACATTCAACCGCCTGGGCGCAAAAGAAATAGAAGCGGTAGCGGCAAAAGGCGTCGGCGTCTTCGAGACGCTGACTGAGATTACTAAACAAATCCTACTGGACCTCAAGGGCGGATAAGGAAGCCGCGATGTGTTGGAGGGGTCCAAGGGTTTGCATCGCATAAATTGTTATTGGGGGAAAAGATGAAAAAGGAAGTTCTGAAGAAGTTTAGGAAGATGTTTGAAGAGCAAAAAAAGGGTCTGATCTACAACGACAAGATCATACGGGAAGATTTTCACTCTGATGAAAATGACCGCATGGACGAAGTGGATCAAGCCTCCACGGATATGGAGCAATCGCTGCGCCTGCGCCTGCGCAACCGCGAGGGTCTCTACATGAAGAAGCTGGAGGAGGCCATTCGCCGCATCGACTCCGGGGATTTCGGCATGTGCGATTCCTGCGATGGTCCCATCGAATTGAAGCGTCTCGAAGCCCGTCCGACGGCAACGCTCTGCATTGCCTGCAAGGAAGAGGAAGAGCAGCGGGAACTGCTCACCGCAGATGGCCGCAAGTCCAAGAGCATGGGCGCGGCCTTCTCCCGGGCTACCGGGTAACGACTTCGTCAGAGGCGGCAGCCGTCGCCGCACCGAGAGCGGTTCCGCAGGCCGTGGCCCTTAAATGGGCGACGGCCTGCGCCCACTCTCCTTCGAGGCGTGTCAAATGGCCAAAAACGCCACGGTTCAAAGCTCTTTCCACGGCCCTGGCAATATCAGCAACCGCTTGCCCGTAGCCTGCTTGAAAGGCGAGGTAATCGGGGTTGGAACCCTGCTCACTGCCCTCTTCATTGATAAAGAAAACGCCGTCGTCACTTTCCGCTGACTGATTCTCGCAGCGGCGAGCGCGAATCTGGCCAAAGGCATCTGTCATCGCCTTCTCTGTTGTAATGCCTCTGGCGGCGCCAATAAAGGATACGCCCATGAGCATAAGGCCCGCGTCATAGTCGCTGGTTGCCTGGGGACTGAGTGGCTTTTTAGAAAAAATCCCAGAAAATCCGGCAAGGAGGCCTCCCTTGCCACCCTCTTCGACAGTGAGGCGACGACCCCAGTGCGCACTCTGATTTAGCAGAGCGGATGAGAAAACTTCATGCCCCAGAAGATAAACGCCGTTATGTGTTTGAGCATCGATGAGGCTCGTGTCGCGGCCGAGGACCTCCAATGCTTCCGCATAGTGCTGCATGAGGGTGCGCACCTCGGGGGAAAATACCCGACGGTGCGTGATGCCACTGTCCTCATCGGACTTGCGGGCCGCGAGAGCCATGTCAAGAATAACGTTGCGAAGCCGTTGCCCTAGAGCGGTCGTGTAGGCTTTTATGGCCCGTATGTAACCCCAGTGACCGTAGCCCAGCTGTAAGTGGGTCGCGCGGCGGCGAAACCCTTCGACGTCCGCACGCAGCGCTTCTGATACCGGAGGGCCCCAGCGCGTGACGTTGGATAGTTCTTTGAGGGTTTGAACCGTGGCGGCAGCACCTCGCAACGCACCCAGCTCAAAAGGCGTTTTGCGGTCGCTTCCGTCGCCGGCGATGGATGGGGACGGAGCGATAAAGATGAGGGTGGCCAGGGCCACGATGAGGCGGAGCATGGGCCCCGGCCAGTATCATGATGCGCGCCACATGTAAACCATTGGTGTTTACATGAAAAACGATGAATTTACACAAATCTACAGGAAACTACGGCCCTAAAATGCTGCTACTTTCCGAAGATCTTGCCATTCCCCACGAACCAACGCTTTCTGGGTGAGCAGGGCCCAACGCACCGCGCGCACGACCCTCTGGTGAGCCAAGAGCATGTCCACGTTGGGAAATGATGCCTCCCCTGGGACGGGGGGGCTTAAGGCGGCATCGTCCAAGGCCTCCCTGAAACCAAAACGGCGAAACTGCGCTCGATAGGCCGCGCTTCTAAATAGTGCTTTATCGCCGCCATCCATGCGCTGGACGTACACATCGTGGATAGCGCCCTCACTGGTTATGGCCGTGAATACCTCCATGAGGCCCCTCTTCCAGCGAAAATAGCCCCCCAAGACGGAACCACCCCTGACTGCATAGGTAACAATGGGGGTGTCTTCGGTTTCATAGACAGGATCCAACTTGTCGCGCATGTGAAAAACGATGAGAGACAGCGCTTCCTGCCGCGCCTCAGGCTTCTGGGGACCGTGGCGGCGCCAGGTCAGGGACTGGGCGGTAAAGCCGTCACTGCCAGGAAAGATGAGCTTAAGGGCTTCATCGGGGCGGTCCAGTGCCGCTTCATAGACTTTAGCAGCCCTGCGGGTGGTGGAAGCATCGGCGTAGGCCGCCATGATCAGTGTCAAAACAAGGGCGCCCATTCTCATCATGGAATCATTCTAACCACAGCGCCAAAAAAGCAGAAGGGGCAACGACTCTAGTCGCTGCCCCTTCACTTGGGTTGCAATACCGGGGTTGGGCGGTACTACTCTGTCAGTGCGCGGAAGACGTTGAGACGCCCCCCCGTCAACACTTTACCTGCGAGTCCTTCAACACGATCAACCGTGGCAAGGAGCTTTTCTTTTACTTGGGCATAGTTCCACTCAGGGTGAGCGGACCACAGCAAGGCCGCCGCCCCCGCCACGTGAGGGCAGGCCATGGACGTGCCCGAAAGCCGCGCGTAGCGGTTGTTCGGCACCGTGCTGTAAACCCGCACTCCGGGAGCAGCCAAGTGCACGGACTCGGCGCCGGTGTTGGAGAACGAAGCCAGGCTATCGCTTTGGTCCGTGGCAGCCACCGTGATCATGTTCGGCGTGCGGTAAGCAGCCGGATAGGTGGGATTGCTGTCATTGTCATTGCTCTCATTACCCGCCGCAGCCACGAAGATGACTCCAGCTTCCGCAGCCTTGTTGATCGCGTCTTCCAAGCCTTGGTTATCAAGACCAGAGCCGCCGCCCCAGCTGTTACTGAGCACTTTGGCGCCATGAGCCACAGCGTAGTCAATGGCGCGGATGGCGCTGGCCGTATCGCCACTGCCCTGGGCACTCAAGAACTTCAGCGCCATGATGGACACGCGGGGATTGATGCCGCTCACACCAACACCATTGCCGCCCGTCGCGCCGATGACACCCGCACAGTGAGATCCGTGCATATTGTCATCGAAGGGCTGACCATCGTTGTGCACGAAGTCGTAACCAGTGACATCCCCCTCATCACCAGCGTTGGGATTTCTCCACACGTTGTAAGCGAGGTCTTCGTGGTTGTAGTCAATACCGGTGTCAATGACCGCGACGATGAAGTTACTGTCACCAGTGGTCACGTTCCAGGCATTGGTGGCGCCCACCTTGGCAATACCATAGGCGCTCTCTTGATCGGGGTCCGCTACCGGTGGGTTCACATCGGCGGGCCTATCCCCTAAGGCGGGACGGCCATCGCCGCCACCCTCACCAGGCAGATCCCAATCTTCGCAACCCTCGGGCCACGGCACCCCAGGAAGCACGCAGGGCATACTCATGCTCGGCTGATGCGCAGCGCCCCGGTTCGGCGTGATGGAGGACACGGGAAGTGCCTTCAATATATAGTTGGGCTGGGCGTATTCCACGGCGGGGTTGCTACGCAATTGAGCTACCGCGGCCTCAACGCTCCCACCGCGCAGAGTCAAATGCTCAACCCCACGCATCATGCCCCGCAAGCGGCGCACGTGTCGAACGCCCAGTGCTGCATAAATCTCGTCCATGACGGACTTACTGCGCACCGCACCATCGCGGTACTTTACGATCAATTCACCAGGTTTATACTGCGGTGCATTCGCTGACGCGATGCCAGAAGATAAAGAAACCACCGCTAATGCGAGTGCGGCACCCGTTTTCATGAATCCCATCCGTGATCCCCCAACTGCGTTCATTTGAACCTCCCATGATCCAAACTCAAGTAATAGGAGTCTAGGGTTGATGATCAAAAATGCAATTCACACACAAAAATATTTTTCATTCATTCACGGCGCGGCGCGGCTTGTTGCGCGTTCTTCCCCGGCGATACACTGCGCTCAATCCTTAAAAAATAGACGCGGAGCACAATCATGAATAAACAACATGTATTTATTGGCAGGCACGACGGTCACGTAGCCGTGATTACCGGGGCGGGGCGAGGGCTCGGTGCCGCCATGGCGATGCGCCTAGCCCGCGAAGGCGCGGCGGTCGTGGTCAATGACTTAAATAAAGCAGCGGCACAAGAAACCGCCACGCTCATCATAAAATCAGGGGGCCGTGCCCTCGCCAACGGACGAGATGTCTCCCTGCTCGCCGAGGCACGCGCGCTGGTCGCCGACACGCAAGACCAATTCGGCCAACTCGACATCATGGTTAACAACGCCGGCATCACTCGCGACGCGCTTATGCATAAGATGGAAGAGGAGCGCTTCGACGAAGTGATCCGCATCAATCTTAAGGGCGTCTTCAACTGCACTCAGGCCGCTGCCGCCGCCATGGTGCCTCGCAAATCCGGGCGCATCATCAATATCTCGTCTATCTCAGCTTTCGGCAACGTGGGCCAGGCCAACTACTCCGCATCCAAGGCCGGCGTCATCGGCCTCAGCAAAACCGCCGCGCTGGAGCTATCGAGAGCGGCCATCACCGTGAACGTCATCGCGCCCGGCTTTTTTGACACCGCCCTGACCCAGGCCATCCCCGACGACGTGAAAGCTCGGTTCATACAGCGCATCCCGCTGAAACGCGTGGGAGCACCGGAGGAAATGGCCGGCCTTGTAGCCTACCTCGCAAGCGATGAGGCCGCCTACATCACCGGACAAGTCTTTGTCATGGACGGCGGCTTAACCGTGGGTCTCAGCGGAGTCTGACTGCTTACGGATGAATGTCGGAATATCGTATTCATCATCCGTGAGATTGGTGAGCCCGAGCTTCTGAGCGATGGCCTTTGCGCGAGCCAAATCAGGCTGGCGCGTCGGCGGCGTCGCCGCCTCGTTCGCTTCCAACCCATCGTCGTAAGCCTCGCTGCCGTTATTCATGGCAGCGATGGCGGCCATGCGTTCCGCCATGGCCGAAGCCTGGGCTTCCGCTTCTATGGCGGCGGCATCGGGAACGTCGACTGCCGCGGGCGCTGCCGTCGTGGCCGTGACAACGGCCGCCACAGTGACAGTCGTCTGCGCGGCGGTGCGATTGGCGACCCGTGGGCGCTCCATGGCAAGCAACTCCGCCTCCAAGTCTTTCGTCATGAGGCCCGTGGCGATGACCGTGACCTTGATCCGGTCATTCATGGATTCGTCGATCACCGTGCCAAAGATGATCTCGGCTTCCTCGTCAGCGGCCTCTTGAATGTGCATCATGGCTTCGTTCACTTCATGGATACTCATAGTGGAGCTACCCGTGATGTTGACAATGATGCCGATGGCACCATTGATGGACACGTCTTCCAGCAACGGTGACGTGATCGCGGTGCTTGCGGCCTCCACGGCGCGGCGATCGCCTTCACCGTAGCCGATGCCCATGAGGGCCAGGCCCTTGTTCTGCATGATGGTCTTCACGTCGGCGAAGTCGGTGTTCACAAGGCCCGCGGTGTTGATCAGGTCGGAAATCCCCTGAACGGCGTTGAGCAATACTTCGTCCGCCTTTTTGAAGGCATCCAACATGGAGAGATTGTGGCCGGATACGGCAAGCAACCGCTGGTTGGGGATGGTGATGAGGCTGTCCACATTCTCGCGCAACGACAATATGCCCTGGCCCGCGGAGCGAGTGCGCTTGCGGCCTTCAAATGTGAAGGGCTTGGTCACGACGCCCACGGTGAGAGCGCCTACTTCTTTAGCGATTTTCGCGATGATCGGGGCCGCGCCGGTGCCCGTACCGCCGCCCATGCCCGCGGTGACGAAGACCATGTCCGCGCCGGCAAGAAGCTCAGAGATCTTGGCATAGTCTTCCAGGGCAGCCTTGCGCCCGACCTCGGGGTTTGCGCCAGCGCCAAGGCCCTTTGTCAGTTCGGAGCCCAGCTGAATTTTTGTCGGCGCTAGATTCGCCTCCAGCGCCTGACGATCGGTGTTCGCGGCGATGAACTCCACGCCGGAGAGACCCATGCGGATCATGGTATTAATGGCGTTGCCGCCGCTACCACCCACACCGATGACTTTTATTTTTGCTCCTTGGGTGCCTGCTTCTGCCAGCTCAAACATGTGTCCTCCGTCTTTTTTTAAAATAGATCCCGGAACCAGCCTGTGACTGATGTCCGGACTTTTCCGTAAGCCCCTGCGCCCTTCAGGATGGGGTGCTGGGACGATCTCTTCCGCGCTGCATGGCGCAACAAACCCACTCCAGTGGCAAACTTTGGATTGTTCACCACATCATGGAGCCCACCCATGCCGCGGGGGTAGCCGCGCTTCACGGGCATGTCAAAAATCATTTCACCGAGCTCGCAGGTGCCTTCAAGCAGGGTCGCGCCGCCAGCAAGCACGATGCCAGACCCCACATGCTCGAGATACCCCGAGCGCTGGATCTCCTGCTTGATGAGGGTCAACATCTCTTCCACCCGGGGGCTGACGATGTCGGCAAGCAACCGGCGGGATACGGTCCGCGGCTTGCGACCACCCACGCTGGGCACCTCGAGGGTGTCCTCGGGGTTCACGAGATTGGCGAGCCCGCAGGCATGACGCAGTTTTATTTTCTCGGCCTCATGCTGGGGAGTGCGCAAACCAACAGCGATATCGCGGGTGATGTGGTTGCCACCAATGGGCAGAACCGCCGTATGAACGAGTGCGCCCTGGCTGTAAATGGCGATATCGGATGTACCACCACCAATGTCCACGAGGACCACGCCCAACTCTTTTTCATCTTCCGTGAGGACAGCTTCCGCCGAAGCGATGGGCTCCAGGACGATTTCCGCGACATTCAAGCCCGCACGATTGCAGCACTTCGCGATGTTCTGGATCGCGGATGCGCTGGCAGTAACGATGTGGACCTTCGCCTCAAGCCGCACTCCGGACATCCCAACCGGCTCACGAATGCCGTCCTGACCGTCGATGATGAATTCCTGCGGGATAACATGGAGAATTTCTCGATCCGTGGGGATGGAGAGCGCCTTCGCCGCGTCGATGACTCGCGCAACGTCGTGAGCGGTGATTTCTTTGTCTTTTACGGCGACGACACCGTGGCTGTTCAAGCTCTGGATGTGGGCCCCGGCAATGCCCACGTGCACGGAGGTGGCCTGGCACCCGGCCATGAGCTCGGCTTCGCGGATCGCCTTGGTGATGCTCTCCACGGTGCTCTCTATATTGATGACGACACCCTTGCGCAGGCCGGAAGACGGTGCCGTGCCGATGCCCGCGATGTCCACGATCAGGGGCTCGCCCGGCTCAGTGGTCGTGGCGATCTCGCCGATGATCGCGCATATCTTCGTCGTCCCAATGTCGAGACCGACAATGACTTCCTTGCGCATTTCCCGGCGGGCGGCTTTAGCCGACTTACCGGTGCTTGATCCAGAATTCAGCGGATTAGGAAGGGACATGCAATGGACATCCTTGGCCAAGGTAAAAGCCCCCACCATGGGGCCTCATCCCGAAATGATACGTGCACATATCAACGGGCGAAACTGATCCCGTTGGAAAATGTTAAGTCTCTTTGGCCAGGGAAACAATGACTTTTTTGCCGGGTCTTAAATCAATCGCGTTGGCATAGACGCGTCGCGCAACAAGATATTCGAGTATCCTCTTCAGTCGAGCCAACGCCAAGGGCTGCGGCAGCGTCCAGCTTCTCAGCGTGATTTTAACGGTGCCATCGCCGTAGTTGACCTCGATGAGCGCTTCAAGGCTGCCGGGGTCCGTGGCGCGCACCTCATGAACCGCGAGCACCCGCGATGAAGTATCACGCTCCAAGATATCGATCATGTTCATGGCTTCCATGAGCCGCGCCTCTCCCTGCACCACGGGAAGATCGAGGGCCGCAAGCAACATGGGGCTTGCGATGGGCTTGGAAACCGCGGAAAGAACAGCATCTTCCTGATTCTGACCGGGCACCGGACGAATGGCCAAAGCCGCGTCCGCCGCGGGCGCGATGTAGACTCCAGCGGCGGTAACAAGCCAGGGCACTTTGTTGCGCACAACGATGGCGCGCGCATGGTGCACGGAATACTCGATTCGAATCTTCGAGGGCAGGCGCTTGCTCAGGGTCACTGCTTTGATCCAGGGAATGCCGGCAATACCCTTTGCCGCCTCGTCTAAATCAGCCTTCAGAATCTCGCGGCCCGGGCGGATGCCGCTGGCCTTCACCACATCTTCCCGGATCACGAGGCGGCTCAGATTGGCGGAGCCCTCCTCCACGACTTCGATCTCATCGATGCGGAGATGATCGGAAAGCTCCTCTGTCGCCAGCTGAGAGGCGTAATCCAGATCCACGGTGAGGTAGAAAGCCAGGGCCGCGGCCAGCGCCACGCTAATCTTCAGGGTCAGCGCCAATCTGCGCTTTGCATTCTGTTTGGAACGAAGTATTTTTTTCATGCTCCTCAGCCGAAGGAAAGGGCCTCCATCCATGTTATTCCGCCGCACCCCGCGACTCAATTACTTCTATTGTACATTCGCAATTGCCACCGCGCTGGCAGGCTGTTCAGGCCGCCCCACGAGGAGCGCTGGGGGCCAGGTGGGCACGATTTACCGAGGCGAAGAGCCCTTCTTCGGCGCATCCAAAGCCCATCGCTACGAACTTTCCAACGGTTTGAAAGTCCTCATCCTCGAGGATCACTCCTCGCCGACCTTCAGTTACCACACCTGGTTCGACGTTGGCTCCCTGGATGAGGAGAGGGGCCTTACGGGCCTCGCCCATCTCTTCGAGCACATGATGTTCAAGGCCACCTCCAACCGTGCGGAGGGCATCTTCGACCGCACGCTCGAATCCGCTGGCGTCGAAGGCGAGAACGCCTTCACAAGCCGGGACTACACTGCCTATGTCCAGAGCCTTCCCAGCGATAAGCTGGAGCTCATCATGCAGCTGGAATCAGACCGCATGGTGAATCTCATCGTGAACAAGGCCTTCTTGGATAAGGAGCGGGAAGTCGTGAAGAACGAGCGGCGCTTCCGCACGGAAAACAGCCCCGAAGGCACGATGTATGAAACCATTTATGACATGGCCTTCACCCACCATCCCTATCACTGGCCCGTCATCGGTTACGAGAAGGACTTGGATAACGCCCAGCCCCAGCAATGCCTAGACTTCTACAAGAACCACTACGCTCCCAATAACGCCACGGTGGTTATCGTGGGTGACGTGAACCCTGGCCACGCCGTGGGCCTCATTGAAAAATACTACGGTGCACTCATCCCTCAGCCGGTACGCCGCTACAGCGGCAAGGACGAACCCGAGCAGAAGGGCGGTCGTTCCAAGATCCTCCACCTTTCGATCCCCGTTGAGAAGGTTTTCGCGGGGTACCGGGTGCCAGGCCCGCGCCACGCCGATGGCTCCGCGCTGGAACTCCTCGCCAACCTCGTGGGCCATACTCAAAGCTCGCGGCTCTACCGTCGCCTGGTTGACGGTGGCCTCGCCTCCGCCGTGGATGTGAGCGTGGACAACGGCAAGGGCGGCGGTTTGTTTCTCATCACCGCATTCCTACAAAAGGGGAGGCGCGCCCAGGATGCCCTGCAAACCATCGAAGCGGAAATGTGGAAAATCCATCGAGAGGGCTTCACTGCGGAGGAGCTGCGCACCGCCCTCAATCAATATCGCTTTGAGCTCTTCTCCGGTCTTGAGTCCAATTCCGGCAAAGCCCGCATCATGGGCCATATGGAAATTGAATATGGCTCAGTGGCCAAGGCAGTAGAGGACATCAATACCATGAGCAAGATCACCGTGGCGGATGTCAACCGCGTGGCCCGTCGCTACCTACGCACCAGCCAACGCTCCACAGTGGTCGCTCTTCCGAAAGGAGCAGGACAATGAGCCGTTTGAGCCAACCCTTCAGCATTCTCCTTTCCATCCTCGCCGTAACGCTGCTCGCGCTGGTACAAGCTGCCCGGGCCTCCAGCGACTTCTCCTTCGAAACATCCCGACAGCTTCCCATGGTGTACCTCAACATCATCAGCGAAGTGGGCGCGGCCCATGACCCCGCTGGCAAAGAAGGGCTTGCCACCACCACGGGCCAGATGCTCACGCGGGGCACCCAGAATAAATCCAAAATGGAATTCTTAAAAACCCTGGAAAGCCTCGGCGCCTCCGTGGATGCTGACATCCGCCCTGAAGGCACCGTAGTGCGCGTCTCCTTTCTCACGGACAACCGCGACAAGGTGCTCGCCCTCATCGGCGAGATGTTCACCCAACCCCGCTTCGACAAGGGCGAGCTGGATAAACTGAAAAAAGAGCTCATTGGCATGGTGCTGGCGGAAAAAGGCAATGACGCTCGCCTTGCACAGCGCCATTTCCAGCGCTTCCTTTACGGTAGCCACCCCTACGCCAACCCCGTCAATGGTACGGAAAAGGGGCTTTCCTCCCTCTCTCTTGATGACGTGAGATCACTCTATGCCACCAATTACGGTCGTGGGACGCTGCGCCTTTTCGGTTCCGGCGACGCGGACTCCGGCGATATTCAACGCTGGTGGAACTCCCTCATGGACAGCATGGCGAAGGTCAACCCCGGCGCACGGCAAGCAGCCGCCATTCCCGCGCCCACCCTGCCCCTGGGCCGGAGGCTCCTCATCGTCAATAAACCGAAAACAACCCAGAGCCATATTCTCTTTGGTCATGGGGCCCCTCGCCCAGACGCCCCGGGCTTTCATGCTCTGCGCCTCGGTAACCACGCCTTCGGTGGCCCCTCCTTCCAGGCTCGCCTCATGCAAGAAATCCGCGTGAAGCGGGGCTGGACCTACGGCGCATCAAACCGCATCGCCATGGGGTGCATGCCCCGGCATTACACCGTGTATTATTTCCCCAAAACCGCGGACACCACGCCCGCCCTGTCCCTCGGCGTGCAGATGCTGGAAGACCTGGTGGCCAAAGGCATCACCTCCGAGGAATTCCACTTCGCTCAGGACTCCCTGGTGAACCGCGCCCCCTTTGACAACGACACTCCGAGAAAGCGCCTTGAAAACCAAACCAATGAATTACTCTTCAACCTAGAGGCAGGCTTCTTCAAAGATCTCTCCGCCCATACCAAGGACGTGAGTGAAGGCGATGTCGGTCCGGCGCTGACACGCTACTTCAAGCCCGAGAACCTCACCATCACGGTGCTGGGCGACGGCGGGGCACTGAAAGACAAGCTCTCCAAGCTGCCCGGCCTCACTGAGATCAAAATGATTGATTACAGGGCGGAATAGGGCCGGAAAATCCCGCGGTTCCGCGAGGAAGGCAACAGCTCTAATCGAGGGCCTGGCTCCACCGACGGGGCCTAGCCCAGTCCCGCCAATCCAGCACGTAGCGTACGCCCAGATTTTTATTGTCGATATTCACGAGGCCGTACCGATCGGCGTTGATCACATCACCCTGGGCAAGCCCGGCAACACCCGCCCCTTGAATGGCGGTCATGGATCTCGAAGGGGGCACTGGAATGAAGCGCAGCGACTCCCCGCTGGTGGTCACGTACTCGTTGGCAAAACCACCATAGTATTTGTGCCCGCCGTTGCGACGAAGAACGGCATCCCGAAATGATGCGAAATCCACGCCCTCTTTCGCCGCCTCCCTCGCCTCCAGAAACCCGAAGGTGCCGCCACCATCCCGGCAGACATCGTCAGCGCAAGGCGCACGATACAGCGCCACGTAATAGTTGGAGCGGCCAGCGCTGGACTTGCAGCCATCTTTGGAGAAATTGAAGAAATCCCAGGTGCCATCTCCATCAATGCGCCTCTCCACGCAGTGGCGGGACACAGTGGCGGGCACAACCGGATTTGCGCCGCAGGCAAAGCCTCGCCCCACGCAGGAATTATTTCTCTTCTTCATATTCCGGTGGCCCGAAAATCGAATGAAGTCCGATCTCAGCACTCCTTGCCCTGTTGGCATCAACACGGTGGCCTCAGCCCAACCGTCATTCTGACCGGTGCCATAGTCTTTGTAGTTTTTATAGATGCCGCCGGCCACCAACAGAAAGCTGGGCGAGAGAAAATAGGACTCATAAGCCTGACCATTCACTCTTTGCAGCAAACCGGCACCTCGCTCGAAGAAGAGATCCAGGATGGCCGGAGGGATGCGGTAATCACCGCTCGCCGCCAGAAGTGCCACATTGGAGCCTTGGGGAATCTCGTATTCGGACAGCAGGGCATTGAAGAACAGCCCATAGTTGCCAACAAGCACGGAATAACGGGCCAGCTGCCCATCGCCATTCAGGATATCATTCAATCCCCGATATTTAATTTGGCGGCGAAACGGCCCCGCACGCCTCAGGTCCAAACTCTGGGTGGCGTACTTCACAGCGAGATAATCCAACAACAGCTTCGCTCCCTCTTTCACCCGGGGTGATTGCGCGAAGTTGTAGAGAGTCTCCAGCGGGATCACGGTGTAGTTCTGATAGGGCTTGGAGTTGTATTCAGTGAAGTCCTCTTTGAGAAAATGCTGCAGGTGCTTCAACAGCCATTCCTCCATGCCGTTCTGGGCGTTATCCCAGGGCTTGGGGTCTTCATTCCTGGAAAGCGCACGCTCATGAATGAGCTGATTGGTGAGATAGCGGCTCACCTCGGTCATGAGAATATGATTTTCAGTCTCAGGATGGCGGCCGCAGATGCCGATGCGGAACGAAGTCTGGGGTTTATTGCCCCGCACGGTGAAAAGCTGGGTGAGCATTTTCTCGTAGCTTTCGGGCCAGAGAAGCTCCGGTCTGTTCTTGAAACGGTAGGCAACATGGAGGAGGCCAATGAGCATGAAGTCATAGTCCCCTTTGCGTTCGCAGAGGGAGGGAATGAACTTGAAGTCCGTGCCCGGCAGGCCATAGGGCTTGGTGCCGGGCGAGAGAATGGCCCGATTCACGTCGCCCACCTCTTTGCCCGCGAGAAGCTTAGCCATAATCGCGGTGTAAAAGGGGCCAGAGGAATTTTTCGAGTAGGAAGGGATGGGCTGCAACGCCTGCTGTTCAATCACCTGCCGCGCCCGCGCATCGAACCCATTCATCGCCTCACCCGTTGAGCGTGCGGGATACTGCCCCGTATTCCATGAGCCGTGGGCGGGAAGCGCGAGAATTAGAGCCAGCACAATAAAAATATTTTTCATTGTTGTCCGCCGCGAGACAGTTCACCGGCAAGCAACAACAAAGAACCGACCCCATAGCCTAGATCACTTTGCCTCGGAATCATTTTATACCCCAGATATTGATAGGGCATGGTGGACCATGAGATCTCTGG
>CAYHWW010000022.1:0-8275 GCA_964360145.1 uncultured Oligoflexia bacterium | reverse complement strand
AACACGGCGCCGCTGGATTTTCGTCGGCCCGTCTTCACATTGTAAGAATGGCGATACAGCCCCGTCGGGCCATCAAGTAAGGCGTTAGCAAAAATGCGTTGTTGATCCAGGCCGAAATCCCTCAGCCCGTGATCATGGGTATGAACGCCCCACTGCACGGCAAAGAGCCCATACATCATCAAAGAATCAACCCAGATGGATTCCGGCCAGAAGAAGGCGAGGATATTTTTGTAACCCTGGTGATTGAGCGCGCCGTTCCTCAGCCGCGGGGCGTAGCGCACATAATCCGCCACGGCCTGTATGCCTGGCAGCCCCGCCTCATCACCATTGTGCCGCAAGAGAGCAAGGCCAGAGAGGGCGGAGGGGCAACGATCGGCGCGATCGATGTCAGGGTAGCCCTTCCGTGCGACGTGGCCCTGGAATTGCGCGATGTACTCCCAGAAAGCGGTTGCCGCACCCGTAGGGCTCGTTGGCCCCAGGGCTCTGGCCTCCGCAAACTGCGCCAGCCCGTGCAAAAACACCGCATCCACCCAATCCCAAGGCAGCTTGCGCGCGGGATTTTTTGCCATGAAATTTTTGGCCACGCGATCCCCCACCTCAAGCACGGCGGATCGCGCATCCGGTCTCACGGCAAAAGCGGAGACCACGGCCTGAGGGCCCACGCCGCAGTCCAAATTCAAGCGCAGCTGCGTGGCGGCACTGGGACTGGCATTGATCCAGGCGGACCAACGCCCCTTTGGAGAGCCGCGGGACCAGCGCGGAGTCTGGGTCACGCCATTCAAAGTCACTGTACCCTGGGGTTCAGGACAGTGCTTGACCTCCACGAGCACGGCGCCAGCGGGTACCACCGCCCCCGGCCGAGGGGCTACCAACTCATAGGCAACGGCGGCATGGTCCGAGCACAGCAACACCATCGCCCATAAAACACCGCGGCCCAAAATCATAATTTATCGCGCCCCCGCGATAAATTATAACCATTTATTGTGCCTGACAGACTGAGCCGAAAATCGCTTATGCTCCGCGCATCGGTAAATAATGCCTAAAACTGATCGAAACTGTTTTCCGTGCTCAACCCGCTGTTCGCTTGCCACTCGCCGCGGACTGAGCCTCGCGATGGGCCTGTGACCCCCAGGCCCCCGCATCCACGGTCTTGGGCTGGCGCAGCTCATAGGTGAGCTTTGGCGCGACGCCCGCCTCACTCATGTCGAGGTCGAAGAAATCAGTTTTTTTGTAGCCGACCCAATCCGCGCGCACTTCGCCGCGGCGACCCAGTTTATGCCGCAATACGATATAGAAAAATGCGTGCAGGGCGTCGCGAATATGGGACCAATGGCGGAATTTCTTGATGCGGCGCCAAAGAGCCTTGGGCCTCATGTAGAACTTTTTGTGAGCGTAGGCGTAAAATGAAAACACCTGCTCTTCAGATACCGTGGGTAATCTCAGCAAAAATGTGGAGAGCTCAAAATCACTCCACTCGTCGGAAACCAAGTAACCATTGTCTTTCGCCCACTGGAAGAGCTGGGTTCCGGGGTAGGGCGTCGAGATGTTGTAGAGTGCCAAATCAGGATCGAGCTTCATGGAGTAATCCAGGGTGCGCTGCATGGTCTCCATGGTTTCACCCTGATTGCCGAAGATGAAGGCGCAGCGACTTTCGATGCCATACTTGCGGGCGATGTCGATGCTTTGCTGAATGCGTTCGCGATGGATGGGCTTGCGAATGTTTTTCAAGATTTCATCGTCACCACTCTCGATGCCAATGAGCACCTGATGGCAGCCGGCTTTTTTCATGGCCTCGCCCAACTCGTCATTGAAACAGTCAGCGCGGATGAAGGCCACCCAGCTCACGCCCACCTTGCGCTCGACCATGAGCTCGCAGAAGCGCAGCACATTTTTGCGATTTACCGTGAATGTGTCGTCGTAGAACTGGATTTCCTGGATGCCGTAGGTGTCCCGCAGGTGTTCGATCTCAGCTACGACCTTGTCGGCGGACCTAGAGCGCAGCGTGGTGTTGGCTGAGTTGCAGAAAGTGCATTTGCCCGGGCAGCCGCGGGTCATCAACATGTTGATGGCGGGCAGCTTTTGATAAGAGCCAATGGTGGGGTAATACATGTGCATGGGCACCATGTGGTAGGCGGGCCGGGGCATGCGGTCCAAATCCATGTTCACTTCCACGGGCGGATTGTTCTCCACCTCATTGCCCTTGCGCCAGGAAACGCCATTGAGCTTCGTGGGGTCTTCGCCTTTCACCATGCGCAAAAATGTGTCTTCACCATCGCCACGCACGACGTAGTCCACGGCGCTGTTTGACAGGGATTCGAGGGGCAAGGCTTCGGCGTGAACGCCACCAAAAACCACCTTGGCCCGCGGACAGGCTTCCTTCACTAAGCGAGCGACTTTGTGGGCCGGAATGGAGGTGGCCGTCATCACCGTGAGGCCCACCCAGTCGGGGTCCGCGGCTTTGATACGCTCTTTCACCTGCTCCGCTGAAAGTTTTTCGATATGAATATCGAGAATGCTCACGTGGAGGCCGTGCTGCTCCAGATATGCCCCGATGGAGAGCAGGGATAACGGCGGCATGGCAGCCTTAATGCCGTTCCAGATGTTCTCGTCCTTGGAGACCCAGGGGGGATTGATGAGGAGGACCTTCGTGGTCATTGGACTCATGGTAATCCATTGTCTAACTCCTTGCCAGGTAGGTCCGCGGTCACGTAACTAGGCAAATACATCCATTGATCCAGGGAGCCGCACGCGAGGCGGCTGAGAGGCAGTTAATCCTGCGACCTGTTAACTTGATCCGGTTCATACCGGCGTAAGGAGAATCCCCATGCTGCCCCTCATTGCTCTATTTATGTCCCTGCCCCTGATTGAATTTCGCGTCGCGGAAGATCTTGGCAGCCTGGACTGGAGCCATGGTGAAGTCCCGCCTCTCGTCATTTTGCAGATTATGGAAGGACTCACGCATATCGGGCCCCGTGGTGAGGCAATGCCCGCCATCGCACGAAAATGGACCTTTGCACGGAACGGAAAATCCGTGATTTTTATGTTGAGAAAAAATGCGCGCTGGTCCGATGGCAAGCCCGTGTGCGCCGGGGACTTCGTTTACGCCTGGCAACGGGCCCTGGACCCCAGGAAGCCCACGCCCTACGCCCACATTTTACATGACTTGGATCGCGCCACCGCGGAGGGATGCAACACGTTGCACGTGCGCTTCAAAAGGCCCGCACGGCACTTTGCTTCACTGGCCGCGCACTGGGTCTTGCACCCCGTCCGAGCCGACCTCATCCACGCCCACGGCGATGGAGCGTTCCAGCTGCCCCACCTGGTCACCACGGGTCCCTACGAACTCTCGGAATGGAACCCTGGTCAGTTCTTCACCATGAAACCCAACGCCCACTACCATGGGCCCCTGCCCCGTCACGGGCTCAAAGCCCATGTCATCACCGATGATAATACTGCTCTCACTCTTTTTCGCTCTGGAAAAATCCACTGGATGAAGGACCTCCCCTTCGGCGAGCGCAGTGCCGCCAAAATCATGACGGGGTTCCGCGCCCATCCAGCCCTCATCGGGTACTTTTTGGGCTTTGACATGAATCACGGCCCCTTCAACGACAGAAATGCCCGCTGTGCGGTGGCGCACGCTTTGGACCTGAGACAAATCCCCGCGTTATTGGGAGGAGACGAGGAGCCCGCCACCGGCTGGTCACCGAAAATATTGCGTCCCGGGGCCCCGCGCGGATCCGTGCTCTTCAACCCCGCGCAAGCTCGCGAGCTCCTCGCGGGGAGTAAATCGCGGGAGCCGTTCAGTATTCACTACTACAGCAAAGACATACACCAACCCCTCATGGAGTGGGTTCAAGCCCAGCTCAAAGCGAATTTGGGGCTTGCGGTCTCCCTCCAGCGCCAAGAGGGCAAGAGCTACTGGGCACGACTGAGGGAAAACCCCTACCCAATATTCTTGAGTGGCACCACGGCCTGGTATGCCCATCCTTTTGCATTTTTCAGCGAGCTGGTCTCCACAAGCACCGCCAACTGGGGACACTATCAATCCGCCGCCTACGATGCGGCGGCGGCAAGCAATGCCTTCGAAAAAGCGGAAAGGCAGCTTCTGCGTGAAGACTGCGCCATCGTGCCCCTCTATTTTAGGAGCACCCTAACCCTGTCTTCGCCTTTGCTTTCAGGCGTTGAGGTAAGCCCGCTGGGGCAAGCGGAGTTCTCCCGGGCGAGGCTCAAAGCCCCAAGCCCACGTTGAGTTGGAATGTAGTGTTGTCCTGACCGCTCTTCAGCGCCTGGGTCTGGGTAATGCCGGCGCTCATGGGGCCCACGAGGTGCTTGGATACACTGTAATTCATGGTGCCCGACTCCAGGCCATAGCGCACGGCGGTGCCCAGCGTGATCTCGCTGAACTCCCGCGTGAGGCCCACGGTGGTGGCGTCGCCTTGCAGAGGGCCCGCTCCAGAGAGAGGCATGCGGCTCTTCACGACACGGCGCTGAGCGTCCGCATTGACCACGGGGGACATGAAATCCACGTGCATGGTTGCCCGAGGCAAATCAAAATGCATGCGAGCCTCGGTTTCACCTGAAAAATTTATGGCCTGGTGGCTTTCGATCATGTTGTGGCCCACATCCCATACGGATTTAAAGGCCTGCTCCACCTGGTAGTCGTTATCTTCGCCGGAGGTTTCCGCCATATCCGCGCTTCCTGTTGCTGCCGCCGTGGCGCCACTCTCGACGTTGCGGGCTGTCCCGCGGGAGCGTGCGGCTTTTTTCAGTGGCTCAACCCGAGTGAATGACATGGCCTCGCCCTTTGCCCCACGCCGGGACTCTTGGCGGTTGCCCTTGTAGTCGCCCACTATGGCACGGCGCAGGTCGCGGCTCGCGCTTTTGGCCTGCATGCGCAGGGTTTGGCGCAAATATGCATTCACCATCTGGCCATTTTCGCGAATGTAGGAGCCTTCTTGCTGTAAAGTGTTCTGATGATGCATGCGACGCTGCTCACGGGCCTGGGCCATGGGCACGTACTTACCCTGCATCGCATCAAGAGCGTTTTTGTTGTACCAGAAATATTGATCCTGACCCTGATGACGGTTTATCGCCCGCGTGTCGCGAAACGGGTCGGCCCCACCGCCCTTCGCGAAAGCAGAGGGGCAAAATGCCGCATGAATTAGGATTAAAAATGCCATCACATGGACCATAGAGTCCTCAGAGACACATACTGCATACAGCGTACCATTTGAGCTCATTCACCCCCTCTGAATCGCTCATCATATCAATTATTTACATTTAATTTCCAGCGCGTTGGTCGGGCCTGGATGCCTTTTTGTAGTGAACAATGCAATGACGTCTAAAAGTTCGACAGTCGCACGCACGGACCGGCACTTTTTGCTCAAGTCCTGGGCAAAAATAGCCGATGGATTTCTAGAGGCTCCCTATGGCCATCACGAAACCCAAACTATGTTTGCTCATCCTGGCTGTGATTTTCATCGCGCCCCAGTACGTCCACTCCGGGGATGAGGACGACATCCACGGGCATCTGAAAAGGGGCCGTCGCCCTGCTTCCGAGGGCTCTGAAACCTCGAAGCACCTGAACTTGGCCTATAACAGCTTCTACCACCGCCAGGATCTGGCGGGCTGTCTGTACCTGGGGCACGCCACTGAAGCACTGCGGCAGCAGAGTGGTTTGAAGTCCGAGCAGGTGCAGAACATCGAAGAGCTTCTCAAGCAGGCCCGTCATTTCTGCAATGAAGATAAGGTATCCAGAAAAGAGGCCACGCAGCACGTGCGCAATGCCATTCGGGTCATCCACGACCACGATATTCGGCCCACCGCGGTGGCCCCACAGCCACCACCCCTTGGTGAAGCGCGAAACCCAGCCCAGGAATAAATGTCGGTAATTGCTGAACATTAATTCTTGATTAATTTTGTCAGAATTTTATTGTGATCCCTCGGGCCGACTGGTAGAATTCCCGGCTCAATGGACACCGTGAAACTGCGCTGGAAAACATTTCCTCACTTCCTGGGATACAATGTACGCATGGCGTCCCGGACCATCGTCCTCGTATTTTGCCTCTTCTCTGCGTTGAATAGCTGGGCGGATTTTCACAGCATCGAAGTCCCCGACGGGGGCCGCGGCGTTTATCGCATAGAAAGTCGCGCTGGCATCACTGGCCGTCAGGCTCGTCTGCGCCCCCGCCTGCCCCGGCGCATCGGCGATGCTCCTCTGATTCGCCCCAGTCGCAACGTGCCCGCCCCAGTGCAGCCCGTGGCGCCGAACCCAACGGAACAAGGTGAAAATGATTCTACCGCATCCGATCGCCACGCAGCGCTGCTCGACGTGGGGCTGCGAGCCATGGGCCTCCGCGGAGGGGAGCGCGATGCCCGCCGTGCGGCACAGGGCATGGCCTCCCGCCTCAACGGGCTGCTGGAGTCCGCGGAAGCCCGCCGCATCCTCGCGGGTTTTAGCGATGTGGAAGTGGAAGCCTCCCGGGTTTACAGCACCACGGGAGAAGTGCAGTTGCGCTTCATCGGCGCTGATGAAACCCGGGTAAATACCGCCCTCGAAGCCGTTTCTCGCTTCTTGCGCCGCTCACGGGATGTCAGTTTCGTCGGTGAAGCCGGCGTTCTTGGGGTGCAGTGATCATGACACGCACGCTCCTCGCCCTCTTCTGCGCCGTCACCCTCTCCTCCTGCGGCAGCTCATCCCCCACGACAACCAGTGGCGGCAATGCCATGCCGTTCACCAGCAGCCCACCGCCCTCCGCGGCTTCTGGCCCCGCGCCCACATCCTATGCGCAGTCCGCCTTGGCCATACCCGTTGCCCTCAATGACACCTTCTTTGGCACCAAAGGCACCTGGTCCGCGACGGTCAATGACCTCTGGGGCTTTGACATGCTCTCCGCGTTCTCTCAATTCCCCCTACTCTCACTGCCGTTGCAAGAAATCGTTGTCGCCATCGTCGACACCGGCGTTGACTACGACGCGCCAGATCTGGCGGGCCGACTCTGGATGAACGGGGGAGAACGCGGCGATGGCAAAGAGAGCAACGGCATCGATGATGACGGCGATGGCTACGTAGACGATTTTTTAGGCTGGAACTGGGTCAACGACAACAACAACCCCTTGGATGACGCCGGTCACGGCTCCCATCTCGCGGGCACCATCGCTGCCACCGGCGGCAACGCCGAAGGCGTGGTGGGCATCGCCCCCTGGGTGCGCATCATGGTTCTCAAGGTTTGTGACTCCCGCGGCAGCTGCTTGAGTAGTGACGTGCGCGCCGGCATTCAATATGCCGTTTCCCATGGTGCCAAAGTCATCAACATCAGCCTCGGCGGCGCGGCCACGGCATCGGACACAGCAGCCTTCGACGCTTTAATTACCGATGCCGCCAATCAAGGCGTCGTCGTCGTGACCGCTGCCGGCAATTCATCCACGGACGCCACCGCCGTGGTCCCCGGCAACGCCACCCACGCCGTCACTGTTTCCGCCCATGCCGATGATGGTGAGCTCTGCTCCACTTTCTCCAATACCGGCCTGAAGGTCGACGTCAGCGCGCCGGGCTGTGGCTTCAACGGCGTCTCTGAAATTTCCGCCATTCTGTCGGTGAACTCCCGCCGCTGTGGCGCAGGCGGCACCCAGTCCTGCTGCCTCCGTACCCCGGTAGGCGATGGGCGCTACTGCCACATGAAGGGCACCTCCATGGCCACGCCCCATGTCAGCGGGCTCGCGGCCCTGGCCTTCACGGCAAGCCCTTCCGCGACACCTCTCATGGTGCGCCAAGCCCTTTTGAAACAGTCCGTGAAAACCGCGGGAATGGGCGCCCAGGACAAAAGCGTGCAACACGGATACGGCCGCGCATCAGCGGCGGGATTGGGAGCGGAGGCAAGTCAGGCACCAGGCTTGAAAATCACCTCTCCCCGCATCTTCACCAGCTCCGCCAATCACACGATTCAATTTCGCCTGGAAGCCCGCAGCGGCGAAGATGTGACCTGGCAGATGCGCGCCATCCCCTACAGCGGCACCACAAATGTGAATCTCTCAGGGGGCGTCGCCGTGGGTTCTGGCGGCACCGTCCTCGCGGGTAACAGCGCGAGCCTCAGCCAGGCCTGGACCCCGGCGGGCTCAGGCACCTTCGTTGTTGTGGTGGAGGCTGTGGCCGGTGGCCGCATCTACCGCGACAGCACAACCCTACGCGCTCCGTAGGCTCGGTCTTTTCCCGCCTGGCGGCGTTGTCGGGTCCTCGCGGCTCCACGCGGCGCACAGGAGTGCGCCTTGGTCGCCC
>CAYHWW010000021.1:15186-33514 GCA_964360145.1 uncultured Oligoflexia bacterium | reverse complement strand
GTCTCCAGCGCCACCATCTTCTTCTTACTCTTGGGGTCATGGGCGAGGGTGAGATTCAAGCTCCCCTCAAATTTCAGTGCGCCCTCCACCCAGGCCAGATAATCCTTGGTCAAAAGCCGCTCTTCCCAGAGCCGACGCAGCACTTTGTAGCTCGCCGCCGAGCGTGCGAATAATAAAATCCCGCTGGTGCCGCGATCCAGGCGGTGCAGCAACGTACCTTCGATGCTTTTACGTCCCACGGCCTGGGCGCACTCGGGGTGGATGGCCACCACGGCGTTGAGCACCGAGCTGAGCTCGCCCAAGGCGAGCGGCGCGCTGTGGATGCCTGAAGGCTTATTCACGGCCACGAGATCCGGCGTGACAGCTACAACGCTTAAGTTGCAGCCGAGCTCAATATTGGGAAGCAGCGTGTTGAGTGCAACGTCCATGGTTTCACCATGGTAGCACAGCGCTCACGGATCTTCGCTGGGGTCGTAGCAGCCCATGGGCGTGCCGGAGGTTTCCGCGGTGCCGGCGGTGCCCCAGCCCGAGCCGGTGATGATGGCGTGACCACCGGTGGAGGAGTAGGTGGGGGCAGAAGGTGAATCGACGCTGCATGCAGCGCCGTCAATGTAGTGTACGGCACCTGCCGTATAACATGCAGCGTCTGTACGATTGAAATTACCGCTGTTGGGCGTCAATAAATAGGGCGCGCCAGAAAGTAAGATGGACTGCATGGTGAAAGCTGGTTTTCCGTAGTGATTGTACCAAGGGCCAATGGGGGGCACTAAAGAGTGGATGCCTCGATTCTCCGCGGTGGCGGAAGCTCCCCCCCGTGATGCGCCGCTGCTCTTGGAGTTACCACTCTGGCGCTGGCAGCAGCCCGAACGTGGCGTCACGAATTCCGTGAGTTTGGCGTTGGCGTTGAAGCCCTTTACCTTGCCAGGATAGTAGGTGAATGCGCAGGCATAGGTGCGTTCATTCATGATGGCGTAGGAGGTGATCATGCCATCGGGCACGGACCGCTTATTCGGCGTCACGGTGGCACTCAGATAGCCATTTTGCGGTACCTCGGTGCCGCCATAGCCGTCAGACTTAGGCACGTAGTAACGGCTGGGATTTGTCGTGCTCGCCCCTTTAGGCCGTCCGGAGTCGCAGTTTCCGGGAGTTTTGCTGAAGGACGCGCCGCCGTCCGAGGGCTCGAACCACGCGGGGTCGGGGTAGCTGCGTGAGCAGTAGAATGCCCGGGCGTTCTTGGGGTCATCCGTGCTGCGATCGCCGGGCTGCGGATACTGATAGGCGTTGTAAACCGTGACGATCTCGGGGTCCACGGGCACCGAGGGTTGATAGGCGCAGGCCTTGAAGCTGGTGTCTTCGAGGAATTCCGGCACGAAGCCCTTCAGAGGGCGCACGTGCATGTCCGCTTGGCTGGTGAGGTTCACGGCAGGCGGGGGGTAGATGGGGCATTCGGACTTGGCGATGACGGTGCCGTCGATGTTCTTGGGGGTGACAAAATCATTCGCGGAGTAGGATGAGCTGCCTGATCGCGGTGTACCAGCCACGCAGTTCGAAGTGCTGTGTCCATTGATAATTTTTGAACCACCCACGACCGATGCAGGAACTGCGTTGTCATGTGTGCCGTTGGCCATGCAATAGCTACGATTGGACCCCCTAACGGCCGGCAGTGCGATGGCATCATTGGGAGAGAGTCCGAACCTTAAGCCGCTTGGAAGGCCGTAGAGGTGGTTGATGTGAGACCCCGCACTATTAAATGGTGCTGCGTCGGATAGTCCAGCGGCAAGAGTGGAATAGTCGAACGTTGGAGGTAGCTTCCAGGTCGGTACGGTACACGCGTGACTGACGGGTGAGGCTGTAGTGGATCCAGCCAGCGATTGACTCATGGGAAACGAAAAGGGACAGGGCTTCGGCCCCAGCCGCGTGATGGGCTTCGTGGAATCCTGCGCCGTTTTATCCACCGGGCGGTCCGCGATGTAGAGGGTGTTCACCACCTGCTGGGACAACACAGTGCCGCTGGCATTGTAGCGCACGGGGTAGGCCACGGTGTAGCGTCGCAGGCGGAAGGTGCGTCGTATGAGGCCTCCTCCCTCCCAGTCTCCCACCGTGGGGCAGGTGCCATCGGCATTGGGTTTGATGGCGTAACCCAGTATCCCTTGTTGGGCCGCGCCGGTGCTACCGCCCCCTGCATTGAGGCGGATATTAGCGGTCACCGCCACGTTGTAGCGGCTGCTGGAGTTGTTCGCGACGGCAAAGGTGGTGTCCAGGGGAAAGGGGTTCACGGAGAGCGTGCCACCGCGGTTGGTGCGCACCTTGGGGCAGTAGAAGCCCTGGGCTTCACCGACGATGGTGCCCAACTCATTGCTGCGGACGTAAAAATCGTACCAATAGCTCTGAGCGGATTGGGTTGTATTCGAGGACTCGAAGGTATTTGCCAGGGGGACTTGCGGTGGGGTTGCAGCGGCCGCTCCCGCGCGTTGCGTGCCTGCCATGGTTTTATGCGCGAGGGATACTTGCTTCGAGAAGTAATCAAAGCAGGTGTAGTGGTGGATGTTGCGGATGGCGCGGCCTTCGGCATCACGGAAGTCGCCGGTCACCGCCGAGCCTTGTTTGGTGTACTGCATGGTGTTGCAGGTAAACGCTGAAGTGCTGGCGCGGGTGTCCGGTACGATGGTGATGTTCACCGCAGTACCGTCGGCGATCTCCGTGCTCCACACGCTGGGGGCGGCGCAGCCAGCCAGGTAGGGTTGCGCCGTGGTCACGGGGGTCTCCGCCGTGCGCGTGACACCCATGCCGGAGGAAGGGTTGACCTCCGGCCAGGTATAGCGGCACAGACAAGGTTTGTCCGAGGCGCCACTTCCGCCCGCGGCGGCCGTGGCGGTACACACATTGGACACGGTAACTCCATTGGTGCTCGATGAATCAAAGTACAACGTCACGTTAGGTGTGGCCGAGGCATCGGCGCCGGTGGACACGCTGACGTTGATCATGGTGAGGCCCGTGGCCCCTGCGGATGCGCTGGGTGCAGGCGAATAGCTGCCGCCGGGGTTGGCCGTGCTTTTCGCGGAGCTCTTCGAGGAAGTGTTCGCGGGGCCCTGGTTGGTGGGGCAGCCGGCGGAGAACAGCGCCACGCCGAGGGCCGCGACGATGGTATAAACAGAGCAGCGCTTCAAAGCTGAATCCCCTTCAATATCAGTGTACTAGTACAGTTTATGAACCGCAGTGGGCAGGGTTTGCCGGGCAGTACGGTGCGCATCATTGCGTGCCATCGTCCTGCAGCACGCACATGGGGAAATTAGGCAGGCGGGCGGAGGGGTCGTCGGTATCAAGTGAATCTGTTGTGAGCGTATATTCAAGCTTCGTGCCCCGGAGGTAACGCACCGGAGTGTACTGTTGCCGCAGGGATTCATCGCCCAGCATCTGGGACAGGGTGATGCCCGTGGGGGTTACCACGAAGATGTGATCCACGGTGCCATTGCTCTCGATGGCGGTGGGGTTGAATTGGAAGATGCCATAGCCGCCCCAGGAGTCTGTTGAAGAGTGGGCGCCGGAGCGGAAGGCATTGCTGGGCACCGGGCGATGGCTTGTGTCACCAAGTCCGGCTTGATAGCTGCGCCCCGGGATCCAGTCGCTGTACGGGGGGGTGATATTGGCGCTGCTGGAGTTGTCGCACTTGCCGCTGCAGCCGATGCCCAGGAAGTCGAACCAGTTTTTAATCGTTTTGGGGAAGTTGGAGACCAGGCCCGCATACCCTTGTGCTCGAGCGGTGCCATTGAGTTGGAGCCAGCGATCCATGTTGTCGCTGACATTGAAAGGGTTCATCTCGTTGGCGGTAGAGAGCACTGTAGTTGTGGTTGTATTGCCCGTAATGCGTGCGTACGGGTTATAGAGGAACCCTGTTACTTGGGATGTACTAGAAGTCGTAGCCGATATGTCTGCTTCGATGCAGGCCTTCTTGCTGCCGCTACCCACGAGCCAGACGTCAAGACCATCGTTCCAGCCAGGCTTACGAAGGGTGTCCATTATACCATCTGCATCTGCATGCTGAATGGTGTTGGTAAGCAGAAATGCTGACGCATCGACGCTTTCGCTCCACCGACTGCCGGGCAGCGTTGGGTTGCACCAGTTACCGCCATAGCCTACGCCCCGGAGTTCCTCGCTGCGTCCCGAGGGGTTGTCGGAGTAGTTACCCGCGATGAAGGGCCAGCCTTGCCAGTCGGCACTAAGCTCATAGGCATTATCGAAGCCATTTGGCGCGACAGCACTTGTTTCTATGCGTCCGTTACAGCGAGATTGGCCGACAGTGGTTAGGGTCAGCGTATTAAAAAGACCTGTAATAAATGCAAGAAGACCGTCGTTATAAGTCCAGGAAGAATTCTGGAAGTACAGTTGCATGGGATCAAAACAACCACCATCCGTGCTGCCGGTGGGGTCAGTGTCTCTACCGCCAGCGGTACCATCAGAGTAGAAGCTCAGTGAGGAAGAGAACAGGCTGTTACCCGCGGGGCTGCCTCCGAGGAAATAAGGCGCTGAGCCATCCACTTTGCTGCACCACCCGGGCTCACCATCCGCCGCGGGCACACCGAGTTCGAGACAGTTTCCGAAGCGGTAACCATCCGTTTGGCTTGGTTGTTGGACGACGCCCATGAACCAGGTCCCGCTACTCGATGCATTCATGATGCTGTTGGTGCAGTATTGGGGACCGGTCAATGTATTCGCCACGGTACCACCGGCACAATCACCGTCGAGTTGGTTGCAGCTTGCCGTGGCTCCTGTCAGTGCGGTTGTGCCCGTGCATTCTTTGTCCCGATAGGTGCAAAACAAATTCCCCACATCCCCGAAATTCGTGATGTTGATGGTTTTGCGCGCATCGAAGTTATAGCGGAAGTGCCAGAGCAAGCCCCACTTCTTGCCCGTGGGTAGCGTGGCGCTGGGGCATTGGCCGGCGGAGTTGGGCAGTGAGGCGAAGCCCAGGACGTCCGCGCCTTTGACCGGAGGCGATTGAGTGATGTCCACGCTGCAGTTCAAGTTTTTGCCGATGCTGGACTGTCCGCTGGCGCCACCCACGGTGTGGGGCGCGCAGAAGGGGTATTTGAAGGTGTTGTCGTAGAAATTCGCCAAGTAGTAGTCATGGCGATTGGCGCGGAACTTCCGACAGCTGGCCTCGTTGCCCGTGACGCAAGTACACACCGTGGAGTCAGAGCCCGTGAGGCAACTCGATCCGTTGCGCACGCCGATGGTGGTTTTCGTGCCTTGGTCGAGGTTCGCAGGATAAATCACGTTGTCATGGCCCGTCAGTGGTTTCACGGAATACAGCGCCATGTCGTAGGGCTCGTCAGCATCGGTGCCATCCACCGCGGTGCCCGCAACGCCTGAGTCCCCGCTCATGCCGAAGACGGCGCTGCGGGAATTGTACTCGCTGCTCGTGGTATTGTAGGAGCCGCAGTTGCCGTCAGTGTTCCGCCCATCGAAGGCGGTGGACCAGGCATCCCCTGGGACTCCGTAGCAGCAGTTCTGCCCCGCGGTCTGCGTTCCGCAGAGGGGGTCCATTTTGAAGGGGCCCATGCCGCCCGCCGCCGTGGCTGAGATCCCCGCGTTGCTGAAATCCGGCCAATACCGCTCTGGCACATACTTCACCATGGCTTCGTCAGTAATGGTGCTGGGGCACTCGAACCCCGCGGCGGTGCCACCGTAGTCCGCGCCCAGGTTCGTCGAGTATAAATTATAACTGATACTCAATAACCAACATTGAGGGTCTTGCAGTCCGTCGTACCAGCCGGTGCCTCCGCCGAAGCTCGTTTGGCCGCAGGCCCCCGCGGAGGGCACGTCTTTGCACTGGTAGCGCACGACCTTGGCATAGTTGTCCGCCACCGTGGGGTCGCTGGTGGATGCCGCGGTGGGGTAGTTGAGGGTGAGTTCGTTGGAGGAGAGCCCGCCGTCGATGACGAGCAAGCTCACCGAGAAGTTCGCCACGTTGGTGGGCACCAGCGCATAACTGCATCGGGCGAGGTCCGACTCCACGTAGTCCACGACCACTTCATTGCTCTGGGCGCCGCCGGTGACGGGGTCGGTCCAGCGCAGTCGGCACTGGCAGTCCGCCGCCGTGGTGCAGAACTGGCCGATTTCGCCAGCCTGGCCGATCAAATCCAAAGTGGAGCTGCTGCTAGCACTCACCGAAGGTGCGGCATTCACCAGCGTGATGGCGAACACGGCGGAGCCGCTGGGCAGCACGCCGCCACTCAAGCCGCCGGGCACCGCGGCGGTGGAACGCGAGGTGCTGGCCGTGGGTGCACCGGGGCCGCTGTTGCTCAAACACCCGCTCAAGGACAGCGCCGCAAGCAGCGCCAGCGTCGCGCCCATCCCCCTGCGAATGTCGCTTGAAGCGACATTCAGGCCCCGGGGTGGGGGGGGCATAGCCCCTGAATGTCGCTTCAAGCGACATTCGGCGCGGCGCCCCACAATGGTTCTACGGTGTGCTGAGCTCGTCAGCGTTTCAGGCCCTTCCATGGCATCAGACTTTTCGGCGCCATGTGTTCCAACCTACGCGGTCCAATGATGCCTGGCGGCACAAACTTCCTCTTTCGTTGCTAAACCCTTGAAGTTCCGCCACTCTGTTAGCTCATGAGAGCCCTTAAACGCCTGCTGGAAAAGCCCCATTTCATTTGGTTTCTCATTATCGCCGCCTATGGCGTGTCCCTCTTCAGCATCGTTCTCCCTCAGCCCCCTGAGGGCCTTGAAGAGATCCGCGCTCTGGAGGCACTTTCGCCGTTTTCCGATGGTGAGTTCCCGCCCCGCATTGGCACCGTCCGTGAAGTGAAGGACATCGGGCACCCCGCCTATTACGCCATAGCCGGCTACGTGGCCTATGCTGTGAAGGGCGACATCGCGAAGCTGCGGTTCATCCACTGGCTCGTCATATGCTTGGTCTTCCTTGCTTTCGTAAAACTCGGGTTGCGCTACACCTACCGCAACCGCCTCAACCCCGCCTGGGTGTCGGGTGCGCTCCTCATGTTCGCCGTGAACCCCTACGTGTGGCGCGCCGCCGTGCACGTGGGCTATCCCGGATTTTTACTCCTGTGCTTGCTCTGCGCCCTTTGGGCCTTCGACACCAATCGCCCCGGCCTCACCTGTCTCTTCACCACCATCGCGGTCCTCACGGACTGGGTGGCCCTCGTTCTCGCCGCCGCCATGATTTTCGCGCGCCTCATGGAAGAACGGGGCCGCGTGGTGCGTCCGCTCCTCATCGCCTATTCGCTGGCACCCCTCGTCATGGCGGCGCTGCTGTACTTTGCCTGGGATGGCTTCTTACCCCAAGGTGATGCCCGTACCTGGCTGCAGAGTTACACGGATCAGGGGCGCGGTTTCTTCCAGCTGCCGCGTTTGACCTATGCCCTGGCGGTGCTGCCCCTCTATACGACATGGTATACCTTGTCCTGGGGTTTCAAGGCTCGGACGCGGGCCCTCGCCATCGGTGCCGTTGCTGTTGTGCTCGCCATACCGTTCTTTTTCGCCATGCCCATTGAGATGGATTACTGGGAAAGGGCCCGCTCCGGCCTCGAGGTGTCCCGTGGCTTTGTGGATCAGGGGGCGCTCTGGTTCACTGGTGAATACAAAAATCTCGTGCTCTTCGTGCCCTATGTTTTGGGCGCTTTCCTCCTCGCCCAACTTGCCCTGATGGACATCCTCGACCGCTCTCGGGTTCTATGGTTTTTCATCCTGGGGTTCTTCGCGCTGCAGCCTCTTCTGTTGGGGGCGGGCACGGATGCCACCGTGATGTTTATCATCCCCTTCGTCCTGCTCTTGAGCCTCTCCGAGGCCATGGTGGGCGAAGAGGGCAATTTGATGAGGTAAGGACCTGTCCATGCATCCCATACTTTTCACCATCGGTGATTTTTCCCTCTACAGTTATGGCCTCATGATGGCCATCGGTGTACTCGTGGCGTTGCGCGTTCTCGATTCCGAGGCGCGGCGCTACGGCTGGAACACCGACCTCATGACTCGCCTTGTGGTGGTCACGTTCCTCTTTGGGCTCCTCGGCGCCCGCATTGCCTACGTGCTCACCCGCATTAGCGACCCCACCACTGACGTGGTGGCGCTCATCCTCAACGTGCGGGCGGGCTTCGTCTACTACGGCGGCCTCATCAGTTCCTGGCTTTATCTTTCGTGGTTTCTCTACCGGCACCGCAAGGAACTGCCCCTTTGGCCCACCATGGATGCCATGGCCATGGGTATCTGTGTGGGGCTTGCCATCGGTCGCATCGGTTGCTTCCTCGGCGGTTGTTGTTTTGGTTCTGGCTGCGACTATCCTTGGGGCGTGACCATGGTGGGCGACGCGCACCTCGGCCATGTACATCCCGTGCAGCTCTACGAGTTCGCCATGCTCATGGTATTCCTCGCCTGGATGTGGTGGCGCCGCACCCGCAAAGCCTATGATGGCGAGCTTGTGGTGTTCTACACCGGCGCCTATGCCATTGGGCGTTTCGTGCTGGAATACTGGCGGGGCGACTTGATCCGCGGCTTCGTGTGGGAACCCTATGTCTCCACGTCTCAGTTTCTGAGCCTGGGCTTCCTACCCCTCGCTATGTGGGTCCACCTCAAACGGCGGGGTACCACGCCATTGAAGGCGTTAAAGGTGCAGGGCAAAAACAGCTAGAAGCCCGAACTGGTTTGTGTCCACTCGGTATTTGATCCCAAAATCATGGTTGAAGTACACGGCGGGGCCCATGGCAACCGCCGGCGTGATGAAGTAGCGCATGCCCAGGCTAGCCTTCCAGCGGATGGCATCCTCGTATTTATCCAGCAGCTCGTAGGTCAGTGAGGTGTCGACGTAGGCCCCCACGCGGTCTTCCACATAAAAATAGTAAGTGGTTGAAGGCCCCAAATACAGATCAGTCTGGTCACTGTAGCGGTTGATGCTGAAGCTGCCGCCGAGGGCCCAGCGGTCAGCAAAAAAATGCTCAAGTGACGTGCCGACACTCAGTAGGAAATAATCACGATTAGCGACCCAGGTTTGTGCCACATGGAGGTAGGCGGAGGTGAGCCAACGTCCTTCGTGGATATTGGCATAGCCGTGGCTGCTTTGATTCCAGCGCGTCGGTGCTGGCTCCGCCGCAGGCAAAGTGGATGGGGCCAGGGGCTGGGTGTGGGACTCTGGCGTTGTGATGCTCACGTTCTTAAGAGGGCGCTCTGCCAAAGCAAGCACGGGGAACAGAAGCGACGCTGTGACGAAGAGGCGAGTGAGTTTCATGGGGCAAGTCTTAGCGGATGTGTTTGGCTAGGGCCAGCGTATTAGCTTCGCGCTCACGGCTGCCAGCTCATCATCACCGGACGGGAGTGCGTGGCATGCACTGCGGTGACAATACACAGGCTCCCCGCCGCTTGCTCGCTTGACGAAAAAATGCGGGTGCATATTCTTCGGAGCAGCATGACTCCAGGCGATGGCACCCAAGGCGCTCAATAACGCCGCGCAAGCCGCTTCACCATGACCGTACGGGTTGTCCCTGATCAGCGGCATCAGCGAGGGCAGCGATCGCTGCACTTCGTCGCGGAAGGCGGTGTCCTTGGGGTACAGCTCAGCCAACGCCATCATCACCTCAAGGGCCACGGCGTTGCCCGAGGGAAGGGCCTGGTCGAAGAGTGACTTGGGTCGCTGGATGAGGCTTTCATGGTCATCACTGGTGAAAAAGAAGCAGGGGCCGTGGCTATCCTTGAAGTGTTTCAAAATCACGTGGGCGTAGGAACGCGCATCATCGGTCTGGGAGAGGTCGAGGGCGGCTGCTGCGAGGAAGGCGTAGTCATCGAGATAGGCATTGAAGCGCGCTTTCGGTTGGGCGGAGGCGGACCATGTGGCCCAGAGGCGGTGGTCGTCCCGACCCAGTTCTGTCTTCAAGAAGGCATAGGTGCGCTGAGCTTGGTTTCGTGCTTGTTCGGCCAGGGCCATGTCAAGGGCGATGCCGTGGTGTTCCAGGGCCCGGGCTGCCCAAACCAGTCCTGACACCATGAGGGCATTCCAACCCGTGAGCACTTTGTCGTCTAGGCCTGGGCGTGTGCGCTTCTCGCGCACGGCGCGGAGTTTTTCCATGGCGCTCAAGGTTTCTTGGGAGAGCGGCAGTTCGGGGTTTACCCGTCGCAGTACCGAGTGGCTCGAGTGTTCGAAATTACCGTGTTCTTCGATGCCCAGGGCGGCGATGAGGGCGTCGGCTTCCGCGCCAGTGAGGAGCTTCCGCGCTTCAGCGCGATCCCAAACATAGAACTTGCCTTCTTCCCCTTCTGAATCCGCGTCGAGGGCGCTGTAGAAGCCCCCCTCCGGCGAGAGCATCTCGCGGAAGAGCCAGCCCAGGGTATCCCTGATGGTTTGTAGAAAGAGATCCCGGCGCCAGGGTTCAAGAGCGCCTTGGGGCGTGAGGGGGGCGGCGAGGAGCACTTCAGCATAAAGCTTCAACAGCACGGCATTGTCGTAGAGCATCTTCTCGAAGTGGGGCACGAGCCACTGGTCGTCGGTGGAATAGCGCGCGAAACCACCGCCCAACTGATCGTAGATGCCGCCGCTCGCCATTTTTGTGAGGGTGAGCGTCACGGCCTCAAGGGCGCGCTCGTTACGTGAGGCCAGCCCCGCGCGCCAAAGGTAAGCGAACCCCGAGGTGTGGGGGAACTTCGGCGCGTGCCCCAGCCCACCATCACGCCAATCCATGGCGTCCATGAGTTTCGCTGTGATCGCCTCGCACGCCTCCTGGTCTGGAGCGCGCCCTTTCGCCTCGCCCAGGGTTTCCAGTCGCGTGATGGCATCGGTGAGGCGGCGGACGTTTTCGGCGAGGCCATCGGGGTTATCCCGATACATCTGCGCGATGCCCTGCAAAATACTGGGGAATCCCGCCCGCCCTTGGCGGTCCGTGGGGGGGAAGTAGGTGCCCCCAAAAACCGGCTTCAGCTCGGGGGTGAGAAAGACAGTGAGGGGCCAGCCCCCAGAGTGAGTGATGAGCTGGGCTACGTTTTGATAGATCTGGTCCAAGTCAGGGCGCTCTTCCCGGTCCACTTTGATGTTCACGAAGTGCTGGTTCATGAGGTCCGCGATGGCGGGGTTTTCAAAGCATTCGTGGGCCATGACGTGGCACCAGTGACAGGCGGAGTAGCCCACACTCAATAAAATAATTTTATTTTCGGCCTTGGCGCGCTGAAGGGCTTCCTCACCCCAGGGGAACCAATCCACTGGGTTTTCAGCGTGTTGCTTGAGGTAGGGGCTTGATTCCGCGGCGAGTCGATTGGTCATAAGGGTACCGGCGATGGAATCATTCTGGCACCGGCAGTGTCAATGCGTGCATTTGAAGGGCTCTAAGTTGGCATCGCCCTTGCTCTAGAAGAGGGTGGGTGAGGTGAACAGTCACCACGGAAGCCCCGGCAGCAAGGATGCGGCCGAACGGGTATGGATGCCCGGGGACTTCCGCGGTGGCTGGTTCGGTTTTTTAGCGCGGGCTTACATCCGCCCGAAGCGCAACTTCCACCGCCGCCAGGTGCGTAGCAACTTACCGCGCCATGTTCCGGCGAAGTGGCTGGGGTCTTCGCCCCACTTCGAAATAAAATAGTCTTTATTGTGCGCGGCGTGTTTATCACCGCGCTTTTTGAACTCACCCAGGGTCTGGCTGCCGAAGTGATGGATGTAGCTCGCGCCCGTCACGCCATAGCGCAAGCCCTTCTCCCGCAAGCGATAGGCGTAATCCGTGTCCTCATATCCGCCCACGAGAAATTTCTCATCGAAGGGGCCCACCGCTTGCCACGTGCTCCGTCGCAGCACCACGCAGCAAAAATCATAGCTTCGCCAGAGCGCATCGCGGTTCACCGCCGTGAAGTCGCGCGCCTTGGCAGCCAAGTCATAATCCAAGGCCTCGGTGCCAGCGAAGGGCGACACCATGGCAAGCTCATGGTGTTCCATGGTCTGCACGCAACCCTGCAGCCACCCCGATGTCAGCACAATGTCATTATTCAAAATCGCGATGGGATCGCCGGTGCTCGCCGCCACACCCTGATTCCAAGCCGGCGCTACGCCGCGGTTCTCCGCATTATGAATGGGCCGCAGCACGTCGCGCCCGCCCGCCCCCACGCGTGCGCTCAGCTCATCAAGGTACTCGCGAGTGCCGTCGCTGCTGCCGTTATTGACGACGATGATTTCGTAGTCCGGGCGATGCGGGTCTGCCAGCAACGATTCAATGCATTGGCGCGTATAGTGGAGCTGGTTGAAAACGGGGATGACAATGCTAGCCACCATGTCCTGTAGATCGTCGATAAAGGGCCATCTGCTTCGTTGTCGGGTCCTCGCGGCTTCACGCGGCGTACAGGAGTACGCCTTGGTCGCTCGCTGCGGCCCTCCGCCTCGCATCTGGCCCTTTCTCGACAATCTATTAAAACCGATGTCGATGGTGCACCATGTCTTTTAGGTTTCGACGCTCTTTGCTTTATGGCCGCCGCCCACATGAACATGTTTCACCGCCGTGTCCAGCGCGGCGGCACATTCACGGGCCATGTCTTCGACCACCTCACCGGTGCTCTTGATGCTGTCGATGAGGCCCACGCTCTGGCCTGCGCTCCAGACTTCTTTCCATGTGGTCTTGCTCGCCGCTTTCTCCAGCAGGCTCGAACCACGCAGGTAGATGGCGAACTTCATCCACTTTTTGGTCATGCTGTTCTTGAGCAGCACCTTCTCCAGGGGGTTCAGATCCAAACCCATCTTATCGATGTAGGGAGTGCGAATGACGGCAGCAGGCGTCCCTGAGATGCGCGTCGTCATGACGATGTCCTCGGGTTCCGCGTTGACGATGGCATCTTTGTACTTCTGATCCACCGGCGCTTCGGTGGTGGCGATGAAGCGGGTACCCACCTGCACGGCATCAGCGCCCAAGGCTAATGCCGCCGCCATGGTGCGGCCATCGGCGATGCCGCCTGCTAAAATCACGGGCACGGACAGATGCTTTTTCAAGTAGGGCACGAGGACCAGCGGCGAAATAGGCCCCGCGTGGCCGCCGGCGCCGGTGCAGACGGCGATGACGCCATCGCAGCCCATGTCCTGCACTTTTTTTGCGTATTCCAAGTTGATGACGTCGCAGTAAACTTTGGCCCCGATTTTATGGGCTTGCTCGATGACCTCTTTGGGGCTGCCGAGAGAGGTGATGAAGAAGGGCACGCCTTCGTCAAGGCAGGCCTTCAAGTCATCCTTCACCCGGGGATTGGCCTTGTTGACGATGATGTTCACGCCAAATGCGGCATCATGACTGTCTTTACGGATCTTCTTCAAAGCGGCACGGAACAGCTCGGTGCTACGCCAGTTGAGGCTGGGCACCGCCCCCAGGATGCCGGCCTTGGCGGAAGCCACCGTGGTCGCCTCGTTACTCACCAAAAACATGGGAGCATTGATTATGGGGTACTTAAGCTTGAACTGTCGCGTGAAGTCGGTTTCAATTTTCATGCGGGATAATTACATCGCGTCGCAAGAGGAGTTGGCAACATGGAATTCCAGGTCAAGGGCACCGCCACTGAGATTTACGGCAAGTTGAAAGATAAGCTTGGCGGGTACGTTACCGCGGGGAAGCTACCCTATATCAAAGATATCGCCTGGAACGATGCCACTTGCAGCGCACTGGTCACGGGACCAGGCTTCAAAGCCACGATCGAGTGCAGCGATGGGCTTGCCAAAATGAATTTGGACCTCAACCTCGTCCTCCGCGCCATAAAGGGGAAGATCGAAGCCGAGGTCCAAAAAACCGTTCAGAAGATATTTGGGTAACCCATCCGAGGTTAGGCGAAGGTATTTTGTCGGCTAGCGAGGCGGAGGAGGAGCCCGGCGACCAAGGCGTACTCCTGTACGCCGCGTGGAGCGGGCGACGACGCCAACGAAGCTAGCCGACAAAAGACCGAGCCTACATTAACAGCGGATGCCGGGGCGTGGGCTGCATTCCTCAGGCGGCGCCACTGGTATTGCGGGACGGGAGCGCCGACTATTTTCCAGCTCTTCGCGGTATTGCAAGCGGAAGATCCGTGCGCCGCAGCTACAGGCGCGCTCGGCATTGCTGTCGCCCAAGGCTAGGAAGCTGCACTGCGAGTAGATCTCATTCATGACTCTCTCAGCTGATGCGGCGTTGATGCCCTTGGCGCGGGTGCGGCCCAAGTAGACCCCTTGCTGGCAAGCGTCGTTGTCCCCATGACGGAGGTCTTGGCAGTCAGCCAAGTCCGCGGGGAGGCTCACGAGAGCGCGTTCGTTGCCGCAGATGCTGGATGCGGAGGCCCCAGCCCGCTGGAGCTCATCGCTGCAGTTAGCCGCGACCAAGCAGGGCAGGGTTGCGAGGATCAGATACAAAAAACTTTTTTTCGTCATAAAACCACTCCTTAAAATTGCGAATCGGGGGCACCTATATCATTTTCTTACTGAAAAGGTCAAGAATGGTGGTAAAATAAAATTTGTTTATGATTTCGCCCCCTTTGGGCCCCTCACTCCCTACAGAATTCTCGACAACCCCAGTGAGTTATGTTTTTCTTTCGCCCTCTCCACACAAGTTAAAGGACGAAAAAACTATGACGACGATGGTAGATTTCTGGCGTTTGTTGTCCCCAGCAACAGGTGTCATGGCCTTGGGTTTGGCCGCTGTGCTCTTTGTGCGTGTCAACAGACTACCCGACGGTAATGATGCCATGCGTGATATCGCCGCCGCCATTCGTGAAGGTTCCATGACCTTCCTGTGGCGCGAATACAAGATTCTCGCCGTCTACTGCCTCGTGGTTTCTGCTCTCATCACCTACGCCATCGGCCCGGTCTGCGCTGGTGCCTTTGTGTTGGGGGCCTTTCTCTCTTTGCTCGCTGGCAACATTGGGATGCGGGCAGCCACCCGCGGCAACGTGCGCACCGCCGAAGCTGCTCACAAAAGCACCCGCGGCCACGCTTTGATGGTGGCCTTCGATGGTGGCGCTGTCATGGGCCTCTCCGTGGCGGGCTTGAGCATTCTCGGCTTGGGCGGTCTCTACTACTTCTTTTACGGCACTGACCTCATCACCCAGGTCATCCACGGCTTCGGCGTGGGTGCCTCCAGCATCGCGCTCTTCGCACGCATCGGCGGTGGCATTTACACCAAAGCGGCTGACGTGGGCGCTGACCTCGTGGGCAAACTAGAAGCTGGCATTCCTGAGGATGACCCCCGCAACCCCGGCGTCATCGCCGACAACGTGGGCGACAACGTCGGCGACGTTGCAGGCATGGGCGCGGACATCTTCGAATCCTTCGTGGCCGCCTGTGTGGCAACCATCGCCATCGCCCTCACTGCGGACCCCTCCGCGCTGAGTAAGCTCATGGCTGTGGGCGCGGATAGTTCTCCTGATCACCTCCGTCTGATGGGTTCCTTGCTGCCCCTCGCCGCGGGGGGCATCGGCCTCATCACCTCCATGGTGGCCATCATCATGATCCGTTTGTTCAAGGACATGGCTCCCGCGGTGGTGCTGCGCATTTCGCTGCTCTTTCCGCCGGTGGTTTTCATCGCTGCCAGCGCGATCTACGTAAACGCCATGGCCATGAACACCGCCATCGTCGGTGTGCTGGCTTTGGGTTCCGTGGGGGGCGCCATCATCGGCCTCATCACTGATTACTACACCAGCTCTCGTCCCATCCGAGCCATCGCGGAAAGTGCCAAGACCGGCGCCGCCACCGCGGTGATCAAAGGCCTCGCCGTGGGTCTTGAGTCCGCCATCGCGCCTCTTCTCATCCTCGCCGCCATCACCTGGGGCAGTTGGTTGTGGCTCGACCTCTACGGTATCGCCCTGTCCGCGGTGGCCATGCTCGCCATGACCGCCATGGTGATGACCGTGGATGCCTACGGCCCCATCGCTGACAATGCCGGCGGCATTGCCGAGATGTCCCACCTGCCGCCCCATGTGCGCAAGATCACCGATGAGCTCGACGCCGTGGGCAACACCACCGCTGCCATTGGCAAGGGCTTCGCCATCGGCTCCGCGGTACTTACAGTGATTGCGCTCTTCGCGGCGTTTAAGTTCGAAGTGGACTTCCATCGCATTGCCAGGGGTGGAGAAGCAATGGCGCTGAGCCTCGTTGATGCCCGCGTGCTTGCGGGGCTCCTCATCGGCTCCATGTTGCCCTGCGTGGTGGGTGCCAGCACCATGACCGCGGTGGGTAATGCCGCGCAAAAAATCGTGGAAGAGATTCGCCGCCAGTTCCGGGAAATTCCCGGTCTGCTCGAAGGCAAGCCCGGCGTGAAACCGGACACCGCTGCCTGCGTGGACCTCGCCACCCGGGCCGCCTTGGCTGAAATGATCCTCCCGGGGGTGGTTGCTGTGTTGGCCCCAGTGGTCATCGGCTTCGCCCTGGGGGCGGAAGCCCTTGCGGGTGCTCTAGCGGGTGCTCTCTGCGTGGGCGCCGTGCTCTCGCTCTTCATGGCCAACGCCGGTGGCGCTTGGGACAATGCCAAGAAAGCTATCGAAAAGGGTGCCATCCCTGGCCAAATGAAGGGTTCCGACGCTCACAAGGCCGCCGTCATCGGCGACACCGTGGGCGACCCCTTCAAAGACACCAGCGGCCCGGGCATCGCCATCCTCATTAAAGTGATGAGCGTGGTGTCCCTGATGATCGCATCGCTTCTGCACTGATCGATGGATCAACCCCAAGCCTCGGTTGCGAAGCAGGCGGGCGCCATGGGCGTTGCCACTTTTTTCAGCCGCATCGGTGGCCTGGTGCGGGAGCAGGTCTTTGCGTTTCTTTTCGGGGCTTCGGATGTGGCCGACGCGTTCAATATCGCGTTCCGCATCCCCAATTTATTGCGAGACCTCTTCGCCGAAGGGGCCATGAGCGCGGCCTTCGTGCCCCAATTCACCCGAGCGTTGGAGAAGTCCAAAGAAACCGCATTCCGTCTGCTGCTCGCGGTGTTGTGGACCCTGCTGTTGGGCACGGGGGTGTTGGCTTTGATCGGCATCATCTTCGCCCCGGAGCTGGTGTCCCTCTATGCCAGTGGCTACAAAGCCATCTTCTGGAAGTACGAGCTCACGGTGAGTCTCACACGCTGGATGTTCCCCTTTTTCCCCCTGGTGGCCCTGGCGGCGGTGGCAATGGGGGCGTTGAATGCCATGGGGTATTTCTTCCTGCCCGCATTCGCGCCGGTGCTCTTCAACCTGGCCTCCATCTTCGCCGGCCTCGTTCTCTGCCCCCTCGTCGGCAGATACACCTCGTTGCACCCCATCTACGGCATGGCCGTTGGTGTCGTGCTCGGTGGTTTTTTGCAGTTCTTTGTTCAGTGGTGGAAAGTCCGGCGACTGGGCCTCTCCATTTTTGAACATGGTCCCCGGGGCCAGTGGTCTCGGCCCTGGCAGGCCCCCGGCGTGAAAGCCGTGTTGTGGCTCATCATCCCCGGCACCATGGGGTTGGCGGCCACCCAGCTCAGCATCCTCATTAATTCGATTTTCGCCACGTCCAAAGGCAGCGGCGCGGTGAGCTGGCTCAACTACGCCTTCCGCCTCATGCAGTTCCCCATCGGTATTTTCGGTGTGTCCCTGGCAGCGGCAACCCTGCCCCGGGTGACCCGCCTGTTGAAAAACAAAACCGGCGAGGCCAGCGCCCAAGTGGTGTCATCCCTGCGGCTCTGCCTCGTGGTGAATTGCGCCGCCGCCGCCGGCCTCATGGGGGTAGGGCTGCCCCTCGTCCAGCTGCTGTTCCAACATGGCCACTTCCGCTATTTCGATTCAATGCAAACCGCGGAAGCCCTTTGGTGGTACGCCCTCGGTCTACCGGGCTATGCCGCCGTGAAGATTCTCGTGCCTCTTTACTATGCTTTAGGCACCACCCGGATCCCGGTGATCTCAAGTTTTGCCATGGTGGTAGTGAATACGGTGCTGAACTACCTCATGCTCGAAGTGTGGCAGATGCCTTTCTGGGCGCTGGCGGCGGCCACGGCGGTGACTTCAACCCTCAACGCCGTCTTTTTATATGCGTGGCTGGGGCGACTCATGCCAGGCATGCCCACGGGGCGCCTGCTCCGGGGCCTCGGGGCATCGCTCTTCTTGGGGGCCATGGTGGCGGGGGCCTGTACCTTATCCACGATGACTGTGAGCTTCGCGGTGTTGCACATGGTGAAGGTTGGAGGTTTCTTGCGGGATCTCACCGGGCATATCTGGTGGATCTGGAGTGCCAAACTCATCCTAGCCATTGGCACCAGCACCGCGCTTTGGTTGGGGGTGGGCAGTGCCATGGGCTTGCCTGAAATTCGCGACGGCTGGGACGCCATTACGAGGAAGCTCCACCTCAGGTGGTTCCGTCGTGGATAACATCACCCATTCGCTCATTGCTTGTGGCGCCGCC
>CAYHWW010000021.1:0-15086 GCA_964360145.1 uncultured Oligoflexia bacterium | reverse complement strand
AGGTGGTTCCGTCGTGGATAACATCACCCATTCGCTCATTGCTTGTGGCGCCGCCCGGGTCATGGAGCCTGCTTTTCATGGTCGCCTCACGACGCGCCAGCGCACGGCGCTCTATTTGAGTTCCATCATCGCCAACAACATCCCTGATGGGGATTTCGTCTTGGCCCTCTTGAGCTCCGACGCCAAAATGGGTTCTCTCCTCCATCATCGCGGGTACACCCATACTCTGGTGGCGGTGCCGGTGTTGGGTTTGTTCTCAGCGGTGCTGGCCATGGCCCTGTGCGGTGCGTGGCAAAACAGGCCCGCGGAGGGGCGGGGGTCCCGGGCGCCGTTTTTAGCCTGTGGGCTCGCGGGGGTGCTGGGCATCCTTCTCCATGTCATCGCCGATTCCTGGAACGAGTATGGGGTCCACCCCTTTTCGCCGTTCTGGAACCGCTGGTTTTACGGCGATACGCTCTTCATCGTGGAGCCGTTGCTCTGGCTTGCACTTGCCTGGGCCATCCCCCAGGGCACGGGTAGAAAGGGTGCTCTCCTCACAACAGCCCGCCGGGGCCTCATCGTTCTCTCCCTGGGGCTTCTTTGTTTTTTCCCGGGCCTGCAGTGGCAAGTGGCGGCGGGCTCGCTGCTTTGGGCCGGGGTACTTTGGCTCTGGGCGCGGTATCTCAAGAAACCATTACTTTTGTGGCTGCCGACGGCGCTGTTGATTTTAATTTTCTCAGCGTCATCCCACCAAGCGAAAAATTTCGTTGCTCGCAACGTCGCCGCCCAGGCCCCCCTCTCCGCCCCCCAGGTCAGTGGCCTCAGCCGTGTCACGGACATCATGGTGAGTCCCAGTCCTGGCAATCCTTTTTGTTGGCGTGCCTTCGCTCAATTAGAAGAGCCAGTGGCGGAGGGCGGTCCCCGCCTCAGCAGTCACATGGGTTTTGTCAGTCTGTGGCCCCAGGTGTTCGTTGCTGCCACATGCCATGTGCGCAGACCCACGGAGGCTTCAGCCAGCGGGGGTGACCCCGCCTTGGCATCTGATACCAACGTGCATTGGGTGCGCACATCCCACGCTTCTTTGGACGACATCCAAGCTCTTGCCCAAGAGTCCTGCCGTTTTAGGGAATTCCTTTCCTTTGCCCGCTATCCGTTTCTGCAAAAAGAGCGAGGTGGACGCTGGATTTATGGCGACTTGAGGTACGACTTCAATGCCTCGGCGGGGTTCGCGGAATTTACGGACGCCCCTGAGACCCGAGGGGTGTGTCTGCGCATCCCTGCGCCATGGCTCACACCGCTTTTACGGCAGGATGTAATTCAAAACTAACGCGGCGCAAGGCGATCCATGAGGCCCACCAGCTCCCGCACGGACGTGGGTTTATGCAGTGTGTGACTCGCCGGGCCATCGAAGTCCAAGTCGGCGGTGAAGTAGATCACCGGGATTCCGTCAAAAGCCGCTGTTTTTGTGATCATCTCGTGGTCGATTCCGAGGAGCTTTGTCTCCGTGATGATGATTTGCGCCAGGCCCAGCTTGGAGAGCGCATCGAAGGTGGAAAAGGCCAAGTCCACGGAGAAGCCGTCTTCCTCAAGGAGGCTCTTGAGGATTTCGCAGAGATCGTAATCGTGTTCAACCAGGAGAACACGACGCTTTGTGCTGTCATTCATCTGACCAAGCTAGAGTGGGATGGCCGGGGGAAACAGTAAGGTTTTCTTAAGTTTACGGCGTACTTTGGGGTGGATTACATTTATTGCGCGTGTTCAGTCGATGCTGTATGTGGGCTCATCGGGGAATGTCTAAATGGGTGAAAAATCTGGGAAGAAGCAGGACTCTGACGTTGTAAATCTGGGTGAGCCCATGGGCCCAGTCTCCTGGGCTGTAACCCTCATATCCATAATGGTGTTGGAGTACGTCATTCTTCAGCCCCGCTGGTATGAATACATCCTCTACATGCTGGTCGATGTTGCCATCATGTCTGTTTATGTCAGGGCAAGTAATTGGGTTTTTCTGAAGACCTATGGTGAGGCAGTTCAAAAAATATTCCCTAAAGTATCAATCAGCAATATTAGTTTACTGCCTCACGAAGAGAAGAAATCAATATTGCGCGCGCTCTACGCTCACCCCATGCGTTTTGCGCGCTGGTGTTACTGGATATCATTCCCTAAAATAATACCTGGTACGTTGCTGGTGGTTTTCTATTTCTCCTACTCCCACAGCAAGCTTACCCAGTTCTTGCTTTATCTCGGGATTTGCATTTGCAGTTTTTTGTACTTCAGGGCGATCATTTACCTTGAGAGCCATCGTGTCATATCTAAAATTCTGGAGACATTGCATGCGAGGCCGGAGTGGCATGCCATCCTGGCCCTAGAAAACCGTGCTGAGCCATTCAAAAAGCAGGCCCGATCCGAACTGCTGATGATCTTCAGTCCGCCGGTGTTGATCGTCACCTTCCAAAGCTTCCTCATCTATAACCATTTCGCGTCGAGCAAGTACCTACTGATGTTGCTCGTCTCCATTACAGGGGTTGCCGGCTTCGTGCTCTTCAGTTGGATACTGTACCTCTGGTACGGCTTGGTTGTGGGTGGCTATCAAAAGCTCCACGCGGAAGTCACCAGGGGCATGGGGAGCCAGCATTTGGCTCAAATTGGCTTGGCCGATAGCAGCCACCATCTGCTCTGGGACAGTGTTCGGGCCTTCAATATGCTCTTCAAGCGCATCTCTCGCAATGAGCGCGAAATGGCGGCCCTGGTGCTCACCGAGGCGGAAAAAGCGCGCTTCACCAATCTCGGGGCCTTCGCCGGGGCTTTGGCCCATGACTTGGGCAGCCCCATCCACTCGATCTACAATATCTCCCAGTCCCTGGTGGACAACAGCAGCCTGCGGAGCGAGCCCCGTTATTATGACTACCTCCTGCGCAATGCCCGTCGTTGCCAAGAGCTGGTGAACTCCATGCAGTGCAGCCTGCGGCGCAACAATGTGGACCTGGACAGTTTCAGTTTTGGCGAGGTTCACGATTCCATACTCTCGGTGCTGAAGGCCCAGTATGGCGAAAGCAGGCTGGCGGCGGTGGAGTTCCTCATGGACCCGGAGTTGCGGAGAATGCAGCTGATGTTGCCCCGCCCCGAGACAACCCAGATCTTGGACAACTTGTACCGCAATTACCTTGATGACATGCTGAGCGGCGGCCGCGTTTCAGGGCGCATGACGTTGAATCTGGTGGAAGACGGCGTCAGCAGGGATGCCTGCGAAGTGGAAATCGCTGACGACGGCAGTGGTCTCACCCCCGAGCGCTTTGAGCAGTTGACGGCCTTTGGATACAATAGCGTGCAGTCTCTCTTAGAGCCCGGTGCTGAGGGCCTGGGGCTCCGTCTCACCCGCCGCTTGGTCGAGCTCATGGAGGGGGACTTGCGTGTCTTGCCCCACGATGGCCTTTCCAGTGGTACCGTGTATCGCTTGCGGCTGAAGCGCAGGATGCATGCCTCTACACAGGCTGTTATGGAGATGCAATGAACGAGATCCCTCCCACAGCCACGGATGGAGTGCGCACCCCGGTGATCTGGATCCTGGAGGATCGGGAGGAAGATCGTTTCCTTTATGGCCAGGCTTTGGACCTCAAGTACCGCACGTGCATGTTCGGCACCATTGATGAGCTCGTCGTCGCCCTGAAAAAAGGGGTGGATTTACCCGATCTCATGCTTCTCGACGTCATGCTACCCCAAAAAAACCTCATTCAAGAAGGGCGTTTCTCCTTCAAAATGGACGTCCCGTTCATGGTGATCTCATCCCTGGCGGACATCGATGTCATGCGCCGCTGTTTCGAAAACGGCGCCATTGATTATTTCACAAAGCCATTTGCATTGAGTTTGCTCCAGGCCAAGGTGGAGCGCTTCTTTCACAAACACCTGCCCAGCACGCGATGGCCCGTGTCCCTTGATATCGCGACATTGTCCGTGAGGCGTCGGGGTGCGGACCCGGTGTTTTTGACCCCTACGCAGTTCAAGATCATGAGGCTGCTCTCGGAACATCCGAGCCATGGCGTCAGCCGCATGCAGCTCGTGGCCACGGTTTATGAAAACCAGGTGGTCCATGAGAAGGCCATCGATACCCACCTCTCGGTGCTGCGCAAAAAACTCCACACCCTCTGCCTAGATGTGAAAAGCTTCGGCAAGACCGGCATCAACCACCTCTCACAGGGATGAGAAGACACAAGCGCTGGGGTGGATGAGCCAGCGCCCGGCGCCGGTGTCTTGAATCCAGGGGTGTCGTGCTCCGAAGGTCAGGGGCACCGCCTCGGGGCATTCCGCTTTGATCACAGAAAACTGCCCGGCCATCCAGGAGGGCGTGATGTCTTTGCTAGTCACCACGTAGGGGCAAGCGGTTCTTCTCGTCAGCAACGGCCGCGGGGGGCCGCCCTCTTCCAGCCACTGACGGACGACGTCCTGGTGCCCGGGGTAGAGGTAGTATTCTTGATGACCTAATGCGGAGGGGGCCACCGTGGGAGCATTTTGAGGGATGGCCTCGCCCCAAAGAAAGCCCAGGCGCTGCAATGCTTCACGAGCAGCGCCCCTCAGTGCCTCACTCAGCGATCGTTTTGCGCTGAGGCCATAAAACAGCGGTAAATCCCCCCGTCGCGGGAGGGCGAACACCCCAGCGACGTGAAAAGGGGATGTGGGGTCTTCTTCAGTGAACTCCACGCAGCGTATCTCATATTGGCTCTGGAGGCTCTTCAGGCAGAGATCGGCATCGTCCGTGTCATGCCCCACCATTGCAACAGCATTATCGCTGTCGCCAAACCAGCACCGTAAGACCCGGTCCCGCTCCATGAGCTCCGCAGTGGCGTGTTCTGTTGCTTCAGTCACAGAGCGGTGCAAGGCGATGCCGTTGGAGCGTGCCATGCGCCACACCCCGTGTGGATCATCCTCGAACCGCAGGCGGCCACTGTGCTCCGCTTGAAGGAGAGCCATGCGTTCCAGGGCCTCATAGAGTGCGCGGTCCAGGGGCGGGGCGCATTGATCCGCCGCGCTGCCCATGGCCTTGGGGGCTGCGGGCGCCGTGTGCGCTGATAGACACACGCCCATGAGGTGGAGATTGATGTCCGTGGTGATGCACACCTGCTCGCTGAACACCTGGGCGTCAGCGGCCAGGTGCGCCATGCCCAGTTCATCACAGCGTGTTTTCAATAGTGCTTGTGGCATAGGCGCAGACCCCGTTGAGGAAATGATGAACGGCCAGCAGTGATTCCTGTATGGATGCGAGGAACCGCGTTTGCTGGGGCTCCGTGAGATTTAATGAGTCCAGGAACTCATAATTTTCCATGGCATGATGTTCATCGGCGATGACGTGTTTCGACAGCACGGTGAACCGCTCCGGCGGCAGTCCGCAGGCTTTGCTGTCTTCGAGCAGAGCGGGGCATACGATGATGGTGAGGGATTCGAGGACGATGACATGGGCGAGGTACATCAGGGGGGATTCCGCCAACTGACGGCGGTTCAGCGCCATGATGGCCCGGCATTCATCGATGACTGTGGACTCTGGGATTTCAGTGACCCCGAGTAGCCTGAGGTCGTCCTTGGCCCAGCGGGCGTGGTCCGTTTCTTCTTTCACCTTGGTGCGGTAGAAGGCCGCGAACTCCGGATAAGAGGCTTCGCTGAGGCTCAAGGCATCCCGCAGGGTGCGCTCATTATGTTGGAGGAGGTAGTACATGTTGGAAAGGAACGCGATGAAGTCTTCGCGGGTGAGCTGTCTGTTTCGGCCCCGGGCAATGAGGCCACTTTTCGAGATGGTGTCCCGTGCGAAAATCTGGATGATATTGTCGGTGATCGCGGAGAGAAATTGCCTATTCATGATGGCCCCTGTATTAAAAAAAAGCCGGTCCCTGCGTAGACTGCAGGAACCGGCCGTTGCTCTCAAAATCGAAAATATTAGAGACAAACAGTGGCGAATAACTTTTTCATGGCGACCTCCGTGTCAGCGGTTATTTTTTGTCGGATCCATCCAACAAAGTTGATTGATTTTAGGACGCGGACCCGCCACCCCTGAGAAAGATCAGAGTAAAGATTTGCATAACTGACGCGCGGCGCGTTCTTAAGCTGTCTTAAGGTTTGCGGGCGTTGACGCGGCGTTCGGCTATGCGCAGGGTTTCGGCGAAGGCGCGGTCCGTGGTGAGTCGTCGTTCCAGGTCTGTGGCCAATGAGGCCAATTCCTCGGGAGAAATGCGCGAAATGTTGCCACCAATGATGAGCATGTCCAAGCCTGCCGCCAGCGCGTCACCGCAGGCTTCGGGCAGGCTGCGCGCCTTAAGTAATCCCTGCATCTGCATGTCATCAGAGATCAGCAAAGTGTCCGGCAGCCGTTCGCGTAGGGGGTCCAGTGCCGCGGGGCTCATGCAAACCGGGCGATCCTTGTCCCAGGAGGGCACGATGGCGTGGCTTACGAGGATGGCATCCCCAGGCACGACGGGGGCGAGATCATAAAACAGCGCCAACTGATCAGCGGTCGGGACATCGATGACGGTGAGGTCGAGATGACTATCCACCCGGGCAGAACCCAGGCCCGGATAATGCTTTAAGCAAAGCATGAGCCCCGCGACCCGGGCGGCATCAGCGAAATCCGCCACCAGCCCATGCACTGTTTCTGGGTCCGCGGAGATGCAGCGCTCAGCGGCCCCAAGGCCCGGACTGTTGGGGTTGATGTCGAGATCCACCACCGGGGCCAGATCGAAATCGATGCCCAAATCCGACATTTCTTCGCAGGCGGCAGTGAGCAGAGGCAGGCGTTCATCAGAGGACATGGCCCCCAAAGCTTTTGCGCTGGGAAGGAGCCTAAAACCCCGGCTGTCTTTGAGGCGCCGCACTTTGCCCCCCTCTTGATCGATGAAGATCAGAGGCCGACCGGGCAGCGCATGAATCTCCGAGCACAGGGCACGTAACTGGGCCGGGTCTTGGATGTTGTTATCGTAAGTTTTGCTCTGGCAGTCGTAGTCGAAGAGCACCACCCCCCCCAAACCAAACTGGGAAGCGAATCGGCGCAACCAAAGGGGCACCGTGGCGCCGTGAAAACCTAAGATGAACTGTGACCCTACACCCATCAGTAGAGCGGTCTCAAAAATACCCCGCTATTGCAATAGGCTAAAACCGCAGTTGAGTTCAGCCCGGCCCGAAGCTAAGCTCCGTGGCACTATGGGTGCACAGTGGAAACATGCAGGACGATTAGCCAGTGCCAACAAAAAGGGTGCTGTGGTCGGAAAACTCGTGAAAGAAATCATCGTTGCCGCCAAAATGGGCGGTCCCAGCCCTGAGGGCAACGCCCGATTGCGTGCGGCCCTCGAGTCCGCCCGCAAGCAGTCTGTGACCCGGGAGACCATCGATCGGGCTATCAAAAAGGGCGCGGGCTTGTTGGATGAGCCCGTCATTTACGAAACGGTCCTCTACGAGGGGTTCGCTCCCCATAAAGTGCCAGTCATTGTCGAGTGCCTGACCGACAACAAAAATCGTACGGCCTCCGATGTGCGCGTGCTCTTTCGCAAGGGGCAGCTGGGAAATGCCGGCGCCGTGGCCTGGATGTTTGATCGACTGGGTCTCATCGAGGGTACCCATCCAGATAAAAGCGCCGATATTGAAGCGGTGGCCATCGAGGCTGGTGCGCAAAACGTCGAACCCTTGGAAAAAGAAGATGTGCCCGAGGGGCAGATCGGCGCCCGTTTTTATACCGATCCCACGGATCTCTCCGCCGTGAGCGCATTTCTCACCAAAGCGGGCTGGGCCCTTTCCCAGGCAGAACTCAGCTATGTGGGGAAAAACCCCGTTCAAGTGGGGGACAGCGAGCGCAAGGAAGTGGCTGATTTCTTAAATGCCTTGGACGATAACGACGACGTTCACAGAATTTACACTGCCTTAGCTTGATCAAGCCAAATCAGAGTTCAGGTTTGTACTCGATGCGCAAAACTTCAATCTCTTGTTCGCCCCGGGGGGTTTTTAGCGAGACCACATCCCCAGCACGGGCGTTCATGAGAGCGCGGGCCATGGGGGAGATCCAGCTGATGTCCCCCATGGAGGGGTTCACCTGGTCCACGCCCACGATGCGGTAGGTGTGCTCTTTACCCTCGGCGTCTGCGATGGTTACGGTGGCGCCGAAGAGCACCCGGTCGGATTTCTGGGCGCCGGGGTCGACGACCTCCGCCGCTTCAAGTCGTTTGGTGAGATAGCGTACGCGCCGATCGATTTCCCGGAGGCGGCGCTTGCCGTAGATGTAGTCGCCGTTCTCCGAGCGATCGCCGTTCCCCGCCGCCCAGGAAACAGTGCGCACCACCTCGGGGCGTTCCACATTGAGAAATTTCTTCAGTTCGGCCCGCATGGCATCAGCACCGGCACGGGTGATGTAATTCTTCGTGCCCGGTGGCAGCGGATTTTCTTCTTCTGGCGCGTCGTCATCGTCGCGATCATCGTTCTCTTTAGTGAAGGCTTTGCTCATAATGGATCCGTAAGCCAAGTATGTCTGCTGATGAGATCTATTGTCCCACGGAAAGTGGCGTCAACGCATTGAGTCGTGACATCGCGACGCTTTAAATTCAATCTCGCACCGAACATGCGTCATGGCACGGATTTCGCTCTGTAGCGTCGCGAATCCATCCACAATATCAGGGGGAGTTATGGGAATGCGCAGCAGAATTTCTTGGCAGTTGGCAATCACTGTAGTTGCAGCAATGGCCACCACCGGTGCCTGGGCCCAGGTCGGCGGCCCGGCGGACGTTGTTGAGATGCCTTTAGTCAAAGCCTTTGTGCCGGCGATGGGTTTTGATGACAACGACCCCAATGTGCAGATGATCCTCACGGGGTATCTGCCCAACGCCTGCTATCGACTGACGGAAACTCAGACTCAGCGTGACAGTGAGGGCAAGCCGGTCTGGGTTGCGCAGAAGGCCGAGATCATTCGCAACGGCGTTTGTGCGGAACAAGGCGATTTACCAGCGCACTTGCTCGAAGTGGTGCCCTTCACCACTGTGGTGAGCCTCGGTCGTCTCCCTGTGGGGGAATACGCCGTGAGTTATCTCAAGCGGGAAACCATGAACAGCGCCACCACTGATGGCGTGCGCAGGTTCTCGGTGGTCCAGGCCTTGGTGCCCACCGTGGATAACATCAAGTACGCCAATCTCACCTCTGTCGTTGTAAGGCCTGTGTCGACCGTAGGCGAGAACATTCAAGCGGTGCTGAGTGGCATGCTCACATCGGCCTGCACGGATCTAGCTCCTGAAGTGCGTGTGGCCCGGGTTGATGACGTGGTCGTTGTGTTGCCTGGCATCTCCCTGAGGGAGAGCCCATTCTGTACCTTGGTCCTGCGCCCCTTCGAACGGGCGATTAATTTGGGCAGCTTCGCGGCAAATACGTACTTGGTCCATGCACGCAGCATGGGCGGCCAGGCCGTGAATAGCGTATTCACGGTGCAGCCTCCGGTGACGCGCTCTCGTTGAGGATTGCGTGAGCCCTAAGCCAGCCATTGAAGTGAGTGGGCTTACCTTCGCCTTCGACGGTGCACGGGAGCCGGTGTTTCAGAGCCTCGATTTGCAGGTTCCCGCCGGTTCCCGCACCCTCTTGCTCGGTGCCAACGGTGTGGGAAAATCCACACTCATGAGGCTCTGCGCGGGTAAGCACATCCTGCCCCCGGAAAAGCTCAGGGTTTTCGGCCATTCGCCCTATCACGACTTCCAGTTCTCGCAGCGGATCAGCTTCGTGGATGGGCACTTTCCATTTCATGTGGATGTGGAAGTGGGGGAGTTGCTGGATCGGTATCGTCAGGGTGTGGATGAGCAGCGGGAGGCCGAGCTCATCGAAGTTTTGGAGATTGATCGCCACTGGAGCCTGCGCACGGTGTCCGATGGCCAGCGGCGGCGCGTGGACCTGCTGCTCTCCCTACGGCAGCCCGCGGACTTGTTGTTGCTCGACGAAGTCACCACGCAGCTAGACGTAGTGGCTCGAGCGGATTTTCTCCACTGGCTCAAGCGCACCAATGAAAAAAGCGGCATGACCGTGGTGTACACAACGCACATTCTCGACGGCTTGATGAGGTCTGGCGCGGAGCCCTGGCCCACCCATCTTTTGCTTCTACGTTTTGCCGGCCCGCCGCGGTATTTGTCCGTGGGAGAAAAGCCTCTCTTTGAGTTTGTCGAAGAGCTGCTCCGTGCGGACATCGTCCATCGGAAAAAGGGATGACCGAGGGTGCCAAGGGTGTTACCTTAATGGGGATTTCGTCCATTTTAGGAGAACTGACCGTGCTCAAGAAGAAGCTATACGTCGGTAATTTGCCTTATTCGGCAACCGACAATGAATTATTCCAGATCTTCGCCCAAGTCGGTGCCGTTGAGTCCGCCAAAGTGATCTTTGAGCGTGAAACCGGTCGCAGCAAGGGGTTTGGATTTGTCGAGATGAGCACCGACGAGCTGGCTCTTGAGTGCATCGACCGCCTCAACGGCGTGGAGTACGGCGGCAGGCTGATGAGCGTGTCACTGGCCAAGCCCCCTGCTCCCCGCACCGGTGGGTTCGGTGGTGCTGGTGGCGGCGGCGGATTTGGTGGCGGTGGTGCTGGTGGTGCTGGCGGAAGTGGTGGTGGGTTCGGCGGCGGCGGCGGTGATCGCGGCGGTCGCAGCGGTGGTCGCTTCCCACGTGGGTAAGAGCATCAACGGGCAGAGGTAAGAGCTGCCGTGAAGCGCTTCACGAATGGTGGCGGCCACCGGTGAGTTTTCATCCGTGGCATGGACCAAGAGTTCGTTGAGCAAGGATCTTTCTTGATTCGTCGTGGTGCCTTGCAGCTCCCGAAGTTCGAGATGGCGCAGCACCCGGGTTGCATACAGCAGGTGTGGCAGCTCCTCTGGCGTCATGCTGATGAGCATTCTGACATAGGCTGAAGCAATGGGTGACTGAGGCATGAGGTAGCCTGTCTCGATGAGATGGGTAGCGGCACGGAAGCGGTCGCCGCGGCTCCAGCCGTTGTCATCGTCAGCAGGGGAGAAAAGCGCGCTCTCCAGCACGCCGGCGGCCTGATCCCGCAGATATGCGGTGAATGGCCCTGAATGGTCCATGGTGAGGTCGTGACCGGGGGTGCCTTGAGGCAGAAGAGCGAGCTGGGAGTAGCTATCGAGCAAGAAGAGCGAAGCTTGAAGCTGGGCATAGGGCCTAGCATTGGATTGGACGAGGGGCAGGATGCTGGTCATCACAGCACGTGTACGCTGGGCGAGGGTTTCAGCGCCCGTAGGGGCGGTGCCTTGGAGCTTGATGAGGATTTGGGACTTCCACATCATCTGTACAACCATGACGTAGAGAGTTTTCACGCGCTCAAAAATGGGCTGGTTGGCGAGCTGTTGCACCGTCGCTGCCATGACATTGATGAAGCGGTCTACAAGCCCGGGGTTGCGTGCTCCTTGGAGGAGGAGCTCATGGGCCATCAGGGTGGCATAACCTTGTGGGCCCGAGAGGTTGGCCCGGGTATGCTGCGTGTAGAGCACATGCTCCATGCGGCCCAAGAGGGCGATGGCTTCTTGGTCTTGCTGGGCGGCCAGGAGGTTGAGGAGCAGTGCGGCATCGTCATCCCCATGATGCCCGACGCGGAGGCGGTCAAGTCTAGGGAGTAAGCGCTCAAAGACCTCCAGTGGGGCGGGGATACTGAGGCTTCTGAGGTACGCCAGCATGGATTGCAGGTGGGTGCGGGCGTGTGCGGCGGATGCATCGGGTTCATCCCGCAGCGCTCGGTAGATACTCACCCAGAGGTGAACGCCGTGGGTGCGGGTGGCGTTATCCAGCTCTTCGTCAAAGACGATGGCTTCAGCGAGGTTGAAAAACCGTACGAGGTCAGGGTTGCGCACGGTTGCGCCACCGGCCTTGGACTCCAAGAGAAGCGCGATGGCGTCATGCATGCGGTCAACGGGGGGGCGGGATTCGTCCAAGGCAGCGGCGGCCAGTGCATCGGCGTCTTCAGCGCTGAGGGCATGGGCCGGTGTAATGGCGCCCAGGGTCAGGGAGAGGATGACGGCAAGGGCTGGAAAAATGCGCATGTGAGCCATAGGGTGCGCCTTGTATCACGGGGAGGTGTGAGAAACAATACTATTTTAGTCGGGAATGTGGTGCGGCGCCCGCTTTGTGTAAATATATAATATTTATGACAATCCGGCGTTGCAAAGGGCAGGTGAATATCTTAAAAACTCTCCAATTCAATAATTTCCGCCATGGTGCGGGCGCGTAGCTCAGTGGGAGAGCAATCCCTTCACACGGGATAGGTCGTAGGTTCAATCCCTACCGCGCCCACCATTAAAATCCGCCGAAATTCATACTTAAGTGTGTGGAATTGTTGGGGTGCGTACTGCGCTCGGATTGGGTAGCGACAGCGAATTTGAGGTAATCTCTAAGGAACATGGAGAACGGGTGTTGTGCCTTGCTGTAGTCCAAACTGAAAGTGGATCGCATTAACGTCAGCAGGGTGGTGCCCTGTATACTTATTCCCACTGAGTGTTACTGCACTTAGCGTGACATCAGTAACGTTCGTTACTTCGATCTCTTCAGGTTTAATTTTTTCTGAAAAAATGGCGCATCCATCGCTGACGTCGCTTCTGGCAGATGCAACACGAATAGCCTGGAAGTTTTTCTGGAATAAATACAAACCTAATTTTTGAGTCCATCGATCAGGGAATAGCTGAAAGTTAGACTTTCTTGCTTCTGTGATGGAGCGATTCGGTAGTCCTGCTGAAGCAAGATGGCTGGTTAATTCATTCTGATCGGTAAGATTCGCAGTAGTCAGAGTAGAATGAACTTTAATCGTCGCTATTTTAAATGGCCGATTCACAATTTGTTTTAAATAGTGAGCAGGCTGCCCCTTGGTTGTGAGCAATTGCTGATTATAAACTTCAACGGCTTGTCTCATGGCATAGAATGATTTTTCAGCGATAGCAGTCTCGTGGGCTACGCCTGTGTAAACTGTGCGGATTCCTGTTGTATTCCAACGTCCACCAAACCCAGTGCTCGCACCAATCCCATTGAGTAGATCTGGAGCGCTCGACCATTGTGCATCAACTACGCGAAAACAAATCATGCATGAATGCGCTTAAAAATGTCGAGAACCGCATCGATGCCGTCTTCGCCAACACGCTTTGCAAATTCTAGGGCAGTTAAATTACTAAATGCGGACTGTTCTGATCGCAGCGCAGAAGAGATGGCAAACTTTCGGTTATGGAGAGCGTCTTTTAATAAGCTCTCTAACTCGATAAGTAGTTGGTATTTTCTACGGGTTTCTGGATGAGGTGCTTTGGTGTCGCCAGCATCTAGTTTTTGTAGGGTGCTAAGTGAAAGATGGAGTAGCTCTGCTGTTTCAGTGAGGCTAAGAGATAAAGTTTTCCGAGCCCTGCTAATCTTACTATTCCAATTGGTGTTGCGAGCGTGAAAAACTCCCCTGCTTTGCTCTGCAGGAACGGCTCCCCCGTGAGCTAAGATTGCCCCCGAAGAAAGAATAGGATTCAAGGAAGCCGCAACTAATCCAAGATGGACAGCAACCTTCTTGAAGGAAAGGTTTCTTTTTGGTGCCGCACTAGTGCTTTCAGAGCCAGAGGTAATGACTAAGCATGTGTTTCCGTAAAAAAATGATTCCCAAGAATGGTTTTGCATATTCTACCTTCTTTTCTCACTTTCAATTCGTTCGCGGATCCCTTTGCAGCGCTCTAAAATCGGACGTGTAGTTTCAAAAAACTTCAATAAGAGGAGTGGTGGAAGGATGACGCTAACGACACTCTTAACGCCTTCATTAGGTCGAATGCTTCGTTGGTGAGTAAGGCTCACCATCAGATCTGGTGAGCCTTCGAAGAATTCAATCATCGACTGCCCTGCAGAGATTGTGACTGCTGCAAAGTTAGATGGGAACATCCTGAAGCAATTCGGGTCCTTCGGAAGGGTCCATTCTTCATCTGCTAATTGTGAAGGCTCCTTGACTGCTTCATCTTCGAACATATTTGAAAGCGAGGCTGACTGACGGATGCTATCGATAAAAAGCCCAGCACCATTTAGGCCAGGTTTGCTCCAAACGTTGTCGTAAAGAAAATCGACAGCGTTGAATAATGGGAAAATAATTTCAATCGCGAGCCTGAATTCTTTTGATGCAGAAATTGAAGGGCGTTGGCCAAAAACCACATGGAGTTGGCCTGCGTGGCTAGTAACCACTAAATCGCTGGCAAAAAAGAAATGGTCACTGGCGGGTAGGCTCTGTGCGTTGAAAGAAATAGCCGTTTCCCCGGGGTTCAATAGAATCCCAGGAATATCCCTAGCCGTGATTGCCTGTACTTCTCTCACCTTATCTCTGGCCACATGTGCTCCCACATTCTCTATCGGCATATGTATGCCAAAAACTTTACATATAGAATAACAAATTATGACGCAATGCTCAATAGTTATGTTGAGCATTCTTGATGTAGATATATTCTGATATTATTTAAGTTAAAGTATTGAAATTAATAATAATATTAACTATTGACGTGTATTATCCCCTTTGGGATATCACTGTGTCGAATAAATTTTACGTATAAAATTAATTAATATTCAATAGTAACAAATATATATCTACAAAAAATAGATGCAAAACTACCTCACGCAGGTAGATGTTCTCCTGTGTATGGTCATAAGTAACCGAAATTAATTATATTTATTATAATTATAAGTAATATTTTAAGCGTGTGTTTTGAGGTTGGTCTAAATTTAGAGTTTCTCTTTCCAGCGGAGATAAATACGCAAGACTGACTGGTTATGCCACCTCGTGGATCCTTGCCGGTTTTGCACGCCCTTAGCAGTGAGGTACTGCGCAGCCCCTACCGAAGTAAGCCCATGCTTGCCCATCAAGCCCACAATAAGGCGGCAAACCCGGAGCTCCACCGTATGGGTAAAGAGCTTCCCATTTTTAACGCGGTAGCCATATGGAGGTACCGGCTTGCGATAATTAGCCGGGTTAGTTTGCGCATTCTTCTTCGGTCGCAGGACCTTGAGATCCCTAATTGATGCGAAAACAAAAGCCTTCGAATGCCCAAGGTTCTCTGCAATTTGCGCAAGAGATAGCCCTTCAAGGTACATAGAGGCAATTTCGGCGCGAT
>CAYHWW010000020.1:16693-34338 GCA_964360145.1 uncultured Oligoflexia bacterium | reverse complement strand
GTGCAGGTACGGGCGTGGGTTCAGGTGCAGGTACGGGCGTGGGTTCAGGTGCAGGTACGGGCGTGGGTTCAGGTGCAGGCACTGGAGTAGGTTCCGGTGTTGGGATAGGCGTTGGAGTGGGTTGTGGATTCGGGTAGCCACAGCTTTTGGGTTTATCATTCCTGCAATAGCGAATGATGATGTTGCTACAGCTCAAAATACGGCTGTCGATGGAAACGGAATTATTTTGGGCGTGATAAACGAAATCCAGGTTCCGCCCACTGCCAGATATGGAAATTGTGGATGGTTTGATTTCTGTTTTAGCCAAGGCAAAGGATACGCTGAAAGAATCGCCGCTGATGAACCGCAGCGCATGGTCGCTGAGTACGGAGGCAGCATCAGGTTGCTGAGGATCAAAATGGAATCCGCCGCTCAAGGCAATGAACTCTTGGCGGGCGTCAGCAAGTGGGGTGCCTCCAATCATGAATGGGCGATCCCCTTGGATGGCTTTGAGTTTGTTGTACACCAGGGCCGCGGTTACCGTCTCACGAGCGGGGGACCGGCGACGGCAGAACTCCGCAGAGGTTGCCCCGCGATCGCAAGCATCCCGGGCAGTTGAAATGAAGAGAACCAGGAGCACGGCATCGGTACGCAGGAACCCTTTGGCACGAATGGACTGGAGCATTCCATGGTCCATGGCGCGGTTCAGGGAAAGCAAGCCGCTTTCCCGAGAGTCCTTGTTGCAGCCACCTTCGAAACGCAGTGGTTGACTGAGTTTGGCTTTCAATCGTTCAGCCATGAGAAATGGAGATTCGCTGCGTAAGTCCAGCACCCAATCATCCCGGTCTCCGGCCACTTTCAGCAGTTTCCCCGCGTGGGCCGAGCGGTCCCCAAATGCAGTCATAACCCCCATGCGGATATCAGCGTCCTGGGGGAAGGACGCGGCCATGGCGACCAGGCTCTCATTGGCGGCCATGTTGGGGTTGGCACCTCTCACGATGAGGATGTCTACTTTATCAGAGGAGTGACTGCGCGGCACAGATTCGCGCTGTGTGAAGCATTTATATTTACTCTTGCCGCTAGCGTCGCTGGCAAAGCCCAGGGAGGCGTAAGAGATGAGCAGCATGAATGCGACGGATGATTTCTTCATAGTGGTATGAAGGAGGAGCAAGGCGTGTGCCAAGGACGAAGCCCTTTGATTTCAACTGGGCCGTCGGACACAGTGCACTGAAGTCAGTGCGAATCAAGGTGTCGAAGACCCGCTGCATTCGCACTGGAATCCCCGCTCTAATCGTTAGATTAGTACATTCGCGAGGGGATTTTTTCGTCTGACGAGGCGGAGGAGGAGTCAGCCGACCAAAGCGGGCTCATGCCCGCTGCGTGGAGGCTGCGACGAACGACAACGAAGTCAGACGGAAAAATCCCCCGCGATCCTCAGTGCCCGTCCGAGATCACCGATAACCGCTCTTCGATTTTCTTCACGCGGGTTTCTTCAATGACAGCATCGATCTCTTTGCTCATGCCCAGAAGCTTGTTTTCAAGGCGGATCTTGTAGCGACCCACGGGCAGACGCTTGCCGCTGAAGGGCGCCTGGATGCGTTCCTCGCCGCCATCGATCATGATGATCACTTCCGCGCTGGGCGTCGTGTACACGCTTAAAAACCCGTAGTGAGACGGAATGAGCTCCACCTCCATGGGCAGATCCCGCATGCCCGCCAATCGCGTGGACTCAAACATGAGATTCTTTGTGTAGGTCTCAAAGCCTTCCCGCTCTACTGTGAGCGTGACGGCCTTATCCAAAGGCACGGGCACCGCGAGGCCCGCCCCCACGGTGGCGACGACACCATCGATTTTCACGACGGGGTGACCACCCGCTGGGATGAGCTTCAAACGTAGGGCGATGGAACTGCCACCGAACTGAGCAGCAGCGTCCGTCGGCACAGCACCCGCCGTAGGCGGGGCGGGGCTCTCCACCACAGGGGCCGCGACCACCGGCGGGGACACCGCCGCGGTGCTGCGGGTGGGCTGGGGCACTGAGCGCAACTCAAGCCAGTAATAGGCCCCCGCGGCAAGGGCGAGAGCGAAGACTGCAGCTTTAGCTAAACCATTTGAAGAAGCTGCCGCCACGGGCGGGTGCTGCATGCCCGTGCGGGTGCGTGCTCCTTGGGGGCGGGGCCGCTGGGTGCTGACGCCACTGACCGTGGGGCCTTCCACAATGGACTTGTTGTGCACGACGCCTGCCTGGAAACTCCCCGTGGAGGCCTCGACTTTTTCAAGTTTGATGCTGGCCGCGGATTTTTGCTCTTCCGCATTCAAAGTCACCACCCCCGCGATGGGTTTCACGCCGGTTTTGGCGACGGGGCGCGGCGCGGCGACTGGCTCCGGCGCTTCCGCCACGGCATCGGGGGCGGCATCACCCATGTCGATTTCCGGTAAATCACCAAGGTCCACGGGCTGGGCAGCCACCCTGGGCGTCGCGGGGCGCACGGGCAACTTGGCAGCGCGCTTCACGCCCACATCGGTTTGTTCCACGGCGGCGGCTTCCACCCCGGGGGCGGCGATACCAGGGTCGGAGCCTTGCTCCTCGCCGAGCTTAATGAGTTCTTCCGCTTTCTCGTTGATCTTCATCAACCGCTTGCGGTCCTCGAGAATCTCTTTATTAAAGAGCTCCCGGGCGTAGGTAGACAGGTCCTCGGGGTTGAACTCCGGAGCGAACTGGGCCAGGAACTTATGCAACGCACGCTGCATCTCGCTGGCGCTCTGGAACCGCTTGCTGCGGTCTTTTTCGAGGGCTTTGAAAAGTATGGCGTCCAGCTCCTTGGGGATCTTGGGGTTGAACTGGCTCGGCGGCTTCACGTGGTTCTGACAATTCTCGATCATGCGAATCACCGCGAGATCATTATCGCCGGCGAAGAGCTTGCGCCCCGTAAGTAATTCCCAGAACACGATGCCGAGGGCGAAGACGTCGCTGCGCCCATCCAGCGTCTCGCCAGAAATTTGCTCGGGCGAAAGATAGCTGGGCTTGCCCTTGATCACGCCGGCCCGGGTGCTCTCGGCCTGCACCTCGGTTTTTGCGATGCCGAAGTCGATGACCTTCACCGCGCCGTCATAGGAAACAATGATGTTCTGTGGGCTCACATCCCGGTGAATGATGTTGAGGCTCTTGCCCGTGAACTTGTCCTTGAACTGGTGGGCATACTCGAGGGCGCGGCAGGACTGCTCGATGATGTAGCCGCTCACCTCAACGGGGAAGAGCTGCTTCAGCTCGGAGAGCCGCGTGATGCACTGGCGCAAGTTGCGGCCATCCACGTATTCCATGGCGATGTAGAGCTGGCCCTGCTCCTCGCCATAGTCATAGACCTGGATGATGTTGGGGTGCGTGAAAGCGCTGGTGACTTTCGTTTCGCCGCGGAACATGTTGATGAATTCCGGGTTGGATGAATAGCTTTGTTGGATGCGCTTGATGGCAAGCAGCCGCCCCCCGCCCACCGGCGTGGCGTGGCGTGCGCGATGGATCTCGGCCATGCCGCCATTGGCCAGCAGGTCCAAGAGGAAGTATTTGCCGAATTTTTTGAGCGCGTCGGCCATGGGGATGCGAGTCCTCGTCTGGACTCTTCGGCATGGCGGGAATCAGACTAAAGTGTTTTAATTTACACAGTAAAATACAGGGTTAGCCAGAGTATGGTGGCGGTGGCGAGGGTTGCGATCATGGGACCTCCTTACGCCCCGAGAACGGGGGGCAGGAGTGCCTAGAGCAAGGGCTGTGCCGCTACTTGCCCTTCAGGGGCTTCCGGGCCTTCACTAAGAGAATCGGGGACATGGAAGGAGCCTTGGTCACGAGGCCTGTCAAAGCCTGAGACACCCCATGGCCCAAGCCCTTGGCGGCACTCCGTGCCCCGTTGGCGCGGGCGCCCCGCACCTCAGCAAGCTCGAAAGCTCCGATGGAGAGGAGCTCCCGGAGCTTCTCCAGGTTCCAAAGACGCACCTGACCACCGCCATGATCCTCGGGGTAGGCCCCGAGGGAGTCGAGGTAGCCGCCTGCCAGGATTCGGAAGCGGTTTTGCAACGAGTTGAGGTTGTGGACGGTGATGAGCAATACTCCACCGGGGCGCAGCACCCGTGCACACTCTTCGATGAGGCGACGGCTGTCATAGACGTACTCGAAGATATGCCCCCCCAAAACCACGTCAAAATCGCTGTTTTCGAAGGGGATGCCCTCGTTGAGGTCGGCCTGCTTGACGGAGATGCCTTCGGCCCGGGCCCGGGATGCCGCCGCGGCGTTGATCTCGACGCCATAAACCTCGTTGTTGCGGCGCTTGATCTGAGTGGCGAGAAACCCCGTGGCACAGCCCAAGTCGAGGACCCTGCGGCCCCGGCCAATGGACTTCAGCAGCCACTTCTCGCGCGTAAGGTAGCCAGGCTTTCCGCGGAACAAAGCCGCCCGCAAATCATCTAATGTGGAGGGGTCAACACCCCGCAAAAAGTCGGTGATGCGCATAAGCTAAGGGCCTGAATTTACTGTGGTGTCAGTGGGTGAGTCAACTCTGTAAAAACTACAAACGCACGGATTGTTGCGTTCCCGTGGGACTTCGCGCACATCTCGCCAGGCAACGCAACAATCCGTGCGTTCCGCTAGTCCGGGCATTGCCTTTAAATTCCTCCCCCACCATACTGAGAACAGAGGGGAATTCCATGAAACTCATTTATCTTAGCTTGGCTGCGCTGATCTTCTGTTCCTACAGTGAGGCGCAACGGGTCACGCCCCGGGTTCTGAGTTCGTTCTTCACCTATGACCGTGAAGATCGCCCGGACTGCACCGGCGAAGAGGGCGAGTACTGCGATAGAATGCGCCCCCCTGCAGGACAGGAATTGCGCTGCTTGATCAGTTGCAATGGCCACCACATCGTCATCGTGCCCGGATCTACGATCTGGGGTCGACGCACCACCTATTACCGCAGTGAGCGTGGAGGAGAGGTCACGGGTGGCACGACGGCGGGCACCGAGGGCGGCCTCTTGGGCACACGAAGAACGCCCGGAAGCTTTTGTAGCAGCGATGCTGCCCACTGGTACATTGGTCTCCTCAGTGCGGACATGACCTTTACATCGCGACACCAGCACGGAGTGGATTCTCCGTGGCGGGCGGCCGGCCAAAGTCGGCACTTCGGCGGCCAACTCTCTCTCCTTATTTCTTTGAACTTTCCAGTGCCCCCAGGCCGAGAGGGCGGCTTTGACTTGAGTGTCGACACTAGCCGCGACTACACCCACAACTTCGCCAACCTCGACGAGCCCTTCATCCGCCGGGTCAGGGGCGCCCAGGTGGAATGTCGCCTCCAACCCCTCGAGGGGCGTGGCCATTGGTCCACTCTCGATCCCAGCCGCCGTAGTGGCGGGACAGAGGCGGAAAGCAGCGGCACGGCACCCGGCAGCGACGGCTCCAGCGCCCACGGCGAGTGATCGCAAAGATTTGCCGCAGGCTGCTGCCGTTCACCCTGGCAGCAGGCCTGCTCCTCCTCCCCTGCGCACGAATACTCCTCCCCTTCTATGAAGTGAACTTCGCACCATGGGCCCTGCTCTATGGCTGGTCCGTGCTCGCTGCGATCATCGCGGCGGGAACGCGCTGCGCCTTCGTCGTGCCTCGAAAACAAACCCTCGTGATCAGCATCGCGCTCAGCGCATGCTTCCTTGCCTCCCTTGCTGCCTGGCCCTCGGTCGACCTCACTGAGCTCACGGGTCTCCTGGCCTTAGTCCTCCTCGCCTTTGCGGCCTCGACCCAGGCTAGCCTCGGCGATGGCGAAAATCTCTGGCGATACAGCAAACCCGTGGTGCGCGTGGCACTCCTTCTCTTCTTCGCCCTCGGCCAAACCCGTTTTTTCGGCCAACAAAATATCGCTTCAGAGTACCTAGGCTTGAGTGCTCTCCTCCTCGTATTTGGCCCACGCAAAAATCGCGCACACTACGCACTCCTTGCTGTAGATGCACTGCTCTCCCTCGCAGCACTCCTCTGGATGCTTCAAGCAGGCTCACGGGCCGCGCTCTTGGGCACAGCCCTCACCATGGCGACTTTATCACCACCGCGCCTGCGACGCTGGGCTGCCATTCCCGCGCTTGGACTCTTCCTGCTTTTTACTGTCGTTGTATTAGGCCGCTTGGACTGGCAGAAATTCCAAGGCCCCCAATCCGGCAAAGGCAGCTTCTGGGAACAAAAAGCAGAGAACAGCCGCAGCCGTCTCGTGCGCTGGGCCAACACCGTGGTCATGATCCGCCACCATCCCCTCGGCGTGGGGCCCGGCAACTACCCCTTCGAATACGTGCCCTACCGCAAAGCCCTCATGCAGGATGTGGATCTCAACGAGGACATCATCATCCGCTCTCCCCATAGCCTCCCACTGAAGCTGCTCGCGGAGTGGGGCGTGCTCAATTGCATCTTGGGAGCGCTCCTCCTCTACTGGGCCCTGCGAAAATCAAAGATCCCGCGAGCAGCAAAAGCCGTGCTGACGTTCATCGCCATCGATGGCGCCTTTGCCTCGCCGCTCGAAGGGGCATATCCTGCGGCCCTCATAGCACTCAGCCTAGGCCCGCTGATATCCCAGGGTTTGTCCTCCGCGGGACGGCGACGCTTCACCGTGCCGGCCTACGCAGCCGTCGCTCCCTTGCTATTGGCGCTGCCGCTCATGGCGCTCCATCTCCAAGGGCAGTATCTGGTGCAGCACGAAGGCATGGACCTTAACGCTGACCTCATCAAGCTGGAGCGACTCTGCGGGCGCTATCCCTCGCTCTGGCAGGGGTGTTGGGAGGGCGCACGCCTGGCACTGTCACTGGGAGAACCAAAAAAAGCAGAAGCCATGGCCCGCCGCGTACTGACGCGGCAACCTCACAACTACTTTGTCTTACACACGCTGGGTGAGGCGCTCTGGGCCCAAGGCCGGAAGGAAGAAGCCTGCGTACCCTGGGTGCGCTACGTACGCATCTTCGAAAGATTCACGCGCTACCGGGATGTGGAAAAATTTGGCTGCCGGGGCGCCCACGCAGATTGACCCTAAATCAACAACCCCTCGTCAACACTCTCGCCCCGCGCAAAGCGCCCGCCGTCCATGCCGGTCAAATCCAGGGTCTCAAACCGCCCCTTGGCAATGAGCTCCGCCAACGCCAAGCCCGCGGCATAAGACTGCATGGCCCCCCGGCCAGAGAAGGAATGGGCCTCATAAACCTGGTCAAAAGGCGCCACACGGCCCACCACCGCGCTCTTATCCGGGGACACCTCGTAGAGCCCTGCCCAACCTGTGAGGTGCTTCAAATTCTCGAACTTCGTCGAGCGTTCAAAGAGCGCCGCCCAAATCCGCTCATTGAAGAACTCCTCGCCGTCGTAATTCAAGTTGTACCCTGGCGTCTCTTCGGGGGTGGCGAACCCACCCAGGATGTCATTCCCCTCAGGATGGAAGTAGACACCGCTCGAGTCCACGAACATGCCGTATTGACGTAGGTCCACCTCGCGGCAAGAGAAGAGGCTCACCTGGCGACGCAGGGGGAAACAGGGGCACTCAAGGCCCATCAGGGATGCAAAGCGCCGCGCCCAAGGCCCGGAGCAATTCACCAAAACCTTGGCCCGCAGAGTTTCTTCCCGCGCCCCCAAAGTATGGGCGAGCCCATCGCCCTCTGCTTCGTTGCGCGCGGTGAGCTCGGTACGAATATCGTCTTCGCTCATCTCCGCGGGGAAAACCCAGGCCTTCACTTCGACGGGACCTGAATGAGCCCCCCGCGCGGCGTGCACCCAGGTACGGTCCTGGAACACGGCGCCCGCGGCCTTGGCCTGTTTGCGATAATGAGACTTCAAGAGATTGGCATTGAGCAATCCATCCTTATGGGAAAAGGTGGCGCCCCCCAGGTCGGAAGTTTTATCGAAGAACGGGAAACGCTGGGTGATCTCCGCTGGGGACAGATAGTCGATGGCAGCACCCTTCAGCGCCGCGTTCTTCTGCAAGCTATCTCGCGCCGCACCCCAGTGGGCTTTGTCATGCATCCAGAAATAGCCCCGCTGAAGGAAGCCGATCTCACCGGCCACCGTCTCGTAGTAGTCAATGGACATCCTCGACAACGCAGCGTTCAACGGGTGATTCCACGTCACGCGCACACCACCAGCATTCAGCTCCGAGGAACTCAAGGTGCCCGCGAGATCCAAGTCCACGACACGAACACTACGACCCGGCTGCAGGCGCGCCACATGCATGGCAAGGCTCGAGCCTACCAACCCCGCTCCAACGATTAAGACATCCACATCCCGCACGGGCCAGAGTTACCGCCGTGAGCTGGGAAGGTCAATTCTCCTGAAGATGATTGAAGTCTTCATGGACGATCCTGAAGTGGCCTTGCAGGTCTTCCTTCACGTAGATGACTTTCGTCCCAAGACTCTGGAAGGCCTGTCTCCCGCCCTTGAACCACGAACGATAGTCCTGCCCGAAGGTGATGACGGTGTACTTGGGGTGGTTGTAGATACGCACATTCTTCGCGGCCACCGCAATGCGCTCGTATTTCTTATTCAGAGACATCTTGTAGGCGCGGTAGCCCTTGATATCCATCCCATTGAACTGGAACGTCGGGTGATAGCCGCTCATGTACTTGTCGAGGTCCTTCTCGCCCCAGGCCTTCACCCACGCTTCGAAGAAGGTCTTCAGCTCGGGCTTGTAGGTTTCCTTTAAATACTCCGGCTTCATTTCATCAAAAATGATCATGGGGGACAGCCCCAAGGTGAAGCCCCGGGACATCTCGTTGATCTCGTGGTTATCCACCACCACGCAGCCGTCGGAATCATAGTTTTTAGTGAGCCGCGCCGGATCGTCCGTGGCATGGAGCATGATGCCGAAGCCCGTCTTGCCCTCGCGCCTGTCCACGGGGTTGGGGTAATCCACGGGGAAGCCCATGACGCCGAACTTCTTCTGCAGATGGGGCGGCGTGCGCTTGGACAGCAAAAAATAAACACCCTCCGGGGTTTTCTTGTCGTCGGTGATCTGCTTATCACCCACCACCTTGCCCAAGGTGGCGTGGTAGGTTTTCTCGATGGTGATGCCACCATCGTCGTATTTCGCCAGATGGGTTGCGTTGGCTTTTTTATCAACGAGGACAACGGCAAGAGGCGCACGAGCATGGCTCAGCGAGCTTGCGAACAGGAGAAGCGGTGTGATTACCGTCGCAAACCGAATGGTCACGAGAAAGTGCATACTTCTAAACAGTTTAAAACTCAGCGCGTCACTGTCAAGTTTGCTTCCGCCCCGGCAAAAGCTGCCCAGGCCAAATGTGCTGTAGGCGCATGAGAAGCACCCGGCCCATGGCTTCAATGACGATATTCTTGCTCATCTTGGATTTACCAAGACAACGGTCTTCAAACACGATGGGCATTTCAGCGATCTTGAAGCCCTTGAGCCAGGCTTTGTATTTCATTTCAATTTGAAAGGAGTAGCCATCGGACTTGATGTCATCCATGCCGATGGCCTCAATAACCTTGCGACGCCAGCAATTGAAGCCGCCGGTGAGGTCGCTCAGTCGTACTCCCAACACTGCGCGGGCATACAAAGAACCGCCCCTGCTGATGGCTCTGCGGGCTAAACCCCAGTTCACCGTGCCCCCGCCGGGTACGTAACGGGACCCCACCACCACATCGGCCCCGCCCTCGACCTGCTGGAAAAACAGGGGCAAGTATTTGGGGTCGTGACTGAAGTCGCAATCCATTTCCACGAAAACTTCGAAGTCCCGTTGAAGACCGTACTTGAAACCCGACACATAGGCCGTACCTAAGCCCATTTTGCGAGGCCGGTGCATCACGTGAACGCGGTCGTTCTCCCGAGACAACTGATCAGCCAAATCACCGGTACCATCCGGGGAGTTGTCATCCACGACGAGAAGATGGGTCTTCTCATGAACTTGAGACATCACCTCAGTGACGAGGGCTCTCAAGTTCTCGATCTCGTTGTACGTGGGAATTACGATGAGGGTTCTAAGCACGGAACGACACTATCAGAACGGGATATCTTCTTCAGTAAATGAAGGCTCTTCAAGGCCGAAAGAAGGCGCCCCCGCGGCTACGGGAACCGCTGCGGTTGCCGTACGCGTGGGCCCAGCCGTGGCGCCAGCTTCCCGGCGATCGCCAAGGAACTGCACCGTGGTTGCGACCACTTCGGTGGTGTATTTGGTGGCGCCATCTTTGTCTTGCCACTGACGGGTTTGCAGACGGCCCTCAAGGTACACTTGACGGCCCTTATCCAGATAGCTGGCGCAAAGCTCGGCAAGCTTGCCCCAAACCACGATACGGTGCCACTCCGTGCGCTCCTGCTTCTGGTTGTTCTTATCCATCCAGGACTCGTTGGTGGCGATGTTGAAATTAGCGACGCCAGCGCCGCCAGGCGTATTACGAATTTCGGGCTTGGCGCCCAAACGACCGATGAGAATGACTTTGTTGACCGACACGGTGAATCTCCTTTGCGAGTACGAAGAACACCCTTAAAGGCATCGGCGCGAAAAGTCACCCGGCAGGGGGAATATCATCACTTTTTTCAGAGCGTGGGGCGGCCGACGCAGCCTGCTTTTTTGCCGCCCAGTGGCGAGCCACCCCCTCCCGAGCGAGTTTCACGTCGTACTTATAAAGATACGGGTCGAAGCCACAGCAATGGCAGATGAGGCTTTGACGGGCGCGGGCCCGGTACCAGAACTCAAAAATAGCCCAAAGGGGAAAGATCAGGAACCCGCCACGGACACCGAAAACAGGCCAGAGCCCCACGGAGAGACAAACCGCCAGAAGCGCCAGGCGCAGGTAATGGTGGCGTCGTGGCGAGGGCCAGTAGCCCGAACGACGCTGGATTTTGCAGACTGGGCAGTAGTATTCCCAGTATTGACGTGGCTCGTAACGGAAGGGCAGACTTTCCATGCTTCTTTGGTATTATGACCCGAAGGCCCCATAACCAACAATGCCCCCCTCCATAGATCCCCTCCTCACTGCGTTCTGGAAGACTCTGACTGAAGAAGTCGGCGGAAAGTTCCTATCTGGTCCTGACGCACGGCGTGATGCTGAGGATTTAAGCCATCAACTCACCGAAGGACGGGGGCATCTGAAGCCCAACTACCTGAACTCTCCCCAAAGGCTGGGGGCCTATGCGGCGGCCTACATGCCCATGAACTTCCAGAAGACGCTGCTTCTGTTGCGGGCCCACAAGCCCATCATGGGCCCCGCCTGGCTGGACTTCGGCTGCGGCCCCGGCACCGCCATCCTTGCGGCCCTTGCCTACGCCGCGGAGACCAAACAACCCATGCCCCGGGAGATCCACCTCGTGGAGTCCCAGACCGCCCCGCGGACGCTTGCCATGCGCATGGTGAGAACCTATGCCCGCCACCTGAACCTCATGCTGCCCACCGTGCGGGAGTGGCAGCGCATACCCACCCGTCCCCCGGGCGGCCTCAGCATCGCCTTCGCCGCCAGCGTACTCAATGAGCTGCCCGACGGCCGCCCCCTGGAGCGCCTCTGGTCGGATGTGTCCGGCACATTTTTGATCATAGAACCAGGCCACCGGGTTTCGAGCCAAAAGCTGATCCGACTGCGGGAACGGCTGCGTCAGGAAAAGGCCTATATTCTGGGCCCCTGTACCCACGAAGGCCACTGTCCTCTGCTGCGCACCAAGCACTGGTGCCATTTTTCAGAGCCGGTGGAAGACGAGCAACTCATCAACATGAATCAGACCTTGTTCGGCGACAACCGCCCCTGGTTGAAGTTCTCTTATTTATTTTTGAGCCGTACCCCGCAACCGCCCCGGGATCAGCAATACCGCGCCATCGGGGACTTGCACTTGAGCGGCCCTGGCATGGTGGCCATCGACCTCTGTGCCCCGGACAATAAAAAGCCCATCAAGTTCCCTCGCACGGCGCCACCGGAACTCCTCGATGCCTTGGTGCGGGGAAGCCTCGTCACGCTGTCAGCGCACAAAGTGGACAGCGTCAATGAAGTGAGCCATCTCAACTACCCTGACGCTCCAGCATGGCAGCGTAAAAACCATCGGACGTAACAAGGTCGCTGCTGCCGGGCCACAGGGTGCGGCTCCACGTGAGCGTGAAGTCCGGGTGGTTTTTGAGGAAAGCTTTCACCGTGCCCTGGGTCTCACGGGCGGTAAGCGTGCAAAGGGTAAAGTAAACGCGGCCTCCCGGCGCCGTGAGCTCGGCCGCTCGATTTAAAAGAGCCATTTGTTTTTCCGCCAACGGGCCCAAATCATCCGCGCTCAAGCGGTTCGCGATCTCAGGGTTTTTCGAAAGCGAACCGAGCCCGCTGCACGGGGCATCAAGCCACACGAAGTGCCAGGCAGCCCTATCCTCCTCGGGCACTCCTTGCTCGATCCAGTCCCAGGGCCGCACCTCCGCCACTGCCCCCCCCAAAGCGCTGAGACGTGGCAATACACCCTCTTCCAGAAGATGAAGCTGGCCCAGCTGGCGATCCACGCATTCCCAGTGAATGCGATCCGCCGCCGCACCATCCAAAGCACAAAGCTCGATCTGGGTGCGCAGGGTCTTGCCCCCTTTGCCCGCGGCCATTTCCAGCACTCGCAATGGCCCCGTGACGGTGGGCGCAAGCTCAGCCAGGGCACGGGCCGCCTCGCCACATGCCCACTGACTGCCCTCGCCTTGCAACCACGCGAGTCCCCCTTCGATGAGCTGCTTCATGGTGGTACCATCGGCAAAACGCAAGGCCGCCGGAGCCGTGGGGCTGTGAAGTGACTCCGTCCCCGGTAAAGAGTCGGCCACCAGGGAATACCCCACCAGGGGGGCGCGCTGCTTCAACGCTGCCGCCGCCGCAAGGGTTGTGGACCAATCTGAAGCCTTGGCCATGGCTCCGAGTATGGAGCGCGGCAGATTGAAGGCGGCCTCGGCGGCGGCGTTGAGATGTTTTTCATCCCGCACCGTGGCGAGGATCAAAGCCCGCTCTTCGAGGTGCGCGTTGGCGACGGCAAGGGCTTTCTTCGTGACTCCATGGGCGAAGGCCAGTTCTTGGCGGCTGAAACCCAGGTTCTCCGCCGCGGCCTGGGTGGCGGCGAAGGCGGCATACTCAGGCACGCCGTCGAGAAACATGAGCTGGTAGAGCAGCGCATGGGTCAGATCCCTCAACGCCGCCCGGGGTTTTTTCCGCACATATGGCGCAAGCACATGGTCAAGGAAGAGACGCTCCCGGTGCACTCCAGAGACGATCTCATGATAGAGAGCGCGGTCCGCGGATAATGGCGGCGGTTCGTGATCTACGCCCTTCAAGGCCAAAAGAACGGCCTGTCGACACAGAATCCCTGCCCCGGATTTTGCCGGTGCTTTCACGGAGCCGCCACGTTGAGGGTGGCGAGCTCTTTCCAGAGCGCCCCGGCGCGCATGCGATCCTCGGATTTTTTCGATGGGCGCAGAGACAGGTAAAGCGCGTAACGAGCCTCGGGGCGCTCCTGCAACTGGGCCCAAAGGCTCGCCACCTGGGGATCAGCGAGGGTCTGGCCCGCGGCGAGCAACTGTCGAAAAGCCGCGAGCTTTTGCTGGGGCCGCGAATTCGCGGTGAGCTTCAGCATGTCGCAACGGCCATCGCAGGCACAAAGCATATCGCTGTCTCGCTCGTCCATGGGCACCAAGGGCTCGCGGCCGTCGCCATAGACGTCTTTCACCTTGCCGCACTCACCACGGAGAAAATACAGCGATGCCAAATCGAGGCGTTCCTCGTCAAAAAGAGGGCGCTTCACCTTGATGGCTTCAAGGCGTGACACTTCGGTGTCGGTCACCGGTGCGCCAACCTCGGCCCAGGCGATACTGGCGATGAAGATCAGTGAGGTTATGCAGCCCTCGCGCACCATCTTCAGCGCCCCAAAGGCATCAGGAACATGAGCCCAGGCTGCATGGAGTCCACGCCCATGGGGGCGCTTTCCGCTACTGGGATCTTGAACCCCAACGTCAGCGCCACGGCCCGCACAAGCCAATTCACGGCGGAATGCCCCTCATCAACCAAGCCGTCATCATCTTCATCAGAGTCTTCGAAGAGGCGCTCGATGAGCATGCGGTGCTGCTTGCGAGGGTAAACCATCTGAACCTTCAGCCCCGGTTCGATCTCTTTTGCCATGGCATCCGCCACATCTCGAAGACCACCCAGCTCATCCACGAGCTTTAAGGCCTTGGCCTGCTCGCCAGAGAAGATGCGGCCATCGGAAACTTCCACCACCTTCTCGATGCTGAGCTTGCGCGCTTCCATGACGGCCCGACGGAACTGGGAGAGCACGTTGTCGATGAGTTCCTGAAGCAAAGCCTTCTCATCTGGCGTCATTTCACGGTCTGGAGAGCCGATGTCTTTGAACTTACCCGTCTTCACGTTGTAGGGCGAAAGCTTGGCCCACTGGTAGAGCTTCGACGCGTCCATGAACTGCATGATGACGCCGATGCTGCCCGTAAGAGTGCCCGCGTCCGCCCAAATCTTCTGTGCGCCACAAGCGACATAGTAGCCGCCGCTGGCCGCGAGTGACCCCATGGATGCGTGCACGGGCTTGTGAGCCGCGGCTTTTTTGAGCGCGTCATAAATTTCTTGGGACGGGGCCACGGCGCCCCCCGGGGAATTGACGCGCACGATGATGCCCTTGATGCGCTTGTCGCTTGCCATGGCCTCGATGCGCTCCACGGTTTTCTTCGATTCCATGATGACGCCGTTGATTTCAATGACGCCAACCTTGACCTTCTTGACGGTGGTGAAGGTGATGGCGCCGCCCGGCGCACCCCCTGGGGAGGATCTATCCCCCATGAAGGACATGATGGCCACCCCCACTACGATGAAGAAGCAGAAGGTGAAAAGACTCAGGATCAGGACCGCGGGGCTCTTGCGCATGTAAGGAGTCTACTCGCGTTAATGACAAAAAAAAACCGGGATTGGGCGCTAACCCAATCCCGGTGATTTTTTACCTTTTCAGCTGGCGGAGAGCTTACTCTTCGTCGGTCTTCGCTGCGCCTTTGAGCTTAGCTCCAAGCACATCGCCGAGGGAGGTCTTAGTCTCACCCTTGCCCATGTAGCCTTCGTAGTTAGCCCGTTCTTCGGACTGACGCAACCGGCGCATGGAAAGGCTGATGCGACGCTCACGGCCATCGAATGCCGTCACTTCCGCGCGCACTCGATCGTCCACCTTCACGATGTCAGAGGGCTTCTCAACACGGTGATCGGCGAGCTCCGCCACGTACACGAGGCCTTCGAGGCCTTCTTCCAGCTCGACAAACGCGCCGAAGTCCATGACCTTGGTCACGCGGCCTTCGACGGGGGTGCCGACCTTGTACTTATTCTTGGCGTCGTCCCAGGGATCCTTCTCAAGTTGCTTGATGCCCAGGCTGAATTTCTCGCTCTCCTTGTCGATGCCGAGAACAACGCTGGTCACCTTGTCGCCCTTTTTAAAGGACTCAGAGGGGTGCACCACTTTCTTGTTCCAAGCGAGGTCGGAGATGTGAACCAGGCCGTCGATGCCTTCGCCGATGTCCACGAAGATGCCGAAGTCGGTGACCGACTTCACTTCGCCATCCACGCGGCTGCCGGGAGGATATTTCTGACCAAGGGCGATCCAGGGGTTCTCTTGGAGTTGCTTCAAGCCCAGGGACAGGCGCTTGTTACGAGCGTCGATCTCGAGCACTTGGCATTCCACTTCGTCGCCAGGCTTCAGGAGCTGGGCCGGGGTCTTGGCATCGCGCTTCCAGCTCATTTCGCTGACGTGGATGAGGCCTTCGATGCCCTCAGCCAATTCAATGAACGCGCCGTAGTCCTTCAAGGATACCACGCGACCGCGGACGCGGTCGCCGATGTTGATCTTGTCTGCGATTTCATCCCAGGGGTTGGCAGAAACTTGCTTCAAGCCCAGGCTGATGCGTTCTTTCTCGCGATCGTACTTGAGTACTTTCACGGTGACGTCATCGCCCACCTTGAAGAGCTCGGAGGGATGCTTGATGCGACCCCAACTCATGTCGGTGATGTGCAACAAGCCGTCCACGCCGCCCAGATCAATGAAGGCGCCGTAATCAGTGATGTTCTTCACGGAACCCATCACGACTTGGCCTTCCGTGAGGTTGGCGATGGTCTCAGTGCGCATCTTTTCTTTTTCGTCCTGCACAACAGCGCGGCGGGACAACACGATGTTCCCACGCTTCTTGTTGAACTTGATGATCTTGAACTTCATGCGCTTGCCGAGGAATTTCTCGACGTTCTTCACGGGCTTCACGTCCAGCTGGGAGCCGGGCAGGAAGGCCTTCACGCCGATATCCACGGAGAGGCCGCCCTTCACCTTACCGATGATGGTGCCTTCAACGAGCTGTTCATTTTCGCAGGCGCGGGAGATTTCGTCCCAGGCTTTGATGATTTCAGCTTTGTCTTTGGAGAGCTGGAGGAAGCCGTTGTCGCCTTCCATGCGCTCCAGGAGAACAACGACGCGAGCGCCGACTTCCGCATCGAGGGTGCCGTCGGGACGCTTGAATTCATCCGCGGGCACAAGGCCTTCGGATTTATAGCCGATATCCACAGTGACGTAATCGGAACTGACAGAGACGATGACGCCATTGACGACGTCGCCTTCATGGATGTCATGCTCAGCAAGACTTTGCTCGAAGAGCTGGGCGAAGGAACCTTCGCCAGTCTCGCTTTTCTTACTGTCTTTGTTCGATTGGGAGGCACCTGTATCAAAGGTGTCCATCCAGGAATAGGAACTGTTATTTTCTGCGGAGGCGGCTTTCGCGCCTTTTGTTTGCTTCGTGGCTTGTTCAACAACCATAAATCATCGATACCCCTTTCAAAGAGTACGGGCGTTATAGCCTCTCTTCCCCGTGGAAATCAAAGGATTCTTTGGATCGCGGCCCAGGCCCCATCCACCGAAATTTCCTTCATGCAGCGGAAATGCTCCAGGGGACAGCGCTGGGGACCGTGGAGACTGCAGGGACGGCAGTCCAAACCGTCGATTTCAACAACGGCCATGGTGGAAGACAGGGGGAAAAAACCCCATTTCCGAACCGTGGGGCCGAAAAAGGCCAGGGTGGGCCGGTCAAAGGCCGCGGCGATGTGTACCGGGGCTGAGTCGTTGGTCACCACAATCTGAGCATCGGCAATGAGGGCCTTGAGGGCCCCCAGGCTGGTTTTCCCAACTACATCCACGGCACCAACGCCCACCTTGGGGCGCTGACCTGGGTCTCGGGGTACCCCGACCCAGAGGGGGGTGAGTCCTTTTTCAGCCATCAGCCGCCCCGCCAAGGCCTCGAAACGGTCCAGTGGCCACTCTTTGGTGCCCCAGGCGGAATAGGGGCTCAACACCGCGTAGGGGCGCCCCTGCAGCTCCGGGGGGATGAGTGCCGCGGCTTCCCGCCGCTCACCCTCGGTCACCGCAAGCCAGGGAGAGGGGCGTTTTCCCTTCCATTCAGGAAGCAAGGCCATGACCTTGTCCACGTAATGGATGTCGTCGCCGTAGGGCGGATAGGGAAATTTCGCACCGAAGCGGCGGCGCTCGGTGGCCGTTGCCATCCCAGAAATGAGACGGGACCGCAGAGAGCGGTGCACGCAGAATACCTTGTCGAAGCGGCGATCACCAAACTGTTGGCGCAGGGCCCAGAGCCCCGGCAGCAGCCTGGCGCTGATGGGCGAGTCAGGCAGTGGCAAAAGCACTTTG
>CAYHWW010000020.1:0-16683 GCA_964360145.1 uncultured Oligoflexia bacterium | reverse complement strand
AGCAGCCTGGCGCTGCGCTTGTCGTAGGTGATGACCTCCACGCCGGGAAGCCCCGCCAACACCGGCGCCGTCCCCGGAACAGCCACCACGGTAATGCCACAGCCCGGGTGCTGCGACCGCAGCGCCCTCAACAGCGGTGTCGTCAGAACCAGGTCACCCAGAAACGCGGTTTGAATGATGAGAAAGTCCATAGCGGTTCTTCACTCCGCCGAGAAGGGCACGCCGAGATCCACGCTCTTGGCCACGCCGCCCAGCCAGCCGATGCGCACCTTCGCCTCGAACTTCACGAGGAGGCGGCGATCATCGTCGGTGAACCAGAAATGATTCTCGTTGAATGTTTTCTCGCGCTTGTAATTCACCTGCACGTTGGTCTTGATGCAGCGGAAGGTGCCTGCCTTGGTGCGCACGTCCTCCCGACCCAGGGCGGTGATTTTCATGTCTGACATATGGCCCCCCGTGGCCACGGACATGGTTTCCGGCTTGCCATCCTCCAGCTTCAAAAGCCGGATATAGAAGAGGCTGCTCAAGGAGTCCTGGCTAAAGGGCGTGAGGTCCTTGATGCCCTTGTCCTCGTGGATCTCGCCGTTCAAACGGTCGTCTTTGATGTAGACGTACTGCTTGGCCTTCACATGATCAAAGAGCTCCAGGTTGTCGCGGATATGCTTGCTCTCATCGCCGTGGAGAACGTACTTGTAGGGAAAGAGCCCGAGGAAATCCACGAAGCTCTCCACCCAATCTTCGGCCTTATAGAAAGCGGCCACCAACGACGTCGTGCGGGCAGTGCCACGGAAGTGATAAACTTTGCGCCCCTCGATGTACTTGAGGGGCAATACTTCCAAACCCAACTCACCGGCGACGCTCTTCAGCCAGGTAACATCAAAGAGCACCCTCTCACCTTGCCTGAAACGCTCCGTGGGCGGACGACGATTGGGCACCACGGATGGAGCTGGAGTGAGCGCTTGAGTCGCAGTCTCTTTTTTGCCCTTAGCTCGGGAGGGGCGGGGTTTTGCAACCAGAGCCTCCTCAGGAAGAACCGTGGGCACCTTGCCAGCCACTCCGGCAGCCACCTTGGGTTTTTCGGTGACCTCATAGGACTTCGCGATGGTTTCAGGAATTGTCTCGCCCATGCTCACAGCATCTCGCTTAATAGCGTTCTTACTAACGCAGGCCACCGAGGCCAGAATAGAACAGATGCATACCCCACGCAGAATCCAACGCATGGCACTATGCTAAGGCATCCGCCGAGGCCACACAACATTCTTGAAGCGGCGATGAATCCAAAGCCATTGCTCCGGCTTTGCCCGCACCCAGCTCTCGACGTGGGCGGTGAGAGCCGCCGTGCACCTCTCGTTGTCTGACGCAACGGCATCCAGCTTCATCTCAGGCTCGATGATGGTGCGCACAATACCGTCGGCGCCCCGCAGCGAACTCACGGGCACCACCGCAGCGCCGGTGCGCTCCACCAAAACGGATACAGCCGCCAAGGTTCCCACTTTGACGCCAAAGAAGGGCACGGGGATGCCGATGGGGGGCCCCGCATACTGATCCATGACGAAACCCACGGACTCACCCGCCCTCAGTGCCCGCATGACGATGGGCAGTGTACGGGGCTCATAGGCCCCCTTAACGCCCACGGTGAGGCGGGAGGCTTCCACCTTGCGGTGCAGCCACTCGGGTTTCAAGTGCTTCGTCACCATGGTGAGGGGAACCCCGCCCAACGCACCGGTACCCACCATGGACTCCCAATTCCCCATGTGGGCAGAGACAAAAATGGTGCCTTTGCCTTTGGCATTGGCGGCATGCCAGTTTTCCAAGCCCTCAAGATGGCCGATGCGGCTCAGGTAACGGCGATAGTGGCCTGCCACTGGAGAGAAGAGGTGGAGAAGCTCCAAAGCCAGAATGCCCAGGTGCTCGAACTGGGACTTGAGAAGCTGTTCCCGCTCCGCATCACTCATTGCGGGATAGCAGTTGATGAGATTTTCCCGGGCCACCCGCACGCGGCTCCCCCCCAGCGCGAAGAGCGCCCGCCCGAGGTTGCACCCCAGGGGGAGCTCCAGTGCACGGGGCAGCAACGTGACGAAAAAACCCACGATGGCGAGGGCCCCGCGCAACAGCAAGGACTGCCATGGTTTCATAGCCCCTCCAATACAGCGCCTAACAATGCTTCATTTTCGTGGAAGGTCAGCCCAGCGTCCAGCACGAAGACGGGACGCCCTAGCGTGGCGGCCGCGTCATCCTGAAGCTTTACCGCGTCCTTGAGAGTGGTGAGCAACGCCAACTTCCCTGACGGGTCCTGCTCCTGGGCCCAGCGCCCCAACTCCTTCAAAGCGCTGCCATCGTATTCCACGTGGTCGGCCAAAGGCCGCATCGCCCTCACGGAGCATCCCGCTGCTTCCACGGAGGCCTTCACCCTTGCGGGGTTGCCAACGCCACAGAACAGCAATGCCTCCCCGGGCAACGGCTGCGGGGCGCCAGCACGCCAAATGGCCTCGGATGGTCGCACTCCCGCCAAACCGTAGGAAGCACGCACCCACGGTTTAGCCCCCCACTTCGCGGGCACTTTCGCCGCGCCCTCCGTTGCGCCGAGACAGAGACGGACATCCGCACCCTCCAACATGCCAGGGAAATCCCTCCACAGTGGGTCCTTGACGCTGAAGTCATGGACGAGGACATCCCTGTCGCGAATCATGGCAAAATGTTGAAATCCATCGTCAAGAATGATGAGGCCCGGATTGATGTCATTCCAAAAGCGCTGGAGTATTTCTGCTCGCTTGGCCCCAACCACGACGGGGACACCGGGGTTGCGAAGCAAGTGCACCAAAGCTTCATCAGGAAAATTCCGCCCTCGCCCCGCAAGGGCGGAGTCACTCCACGCCCCGACCTGGGAGAGTGCGGGGCGGCCATAGCCCCGCAGGGCGACGACGGGGCGCAGTCCCCTGGCCTGAGCCCGGGCGGCGAGCCATGCCGCGACTTCTGTTTTGCCCGCGCCGCCGGCCACGATGTTGCCTACGGAAATCACGGGGCAGGGCGCCCGCCAGGCGCCACGGGACAGAAACGGGCGGGCGACTCCGTTCACCAGAGCCCAAAGAGGGCTCAGGCGCGAAAGCAGAACATTCGAGATCATACGGGAAACCCAATGGGCTGGGCTTTTTCCTGGGCTGCTTTGTACAGCGCACCCGCCACCGCAGCGCTGGGGGATGCCCCCAGGCGGGATGGCGGCTTCAATAAATCCAACGCCCGGGCCAGTTCCTTGAGCTGGCGCGAGCGCTTCTCTCCATCAACGTACACATCCATGAGGCCGCGCGAGAGCTGCTCCGGGGTGCAGCGCTCGAGGATCAACTCTTCCACCACTGCCGGGCCCTCAGGCGCAAGAAAGAGATTCACCATGCCCACGTGGTGCCGATAACGCATGATGTGGTGGAAGATGAAGCGCGCGAGCTTGCCGGACTGATAGGCGATGACCATGGGCGTGCCCAGTACCCCTGCCTCAAGAGTGGAGGTGCCGGACTTGATGAGGGCCGCTCGGGAAGCCTTCAAACATTCGTGGCTCATGCCACGGAAGAAGCGAAAATCCAGGCCGGTGAAACCCTTGGAAACGGCATCAAAATCCACCGAGGGCGGAATGGGGACGAGGAACAACGGATCCCTCAACGCCTCAGGCAGGGCCTTGGTCTCAGCGGCAAAACGAGCGAGGGCCTCGGTGAATACTCCCGTATGAAAACGGATCTCGCTGTGACGACTGCCCGGAAGCACCGCCACCGCGGGGCGATCGCCCTCAATGCCGAGCCTCCGGCGAGCCTCTGGGGCCGTAAGAGCCAGCGGCAACTCATCCAACAGCGGATTGCCCACATAATCAAAGGGGATGCCCCACTCCTCGTAGATGGGCTTCTCAAAGGGCAGGATACTCAAGACCTTGGCGCAATGGAGGGCAATGTCCTCAAGGCGTCCCGGCCGCCACACCCAGACTTTGGGTGGGATGTAATAAACCACGGGCACCTTGAAAAAGTGCAGCAGGGATGCCAACCGCAGGTTGATCTCGCCGTTGTCCACTAAAAGCGCCGCATCAGGGCGCTTGGCGAAGAGTCGCTCTTCAACCTTGCCTTCCAGGCGATAGCGCTTAGGCAGCTTGCCGATGACTTCGAGAGGGCCGCCCCCCACGGAAAATTCCCGGCAATGCATGAGCAGCTCGGCACCGGCGGCGGCCAGACGATCCCCGCCGAGTCCGAAGATTTTGAGATCCGGAGCCAGCCGCTTCAACTCTTCACAGGCCGCGGCGGCGTGGGTCTCAGAACTGGCATCGCCGGCGGATACGAAGAGTTCCATGGTGGCCGTCCTCGGTGGGGTCAGCGAAAAACGCCGACCTCGCTCTTTTTGATGAACTCGCAAAGCTCCCGCACTTCGGTGACCGTGCCATAAAGCTCTTCCATTTTATTCAGCGCCGCGGCCTTTTCGTAATCTTTATTCGCGAAGATTTTCACGGCATCATTGAGCTTGCTGATGACGTCAGTGGGAACACCCCGGCGCCGCAGGCCCACCAGGTTCAAACCCATGAGCTGAAACTGCCCCGTGGTGCCCTTGCCCAAAGAGTAGGGCAGTACATCCCGATCCACGCCACTCATGCCACCGACGTAGCTATGGGCGCCCACACGGCAATACTGGCTCACGGCGGTGAGGCCCCCCAGGATGGCCCAGTCTTCGATGGTCACATGGCCCGCCAGTTGGCAGCCATTAGCGATGATCGCCTGATTGCCCACCACGGTGTCATGACCCAAGTGCACATAGGCCATGAGCAGGTTGTGATCCCCCACCTTGGTCACGCCACCACCGCCCGCGGTGCCGATGTGGAGACTGGTGGATTCACGAATGTTGTTGTTGTTGCCGATGACGAGCTGGGTGGGCTCCCCTTTGTATTTGAGGTCTGCGGGTGCCGCACCGATCATGGCAAAGGGATAAAACACGTTGCCGTCGCCGACGGTGACGTGGTTCTCGATGACCACGTGACTCTTCAGGATGTTGCCTTTGCCCAGGCGCACATGGGGGCCGACGACACAGTAGGGGCCGATTTCGCAACCAGCCCCGATCTCCGCTTTGCCGTCCACGACGGCGGTGGGATGAATTTTGCCGCTCATTTTTTTTCTCCGACAACACTCAATATGGCCATGATATCAGCCTCCGCCGCCCGCTTGCCATCGACGTCCACAGTGCCCATCAGGGTCCACAGGGGGCCACGGTTGCTCTTCACCTCAATGGTGATATCCATGCGATCGCCAGGCACAATGGGGCGACGGAACCGCGCCCCGTCGAATCCTGCCAGGGCCAATTGGACCGCGGGCAACTTGCCGCCATTCTCCATGGCGACAAAAGGAAAGGCAGCGAAAGCACCCGCCTGAGCGATGGCCTCCAGCGTCAGCACCCCAGGGAAAATAGGATTCTCCGGAAAATGCCCCATGAACTGCATTTCGTTGAAGGTGACGTTCTTCATGGCCTTCACAATGGTGCCCACACGGCTTTGATTCTCGCCCAGCGTCACCCCGAGGATGCGATCCACGAGGAGGAATGGGTACCGGTGGGGCAATGCCGCCATAATCTCTTTAGGGCCCAGATTGCGGACATTGGTCCAATCCATGGTCATGAAGCACCAGCCTTGTCTTTGCCTGAGCGCGCGGCGAGTCGATCCAGCTGGGCAACGAACTTCCACCACTCACGACGGGGCCGGGCAGGAAAGATACCCATCATGATCTCACCGGCTGGCACGTCTTTGGAAATGCCCGCCTGGGGGCCCATGACGGAGCCATCACCGATTTTTATCTTGTCCGCCACGCCCACCTGACCCGCAAGGATGGCGCCACGACCCACGGTGACATTACCCGCCAACCCCACCTGAGCACAAAGAATGGCGTGGGCTTTGATGTGGCCGTTGTGGCCGACCTGGACAAGGTTATCGATCTTGGCGCCGTCTTCAACAATGCTGTCGCGCAAGGTACCGCGGTCAACGCAGGCGCCGGCGCCAATTTCCACGTCGTTGCCGACGACGACACGGCCCAGGTGCCAGATTTTTTCGGAGCCCCGCGGACCCTTGGCGTAGCCAAAACCATCAGCGCCCAACACCGCGTTGGCATGGATGCGCACGCGATCCCCCAATACTGTGCGGGGGTAAAGCATGGCGCCAGGAAACAAAGTGCAGTCAGCGCCGACTTGGCAGCCAGGCCCCACCACCGCCCCCGGTAAAATCACGGAGCGCGGGCCAATGACAGCATCCGCGCAAACCAATGCGCCGAAACAGACACGGGCTGAAGCGTCCACCCGAGCGGAGGGGTGAACTGCGCCAGCACCCACGGATTCCGGCAGCCAGTCCCCGTGGGCCATGGCCTTGGCGAAAAGGCCGCTCACTCGCGCCAAACCTAAATAGGCGTCTTTGGCGCCCACAACGGCCTTCACGGTTGAGGGCACCCGATCCTTCAGCTTATCCCAGAGGGAGTCCTGCACCACAATGACGGAGGCTCTGGTCTTCGCCACATCATCCATGAAGCCGGCTGTAATGAGAAACGTCGCGGCGGCGGGCCCCGCCTCGGCGGGCTCCTTCAGCTCACGCAGCGGCAAGGCGCGGTTTTCTCCCCCGTGCAGCAAAGCCCCGGAGGTCGCTTCAATGATCTGGGCCAGGGTCACCGACACGGTAAGGACTTATTTATTGAAAGTCGAAATCACGCGGTCCGTGAGGTCGTCTTTTTTGGAGTGGAAGATGACGCTGGATTCGCTCTTCTCGAAGATCATGGTGTAACTGTCTTTTTCACCGATTTCCTCCACGAGCTTGCGCAGTTTGCCGATGATGGGCTCGGTGAGCTCCCGCTCCCGAGCCTGGATATCAAACTGGGCTTTGCTGAACATCTCACGGTACTTCATGATGCGTTCTTGGATCTCATTCTGCTTGCGTCCGCGGGCATCCTCGCTCAGCACCATGGATTGCTTCTTGAAGTCCTCGGTGACTTTTTTGAGGGCTTCCTCTTCACCTTGAATTTGTTTTTTCTTCTCGTTGAATTCTTTTTCGAGGGTGGACTTCGCCTTCTTACCCTCTTCAACGGACTGCAGGGCCTTCTGCAGGTCTACGACCCCGAATTTCTGGTCCACCGCCAAGGCGAAGGGCGCGAAATATGCGGAAGCCAGAAATAAAGCCAGAATCCTTTTCATGTCATACTCCTCGTTGGAAAAAACATAGCATCAAAACGGCGGGCCAATATAAAAATTGAAGACGACGGAATCTTCGCCGGGCTTGGGTGAAATGGGGAAGCCCCATTCAAACCGCAGCGGTCCGATGGGTGAAAACCAACGGAAACCAAAACCATAATCCTTCTTAACGCTTTGCACCGTAATCATGTCATTAAATGTTTCGTAGGTATTGCCGGCGTCGAAGAATGTCACGAACTTCAGACCCGCCTCTTTGATCAGAGGGTATTCCACTTCCGCTGTGTAAAGCAGCTGAGAGACACCACCGAAGGGCACGCCAGCCGCGGTGCGCGGGGACACGGCGAAGAGATTAAAGCCCTTCAGGCTGTTGGGACCGCCAAGATAGAAGCGCTCCGAGGGGGGCACGGCGCGGCTATTTCGATTGCGAATGATGTGACCGGCCTCGAAATTGGTGCGGAACACGAGGTTTTCAAAGAGGGGACGATAGTAGCGGGCGTTACCAATGACCTTGGTGAAATACTTATCGCCCCCCAGGCCCGCATACTCCGCGGAGAGACTCTCATAGTCGCCCTTAGTGGTTTCAAAGCGGTTGTTTCTCACGTCCCGCACCACGGAGAAACCCATGGAGGACAAAATGCCCTTGTCCGCTTCCACATCGATGGTGTTGCTCGCCAGCTCGGCGAGCCTCATGTGTTCGAGCTTGTACGTAAGGTAGGCATTGATCTCATCGCTGATGGGGTGGCCACCCTTGACGTTCACGCCCTTCTTGTAGATGAGGTAGCGGCCAGGGATGGGATAGCTGGTGTAGAAGACATCAAACCCGCTGCTCCAGTTGGTGTCCATCAAGTAGGGTTCCGTGAAACCCAGGCTCAGCGTTCGAGACTGCTGGTTAGAGGCGAACTGCCCAGAGAGAGACAGGCTCTGACCACGACCGAAGAGATTGATCTCTTGGATCTGGGCAGTGAGGAAGAATTTTTGGATGCTGCCGTAGCCCATGCCCAAGGTGACCGTGCCCGTGGAACGCTCTTTGATCGACACCTCCACATCCAGGGTGTCGGGATTGTCCTTGGGCACTACGGTGTTGAAAACCACCTCGCCCTGGCCGAAGTAGCCCAAGCGCTCCACCCGCTCCCGGCTCACGCGGAACCGGGTGCCGTTGTAGAGCTCCCCCTCATGGATGCGCAGCTCTCGACGGATGACCTTGTCGCGGGTCTTGCTGTTGCCCACGATATTGATCTCACCGAAATGGACCAGGTTGCCCTTCTCAAAATCGTAGACGATGTCCACGGTGCGGGTGGCATCGTTGATGGCCATCTTGGGGTTCACGTTGACGAAGGCATAACCCAGATCCTGGTACTTCTCGGTCAAGCGCTGGATGTCGGCGTTGCGGGTTTCGATATTGAAGATTTTGCCCGTGGTGAGCTCGGTGGACTCGTGGAGCTCCTTTTTTTCAAAGAGCAGCTCACCGCCAAAGTCGATATCGCCCACCTTGAACTTCTCCCCCTCATCTACATAGATCGTGATGAAGAGCCACTTTTTATCGTCGCTGATGGTCACCACGGGGGCCTCGTGGCGGAAGCGCACATAGCCCTCCATGAGGTAGAGGTAGGTGAGCATCTGCAGGTCTTGCTTAAACGCCGCATCCCGGAAATTACCCGCCCCCGACGCCCAAGAGAAGAAATTTCCCTCGCGGGTGCCACGCAATGCGGATTTCAGCTTTTCATCGGAAAAGCGCTTGTTATTGATGAAAGTGACTTTCTTGATGCGCACTTTATCGAAGTCAGTGACTTTATAGACCAGGGCGACTTCATCGGGCTTGCTGCCGGGCCGGGCCTCATACTCCACCCGCGCAAGATAAAAGCCCTTCTCCTCGTAGTATTTTTGAATGAGGGCGATGTCCTCTTTGACCTTGTTGACGTCGAGGATGGAATATTCTTTGATCTTCACGACTTCTTTGAGGTCAGAGTCGGAAGCTTGCTCGTTGCCCTCAAAACTCACCGAGGCAATGGTGGGACGCTCCACGACGATGAACTTCAGGCTGCTTCCGGCGTAGTCCACCTTCACATCATCGAAGAAGCCCAAACCCTGGATGGCCCTGACGTCTTCAGCGATCTGGGTGCGCTTCGCACGCTCGCCGACCTTGGATTTGATCTTCCCAAGGATCGCATCCTTCTCGATCTTTTTATTGCCCTCAACCTGGATGGTGGAAATCGCCCCCAACTCATCGCGAACCGTGGGCGCGTCAGCCTCCTCCTGAGCATAGGCCGCAAAGGAAAACATGAGTGCAGTGATAACGGCGCGTAAGAACAATCCGAACCTTTCGGCAGAGGAGTGAAAAACCATATTTTTCGCGCTGTTCTTCGTCAACAACTAAGACGGGCCCTACTCGATGCGCCCATCGACGATTTCTACGGTTCTGCCCATTTTGCCAGCCAAATCCAAGTCATGGGTTACCACCACAAGGCTCACTCCCATACTACGATTGAGGGACTGCAGCAGATCCAGGATGCCTTTGCTGTTCTCCGTATCCAGATTGCCCGTGGGCTCATCCGCAAGGATGACGTCGGGCTTCATCAGCAGGGCCCGTGCGAGGGCTACCCGCTGGCTCTCGCCACCAGAGAGTTCAGAAGGCCTGTGGGAGATCCTGTGGGACAGGCCCACTTCTCCCAAAATATCCTTGGCCTCACTGGTCAGAGCGGCCGCCGAGCGGCCCGCGATGAGCCCCGGCATCATGACGTTCTCCAGCGCTGAGAACTCAGGCAGCAAGTGATGGGACTGAAAAACGAACCCAATATGGCGATTGCGAAACCGACTGCGCTCGGTCTCAGTCATCGCAAACACATCTTTGCCGCGGAAATAGACCTTGCCCACCGTGGGTTCGTCCAAAGAACCCATAATGTGCAGCAGAGTGCTTTTGCCCGCACCGGAAGCGCCCACCACCGCCAGGGTCTCCCCGGCTTTGAGGGCCAGGCTCACCCCCTTCAGGATGGGCACCCTCAGCTTACCCTTCTTGTAGGTTTTCTGGATGCCTCGCAATTCGAGGAGCATATCTCCATGGCCACGCTCACTCATGCCGCAGTCCTTCCGCCGGAAGCATTCTTGCTGCCTTCCAGCTTGGCCATAGGGAGGCCACCATGGCAAGGAGGATGGACGCAGCAGCCACAGCGGCCCACTCCCAAATGCGGATCTCCACGGGAAGGCGCGAGAAAAGGTAGATGTCCGCAGGCAAATCAATGATGGAGCGCCACTGCAAGAGAGCACACAGCGCCCTGCCACTGATGACCCCAAGGGCCGCTCCAGCCACTGCCATGAAGCCGCCCACGGTGAGATAGACGCCTGCGGCCTGAAGCGGGGGAAGGCCGATGGCTCGCAGCATTGCCATCTGGCGCTGCTTTTCTTGGGTCAACATCATGATGGTGCTCACCACATTGAAGCTCGCCACGAGGATGATGACGAAAAGAATAAGGCCAATGACGGCCTTCTCCAGACGAATGGCATAGAAGAGATTGCGATTGAGAGTGGACCAGTCCCGGGCCCTTAGTGGGTATACGTATCTATCATTGAGGGCCGCCGCGGTGTATTGAGAGCGGTCGGCGTCGGCGACGAGGATCTTGAATGCGTTGACGCCGGCACCCATGCCCAGCATGACCTGAGCATCGGGCAAAGCCATGAGGGCGTACTTGCTGTCATAGTCGTACATGCCTAAGCGGACGATGCCACAGACCTTCATGTGGCGGCTGTAGGGGGCGCCACCTCCCCCCAGGAACGGAATCGTAAGAACCAAGTCATCCCCAGGCTTCACCTTCAGCTTCAACGCCAACTCAGAGGCCAGGGTGATTTCCGCCGGTGCGCTCGTAGGGCTGCCCGACGGAACAGGGCGCGGCAAGCGGCCCGAGATAATCTTATCGGGCACCCGGCTCGCTTGGCTGAAGCTCGTCTCTTCTATGCCCTCGATGACAGCCCCACTGACCCCGCCCTTCGTGGAGAGCATGACCTCCGCGAATACGTACGGGGCCACTGCCCGAATCTCAGGGAATGTCTTTTTCAGATCGGCGATCTGCTTTGCCGGATCCTTCACAGGCTCCCCCCGGGAAAACAGAATAATATGGGCATGAAAGGACGTCAGCGCATTCCGCAGCTCCTTTTCAAAGCCGTTCATGACACTGGTCACCACCAGCAGCGCCGTAACCCCTAGGGTGAGCCCCATGATGGATACAGAGGAAATGAATGAGATGATGCCATGGGCGGAGCCATCCTCATCGCGACGAACCCCCCGGATGAAACGGGCGGCCAGCGACAACACAACGGAGCGCCCGAGGATCCATCTCATCCTTAGTCGCTCTTCCGCATGAGTGGGAAGAAAACGACGTCCCGGATGCTGGCAGCGTCGGTGAGGAGCATCACAAGGCGATCGATGCCGATGCCTTCGCCGGCGGTGGGTGGCAACCCGTGTTCCAGTGCCCGTAGGAAATCTTCGTCGACGTCGCAGGCCTCTTCGTCGCCACGGGCCTTGGCCTCCGCCTGCAACTGGAAGCGATAGCGCTGATCCAGGGGGTCGTTGAGCTCGGAGAAGGCATTGGCCATCTCGCGGCCATAAATATAGAGTTCGAATCGATCCACGATGGAGGGGTCCTCATCGTTGGCCCGAGACAAGAACGAAACGTCCGTGGGATATGCGGTGATGAAGGTGGGGTTCATCAACTTCGATTCCACTTCAGCATCGAAGATGGCCATGAGGAGAGCACCGGTCACGGCCTTGGGATCGTGGGGGATGTGCTTTTTGCCGATGTAGTCGAGAAGCGCGCCGCGATCATTCATGCGGCTCACGTCTTTGAAGTCTGAGTATTCCGCCACGGCCTGCTTCACGGGAAGACGCTTCCAGGGGCCACTGAAATCAATCTCAGTGCCTTGGTACTGGAACCTCTGGCTGGCGAAGAGCTCTTGCGTCAGATGCTGGAAGAGCTCTTCAGTCAGGCTCATGAGGTCGTGGTACGTGGCGTAGGCCCAGTAAAATTCCATCATGGTGAACTCGGGATTGTGCTTGATGCTCACCCCCTCGTTGCGGAAGTTGCGATTGATCTCATAAACGCGCTCAAAACCGCCGGCCACCAAGCGCTTCAGGTAGAGCTCGGGGGCGATGCGGAGCGAGAGCGGCATATCCAACGTGTTGTGATGGGTTTTGAAGGGACGGGCCGCGGCACCTCCAGCGATGGGGTGGAGCATGGGCGTCTCCACCTCAAGGAAATCCTTGGCGTCAAAGAAGCGGCGAATGAGCTGCACGATGCGAGACCGGGCATGGAAACGCTTGCGGGACTCTTCGGTGACGATGAGATCGAGAGTGCGGTGGCGGTAACGGGTCTCGATGTCAGTGAGGCCATGGAACTTCTCGGGCAGGGGCCGCAACGCTTTCGTCAGCGGCACGAGCTTGGTGGCATGGATGGAAAGCTCGTTTGTTTTCGTGCGGAAGAGGTGGCCTTCCACGAAGACGAAATCACCGATGTCCACGTAGTCTTTGTACTGGCGGTAGGCGTTCTCACCCAGTGCGTCCTTCGAGACGTAGGCTTGGATCTGGCCGCTGCGGTCTTGGACCTTGATGAAGGCCGCCTTGCCGAAGTCCCGCAGAAACATCAGGCGCCCCGCCACGGACACCGGGGGCTTCTCGGCTTCCAATGCCTCTTTGGCGGTTTCACCATGTTTCTTGATGATCTCGCCAGCGATGTGGGTGGGCGTAAGTCCATTTTTGTAGGGGTTGATCCCCTCTTCCCGCATGCGTTGGATTTTATTGATGCGAGTCTCAACGATGTCGTTGCTGTCGGGCAATTTCACGTGAGGCAAATAGGATGGTGGAGGAATGGGCCGGTTGCTCATGGGACCTCAGTGGGAGCTGTCGTGCTCTTGCTCGAGCCAGCGTTCAGCGTCGATGGCGGCCATGCAGCCCGAACCCGCCGCAGTGATGGCTTGGCGATACTCATGGTCCTGCACATCCCCCGCCGCGAAGACGCCGGGGATGTTGGTTTTGGAGCCATGGGCGGTGTTGATATAACCCGTCTCATTCAAATCCAATTGGCCCTTGAAGAGCTTGGTATTGGGAGAGTGGCCAATGGCAACGAACGCACCGGTCACGCTGAGCTCGCTGGTCTTACCAGTCTTGACGTCGCGCAGCTTCAAGCCCGTCACCTCGTCCGTCCCCAGGACATCGTCGACGGCTGTGTTCCAGATGAATTGGATCTTGGGGTTCTTTTTGGCGCGATCCTGCATGATTTTGCTGGCACGCAGAGTCTCGCGACGGTGCACCAAGGTCACTTTGGACGCGAACTTGGTGAGGAAGTTTGCCTCCTCTAAAGCGGAGTCGCCGCCGCCGATGACGGCGATTTCATGACCACGAAAGAAAAACCCGTCGCAGGTGGCGCAGGTGGAAACGCCTTTGCCCATGAGACGGGACTCATTTTTCAAACCCAAGAGATTGGCGGAAGCCCCGGTTGAGATGATGAGGGCTCTGGTTTGGATGGTTTCTTTGGCGGTCTTCAACGTGATGGGCTTACCCTTGAGATCCGCCTCAACAACGTCGCCCATGACAAAGCGGGCGCCGAATCGCTCTGCTTGCTTACGAAACTGCGCCATGAGCTCGGGGCCCATGATGCCCGTGGGAAAGCCGGGATAGTTTTCGACATCGCTGGTAATGGTGAGCTGGCCGCCGGCTTGGGCGCCCTCCACAACGAGGGGATTCAAGTTGGCACGGGCAGCATAGATGGCCGCCGTAAGTCCGGCGGGACCCGTACCCAAAATAACAACATTCTCAGTCATAGTCCCTCCCCGGACATTGATGAGGCGATCCCCGCGCTGAACCAGGGATCAGTCGTTGCGCAGCTGGCTCTTGCCCTTGATGGACTCGTAGAGTTCTTCAGTGTTCAGAAGCTGGCTTGCCTCAGTCTCGTCAACGAGGCCCTTGTAGTGCTTCGCCACCACATCGTGGGAAACAACGCCCTTGGCGAGCCCCCGCTCGATGGTGCGAATGTCGAATTCTTTTTCCTTAACCGCTTGTGATAACAATGCCATAGGGCATTGCAGTACCTTAGGGGCCTCGTCACTGTCAACGTTAGATCAGTGGGATATGGGGCGCCCCGACCCATCATCGTCATCCTCGTCATTGTCGCTGTGATCGAAGTCCTTCAGAAGGTCATTATTGATGACGAGCTTGAGGTGCTTTTTCCGGCGCCGTTTCACAGCGGGGCGACGGGCCCGGCTGCGCTTATAGGCGATGGCGGTCAGCGCCCCAAACCCCGCCAGCATGCCCCCGAGATGGGCCAGGTTGGCCACCCCGGAGCGGGAGCCAAATACGGTGGTGACGAACTCCACCCCAGCCAATAGCAGAACGAAGTATTTGGCCTTCATGGGGAAAACCATCATGAAGAGCATCATGCGTTCGGAATGGATGATTCCGTAGGCCACAAGAAGGCCGTAGACGGCCCCCGAAGACCCCACCACGGGGATGAGGCTTGTGGGGCTGTCCCGAAAGAAAAACTGCACGAGGATATAGAGAAGCCCGCCAGCGGTTCCGCAAAACAGGTAGTAGCGAGTGAAGAAGCGGGTACCCCATTGCCCCTCCAGCTCGGAGCCGATCATCCAGAGCACCAACATGTTGAAGAGGATGTGGAAAAGGTCGGCGTGGAGGAACTGATAGGTGAAGAGCTGCCATACGGCGCCGTAGCGGAAGACACGATACGGCACCAGCCCCAGCCACTCCATGACGTGGGCGTTGAAAAAGGTGTCCGCCGTCATCTGCAGCAGATAAGCGACGGCGCAGGCGATCATGAGGATGCGGACTGCGGGAGTTGTGCGTACGGCGGGCATGGATATTTTACATCCTCTGTCTAATCCCAGAATAACCCCGAAGGCAGCGGGCCGCCATGGTCATTCCCGGGCTCTTCCCAGACTGCTGAAACCTAAGGCCAATAAAAAAGATCAGGCTATAACGCATCATGGCAGGGCTCTTGCTTTGCGCCAAGGACATGGAACGCAGAATGGCAGGGCGCCGGAACGCCCTTGGGCTTGGAATCATGGAACGCCGCGGCGATTTGCTGAGCTCCGCCCGGGCCCGTGACATCAGCGTTACCGGCGTATTTCTCCTCGGTCGCGTCATGGGGGGCCCCCGCCGGGCCCGCCTGGAAATCCCCGTGCCGGGCGGCCTCTTGATGGTGGAAGCCCTGCAGGTCCGCGACGGTGGCACCGCGGATGGCTTCGGCGCCGCCTATCGCTTTCTCCCCATGAGCCTGGCAAGTCGTGGGCGGCTCTCAGCCCTTCTGCGAGAGCTCGATGAGTACGCCGCCAGCTGAGGCGGGGTGGATGAAATTCACCAAAGCCCCATGGGCACCGGGCTGGGGCGCATCGTAAATTAATCGTATTTGCTCTTTGCGGAGTTTTTCGCAGAGGGCGTTCACGTCGGGCACGCGGAAACAGAGATGGTGGATGCCAGGCCCCTTCTTGGCGATGAACTGGGCCACAGTGCCCTGGGGGTCCGTGGGCTCAAGGAGTTCAATGGCCGATGCTTCCGGGGCAAGCCTCTGGAAATGTGTAAGCACGCCTTGGCTAGGCACGGCCTCTGTACCTCCATCAGTGAGGCCAATGAGAGCAAAGAGCCGCTTCAGCGTCGCAGGCTCAGCGGTAGCGATGGCCACATGGTCGAGGCGCACGGTTGGGATCATAGGAGTATTTCAGACCAGGTGTACGCTGCGGTCAATGCCACTCAAATCGTTGTGCCGCCACTGGGCGTGGGCGTCACGTTGGGCGTCGGGCCGATGTAGGGCGGGCCTGGCGCAGGAATGGGCGTGCCACCTGCGGGAGGGCCGTAACCACCGCCACCGTAGCCACCACCATTGTTATAGCGTGCGCCGTAATATCCGCCGCTGTAGCCGTAACCACCGGACATGCCACCCATGCTCGATAGCTGCATATAGAGCTGCATGGTGCGGCTCTGGGCGTCACGAGCGTTGGCCATGGCACTGTAGAGTTCGCTTTGGGTGCCACCGTACATGGCTTGATACATGGACTGGGAGTTTCCGTACATGCTGCCCTGGGCGCCGTTCATACTGGTGCCGTAGGAGCCCGCGTACATGGGGTTGTTGTAGCCGCTGAGTCCAGCACCCGCGGGCAATCCGTAGGAGCCCATGGGACCACCGGGGAAGCTGGGACCGAAGTAACCCGCGCCACCGCCATTGGTGTTGGGGCCAGGGAAGCCGGGCATACCGCCCATGGGAAAGGGAGAGCCGAGGAAGGGAGTGCCCGCGACACCGGGGCCGAAGATGGAGCCATTGCCACCGGCGCCGCCGCCGCCGGACATGAAACCACCGCCGCCGCCGCCAGGCATGAAACCACCACCGCCGCCGCCGGGCATGAAGCCACCACCGCCGCCGCCGCCAGGCATGAAACCACCACCGCCGCCGCCAGACATGAAACCACCACCGCCGCCGCCACGCAAGAAACCACCACCGCCGCAGCCACCCC
>CAYHWW010000019.1:10293-35958 GCA_964360145.1 uncultured Oligoflexia bacterium | reverse complement strand
CTGATAAAGGGCCACCTGCTTCGTTGTCGGGTGCTCGCGGCTCCACGCAGCGTGCAGTAGCCCGCTTTGGTCGCTCGCTGCGCCCCTCCGCCTCGCATCTGGCGCCTTTCTCAGCGGTCGCAGGATTTGTTCGTCCACGCTTGCCAGCTCCAGCACTTCTTTGGTCGTTTCATCGAAGAGGCGCTCGAAGCCGTCCGCCATGAGTTGTTTGCGCCAGGCATCGAAGTCTTTGGCAGTGGCTTTGGCGGGGAGGACCACCGGGGCCAGTACGTAGAAGCGACCGGCGTCAGTGGTGTCTTTGAGCCAGCGGCCGATGCTCACGGGGGAATCTTTTTTGACGGGCTTGCCGCACTTCAAGCAGTAGGTGCGGCCCACTTTGGCGAAGAGGAGCCGCAGGTAATCGTAGAGCTCGCTCATCGTAGCCACGGTGGAGCGGCTGTTGTTGATGTGGTTTTTTTGCTCGAGGGCGATGGCGGGGCTGATGTTTTCCAGGCCGTCGATGTCAGGTCGTGGCATCTTTTCGAGGAATTGGCGGATGTAGGTGCTGAGGGACTCCGTGTAGCGTCGACTGCCCTCGGCGTAGAGGGTGTCAAAGGCCAATGAGGACTTGCCGGAGCCCGAGAGACCCGTGACCACGGTGAGGCGCTTCAGCGGGATATCCACGCTGATGTTTTTGAGGTTGTTGGTGCGGGCGCCCCGCAGGCGGAGGTAGCGGTCCATGGGGGCTCGACCATAGCAAGGTTCTGCCCTGGGCTTAACTGCGAAGTTCCGCTCAGCGGAACTTCGCAGTGCGCCACCTTGATCTCGGCCCGCACTTGGCGTTCAATGGGGTCTGTGAACGAAGCCACCGTCCTCACGCAGCTTTTTTCCATACTCGATGTCTCAGGTTACAGCGCCGCGCCCCTTACGCCGGATCGCCTGAAGAAAGATCGCGCCGCCGCGGAAGTCAGCGCCACAGCGGCCAGCGCGTTGCTGCGCCGATTCCAGCTGGGCCTTGATGTGCCCTCCGACGAACTCACCGCCGAGGGCATTGACGCCACGCTTCAAGCCCTACTAAAAACACTGGAGCAGCGCTGGGGCTCCTTCGTCGTCAGCCGCGCCGCGCCCCTTGCCTCTGGCGAGCCCAGTCCCTTTGTCCTTCACTCGCGCTGGCCCCCCCTTGCCGATGCTTCCAGTCGCTACGCCCACTTCGGCGCTGAGTCCTACAGGCTGGCGTGCTTCATGGCGGACAGAGCCCCGCGCTGGAGCCATGCCCGCCAGGTCTTGGACCTGGGTTGTTCCAGCGGTGGATTGGGGTTCTTCCTGGCGGCAAGCATGCCTGGCGCCCACATCCAGGGCCTCGACCCCTGCACCAACGCCCTCGACATGGGCCGCGCCGCCGCGGAGGCCCAGGGCCTTGCTTCCCGCATGGAGTTTCTAGTTGGTGAACTGCTAGATCCGCGAGGCGGGAAAATCCCCCGCGAACCGCCTGATTTAGTGGTTTTTAACCCCCCCATGGTCATGGCGGAACCCGGCTTTAATGCTCCTCATAGGGATGGAGGCCGCCTGGGCATGGAGCTTCCCCTGCGGTTTATCGACTTTGCCATCCGAAACCTAGCCCCCGGGGGCTGTCTCTATTGTTTAGCCACCAACCCCCTGGTGGGGGGGCGGGGGCTTTTTTTCGATGAGCTGAAAGCCATGTCCGTCAAAATAACGGATCAGCAGCTTCTCGACCCCGTCTTCAATCAAAGCGTCGCCCGCAAGCGCGGCCACGACGCCGCGGGCGTGGAGCGCATCGAGCTTTGGGCACTGGAACTCAAACCTCGTCAATAGCCTGATGCAGTGTCAAAGTCTTAGACAGGGGCAGAGTGCCCGCGGCGATTCTAGGCCCTTCCCATCTGGCACTAACCTTGCTCAAGGGAGGCCGAACCCTGGAGGTTCCTTATGTTGAAAAAGAAACTGCTTCGCGCCTACACTCTCGTTGCCCTTGCCGGGCTTCCCGCCGTCCTGGCCTCAGTGCCCCATTCCCGGGATATCACCAATGACACCGCCATCTACCAGGATCTTCGCGAAATCGGCGTGAAGAAGGTGAAGCATGTCAGCTTCGATGCCGACATCAAGAAACTCTCTGCTCAAGAGAAGTCTCACCACGAAGCGCTGCCTGTGCGTTTGACTGGCCCTATGAGTCGCGTTGAGAAAACCCCATACCGCAAATCCCACTAACGTAGGCTCGGTCTTTCGTAGGCTCTGTCCGAGTACCGAGCCGAAATAACTTTTGAGCCCCGGTTTTTTCCTGGCCAGCCCCGGAGAGAAGCGTTAGCTAAGATGGATCGCCCTTCCGCGGAGGATCCATGGCTAATTATAAAGTCGCGAACGAAAAACTGGCTGAACAAGGTCGCTTGAAAATCGAGTGGGCCGAGAGCCGCATGCCCGTGCTTATGAAGTTGCGGGAGATGTACTCAAAGACCCTGCCATTGAAGGGCCAGCGCATCGCTGGCTGCTTGCATGTCACCAAAGAGACCGCCGTCCTGATCCGCACTCTGAAGGCAGCGGGCGCCGAGATCTCTTGGTCTGGCTGCAACCCCCTCTCCACCCAAGATGACATCGCCGCTGCCCTGGCCGCCGAAGGCACCTCCATCTATGCTTGGCACGGCATGAATAGCGATGAGTTCTACTGGTGCATCGACCGCACCCTGGACTTCAAGCCCACGCTGACCCTCGATGATGGCGCCGATCTCATTTTCCGTGTGCACAACAAGTTCAAAGAACTCGCTCATTTCGTCATTGGCGGCACTGAAGAAACCACCACCGGCGTGCAACGCCTGCGGGCCATGGCCCGTGACGGCGCTCTCTTATACCCCGTCATCGCTGTGAACGACTCTGAGACCAAGCGGGACTTCGACAATGTGTACGGCACCGGCCAATCCTCTTTGGACGGCATTCTCCGTGCCTCCAGTGTCATGATCGCGGGCAAAACCTTTGTGGTGGCTGGCTACGGCCAGTGCGGCAAGGGCTGCGCCTCCCGTGCCCGGGGCCTCGGCGCCCGGGTGGTTGTCACCGAAATCAAGCCCACGGCGGCATTGAAGGCCATGCTCGATGGCTTTGAAGTGATGCCCATGGATGAAGCCGCCAAGATCGGCGATATTTTCATCACTGCAACTGGCATGAAGGACATCGTCACCAAGCGCCACTTTGAAACCATGAAGGACGGCGCCTTGGTCAGCAACACCGGTCACTATGACTGCGAGTTGAACCTGGGCGAATTGAAGGCCATGTCTTCCCGCGTTCGCACCGTGCGGGACAACAACGAAGAACACACCTTAAAGGACGGTCGCCGCATCTACGTCCTCGGACAAGGTCGCCTTGTGAACCTGGCTTGCGCCGAAGGCCATCCATCCGAAGTGATGGACATGAGCTTTGCGAACCAGTTCCAAGGCATGCTCCGCATTGCCCGGGAAGGTCGCAGCATGAAGCCCGATGTTTACACCCTTGACCCCGCTCTCGACCAAGAGATCGCCGGCGTGAAGCTCGAGACCCTGGGCGTCAAAATTGACAGGCTGACAACGGAGCAAGAACGTTACGCTTCTGATTACGCTGCCGGTACGTGATTACATCATGAACGGCATCTCGGTGCGCCCTTAACAGGCGCCCGGAACTGGTAGCGGTGGGGTTGGTTGTGTTAAAGCAATCAACCCCATTTTTTTAGGGTTCGCGAACCCTAAGGGGTCGCGCATGAATAAATATAACATCTGGCATCTCATCTAAAGTCCAGGATTAGGCGAAGGGTTTTTGCCGACTAGCGAGGCGGAGGAGGAGCCCGGCGACCAAGGCGGGCTTCATGCCCGCCGCGTGGAGCGGGCGACGACGACAACGAAGCTAGGCGGCAAAAGACCGAGCCTAGATCAAGCGTCCCTTGAGGTCCGCGGCCTCTTCCATGCGGTCCGGGTGGGCTAATACGACCCAATCCGGATAGTACAGCAGTGTGAGTTTGCTGAGATCTTTCAAACTCCATTTTGGCGGCCAGCCATGCACCCGCCAGTACACGGAGAGCGCCGGATCTTCGCAGTGGAAGGGGTCCAGTGCCGACGCAACGCCGTCGGTGGTGCGCTGCTCTTTCCCCGGGTCCACGAAGAGAGGCGGCGCGCCGTCAATGGACTTCCAGCGTGTCGTCCATTCCACGGGAGGGGTAGTGGTGGTTTGTAGCACGAAGGCTTCGGCGCCGAGCTCGCCGGTGAGCTTCTGCATCAACGACATGGTTTTATCGTCGAGGCTCGTATCGTGATTTGCGAGCAGGGTGAGGCCCTGTCCCCGAGTGGAGAGGGTCTTCTTCAGTTTCGCCAGGCCTGCTTTCGAAGCGGCAAGAATCTCGTGGGCATCGCATTCCAAAAAATCCAAGGCCCAAAGTTTAGTGTCGTTGCAGGTTTCTAAATCGCAGTGCACGCCAACGCGCATTTAGGACCTGCCCATGAAAAAATTAGCCATTTGGTATTCCATATTTCTTATTTGAGGTTAGCGAAGGTATTTTGTCGGCGAGCGAGGCGGAGGAGGAAGTGGCCGACCAAAGCGCACTCCTGTGCGCTGCGTGGAGGCCACGACGACGACAACGAAGCTCCCCGACAAAAGACCGAGCCTGTCAGCCCTTTCGCAGGCTTGCCGCAAGGTTCAACGTGGCCTGGGCAGGCCGCAGATAGCGGGGCTGGACTTCCAAATAGCTTTGCAAACAGGTGGCTCCTTCACGGCGAATGCGATCATCCACCGCCCGAGCCAACCCTAACGCACTTAAGCTGGAGCCCAGAGCCATGTGAGGCCCCCATCCCAATTGACGCAAACGGGCTTCGTAGTGGTCAACACCAGAGCCCACCAGAGACATGTTCTGGGGGACCCTACCCTCCGCCAATGCATGCCATGCCTCCACGGTCAGGGCTTCTTCCTGCCAGGCGCCATCAAGCCCCGGCCAGCCGGCGAACACCTGCCCCTGGTAGGCATTGACCAAGGCTGCTCCCTGGCCCTTGGGGTCATGGGAAAATGCCACGGCCCGCAATGAAGACACCGAGAGCAGCGGCAAACCCAAGACCTGGGAGAGGGCTTTCACCGTGGCAAGACCGATGCGGATCCCCGTGAAGGACCCTGGCCCCACGCCGCAGGCGAGGGCCTTCAGATCACCGAGGCGCATTCCGGCCCGCTCCAAGGCGGAATCAACCAAGGGCAAAAGGGATTCGGAGGCTGCCGCCGCCGTACTAGCGGAAAGCCCAGCCCTCAACTCAAAGCCTGCCTCCCCCACTGCCAGAATGGCGGCTACGGCTTTGAGATGGGAACTATCTACTGCCAGAATCATTATCGAAAGACGTTTTGGAGAGCGGGCGCGGCAACCCGGGAGAAGTCGTTGAAGAGCACAACCACCAGCAAGAGCATGATGAGGGACAGGCCCAGCTGTTGAATGAGCTCCGTTTGCTTGAGGCCCAAAGGACGGCCCCGCACTTTCTCAATGGCGAGTAAGAAGATGTGGCCGCCATCCAACACAGGGATGGGCAGGATGTTGAAAACCGCGAGACTGATGCTGATAAGGGCCATGGCCTTTAGGAAGGCGATGATGCCCCGGCTGAAGGAGTCCCCGGCCAGCTTGCCGATGAGGAGCGGCCCCCCCAGAGTGGACATGGACACCTGTCGGGAGGCGAGCTTCTTGATGGACACGAGGGTCTTCGCCGAAAGGTCGAGAGCTCGAGACCAGGATTCAGCCGCCAGCCGGAATGGATTGTAAATGCGCTCGATGACCATTTCAGGCTCGCTGGCGGCGAGCAGTGGGTACACACCAATGGCGTAACTCTTGGCTGTGCGGCCCAGAGGATCACGAACCTCGTTCTGGGCGGGCTCCAGGGAGAACACCTGCTGACGCCCCTCTCGCAACAACACTATACGAGCAGGCGTGCGCTTCTCACCGGTCTTTTGGATCTCCTGCCGCAACATGGAAAAGGACGTCACAGCGTGGTCATTGACCTTGAAGAGATAATCCCCCGTCTTGATGCCCGCCTTCTCCGCAGGCGAGCCCGGCAAAAGACCTGAAACGATGAGTTCGGAAGAATGAATGCCAAGATTTTGCAGCGATTCAGCCGCAATGCGCACTGTTTTGCGGGGGAGCTTCTCAAGGTCAGGCACCTGACCAGACTGCACATCCCAATCCGCCGGCGAACGCTCGATGATAGTCAGCTCCATGTCTTGAGGCTTTTGAAGAAGGGCGGTTCTCACCGCGTCTTCCAACCCCTCGAAGGACTTCACCGCGACACCATTCAGGGCCATGATCACATCGCCGGTTTTCAGCCCCGCCACGCTTGCGGCGGAACGGAGGTTGGGCACAGCGATTACGGGGAATCGGCCAAAGGGCTCCAGCCCCTCGACGTCACCGATTTTCATGAGCTCCCCATAGATACTGTAACCATCCACGGACTGTGGCGTCACATGGATGTCCCTGTGATCCTGCCCTCGACGTACCCGCACGATGAGCTCTTTATTGGGGGATTCAGAGACTACCGTTTGAAACTCTTCGAGCTTGGTAACGATGTGGTCATCCACCGAGGTGATCAAATCGCCTGCATGAAAACCCGCCACGGCGGCCTGGGACCCGGGAAGAACCCGTCCCACCCGCGTGCCCATGTGGGGCTCACCGACGAGCAGAATAGTGGCAAAAATCACCACTGCAAAAAGAAAATTGAAGAGGGGTCCGCCCAGTAAAATCAGGAAGCGCTTCCATGGCTCTTTGGACGAGAAGGTGCGGTGGCGATGTTCTGGTTCCACCACCTCCGTGGGGTCCTGTCCGAGGAGCTTCACATAGCCCCCCAGTGGAACCGCGGAAATGCAGTATTCAGTTTCACCGCGTCGGCGCTTCAAGACCTTGGGGCCGAAGCCGATGGAGAACACATCCACGCGCACACCGAAGAGCTTGGCGAAAAGAAAGTGTCCGAGCTCGTGCACGAACACCAGGGGCGTCAACAGCAATACGAATGACCACAAATAATGAAACATTCCCGCTCCTGAGACTTCGGTGGGAAGTTAACCCAAAGCCTTCATACAAAAGTACATCACCGGTAGAGCGAATAAAATACCATCGAACCGGTCGAGAAATCCCCCATGACCGGGCAAAAATTTGCTCATGTCTTTTATACGATAGGAGCGCTTCAAGAGGGATTCGCAAAGGTCACCAGTTTGGGCAACTACTCCCACGGCAATGGGGATCATCAACATGGCCAGTATGCCCATTTCGCTGAAGAAAATGAGTTTTGACAGGATGGAAACTACCAAGCCAGCCACCAACCCCCCCAACGCACCATTGACGGTTTTGCCAGGGCTCACCAAGGGATATAATTTCCTCCCCCCAAAACGACGCCCCGCGAAATAAGCTCCCGTGTCGCCGGACCAAACAATAAGGAAGAACAAAACAGTCCACTTGAGTCCATGGGCGGAGTTCCGAATGAGGGGTAGGAACACCATGAAGGTCACGGGGTAAACCAGAATGAAGCAGGTGTAGAGCAGCTCCTGGAAGTGTTCCTGGAGAGAGGACTCATGGCGCACGGCGGTGGCCAAATAATAGGCGAAGAAAAAAATCACAGCGACGATGAGGCACTCGACCATGCTTTTTGGGGCCAAAACGTTCATGAAAATCATGAGCCAGGCCGCCCCGAGGAGGGCTTTCTTTTTTTCAGCCGCATCGTGGGTCACAAAGAAAGACTCGGACAGTTCCCAAACCATGGCCAGCGTGATGACCACCGTAAGGAAAGCGGTGCCCAACATGCCTCCGAACAGCAATAGCGCCAGGAACAAAATCCCCCCGGCAACCCCTGTTTTCACCCGCGTCATCGTCTCAGCGGTCATCACTAATGAACCCTCAGTGGTGAAGGGCGGCCTCAGCGGTCTGCTCGGAGGTGAGTCCGAACCGACGCTGTCGCCCGATATAGCTGGCCACTGCCCTCTGGAGTTCAGCGGCAGTGAAGTCTGGCCACATTGTATCAGTGAAGTAGAGTTCGGAATAAGCCAATTGCCACAATAGGAAGTTAGAGATGCGAACTTCACCGCTGGTACGGATCAAGAGGTCGGGATCTCCCACATCAGGATTGGAAAGCTGGCTGGAGAAGAGTTTCTCGTCAATCTCGTCCGCGGAGAGCTGACCCAGCTTCACTTCCTGGGCTAAGCGACGGGCCGCAGTGACGATTTCTTCTCGTCCTCCGTAGGACAGGGCCAAGGTAAGCTGGAGACCGGTGTTGTTCGCGGACTTACGCACCGTGTCTTCAACGATCTCCCGGGCCTCAACGGGCAGTTTATCGATGGCGCCGATGGCCTTCACCCGGATATTCATGTCCATGAGCTCTTTTTGCTCCTTCAACAACCACTTGCGCAGCAGCTTGAAAAGCACGCCCACTTCCTCGGAGGGACGGTGCCAATTCTCCGTGGAGAATGTGAACAACGTCAACGCTTGGACGCCGAGGCGATCCGCCTCACGGACGATTTCCTTGACGCGACGACAGCCCCAGACGTGACCGTACACCCTGGGCTTACGACGTCGCTGAGCCCAACGACCGTTGCCGTCCATAATGATCGCAATATGCCGAGGTGTACCAGAATTATCCATCGTTAGCCGCTCAGTCCCAGGGACTAAACGCTCATGATTTCTTTTTCTTTGGTCACTAAAACCTTGTCGATCTCAGAGACGAAATCGTCGGTCTTCTTCTGGACCAGCTCCTCGGACTTCTTCAGTTCGTCCTGGGTGATGGCTTTGTCTTTCTCCATCTTTTTGAGTTCGTCATTGGCCTGGCGGCGCTCGGTGCGAAGAGCGATCTTTGCTTCCTCGCCTTGCTTCTTGATCACTTTCACGAGGTCCTTGCGACGCTCTTCAGTCAGAGGAGGCAATGGCACCCGCACTACTTTGCCGTCGTTCTGGGGGTTCAAACCCAAATCGGCGATGAGGATGCCCTTCTCGACGGCAGGGATGATGTTGGGTTCCCAGGGCTGGATCACGATGAGGCGAGGTTCAGGACAGGACACCGATGCAATCTGGGACAATGGGGTGGGTGTACCGTAGTAATCCACCCGCACCGCATCCAGTAATGCTGGCGAAGCGCGCCCCGTGCGCACCTTCGCCAGGGTACCTTTAAAACCCGTCAAGGTCTGGTTCATCTTCTCTTGCAGTGAATCGAGGATCTTTTTTGTAGTGCTCATGATTGCTTTTCGATTCCCTCGCCCAGGTTAAAGCGCACGAATCGGCGGATTTGGATGTTCTCACCGATCTTAGCCACCAAACTCGTGGTCAAATCCCCCACTGTAACGTCAGGGTTTTTCACAAAGGGTTGATTCACCAAGCAGGCTTCATCAACGAACTTCTGAATCTTGCCTTCCAGGATCTTCTCGAGAACCTGGGGCGGCTTGTTGGTGTTCTTGGGATCTTGAGCCATTTGAGCCCGGATGATCTCTTTTTCCTTCTCGATGAGAGCGGGAGAGATCTCTTCGGGACGCACGCACCGGGGGTTGGCGGCGGCGACGTGCATGGCCACATCGCGAACGAAGTTTTTGAAATCTTCGTTGCGGGCCACGAAGTCGGTTTCACAATTCACTTCGATGAGGACGCCAATGCGGCCTTCACCATGAATGTATGCGGAAACCGCACCTTCGGAAGCAGTGCGGCCAGCGCGCTTTGCCGCGGTGGCAAGACCCTTTTTGCGCAGGAACTCTATGGCCTTCTCGAAGTCACCACCGGTCTCAGTGAGCGCCTTTTTGCAGTCCATCATGCCAGCGCCGGTTTTTTCCCGAAGCTCTTTTACCTGATTGGCGGAAATTTCCATGATGTCTGACCCTCAGGATTTCGCAGCAACAGCAACAGCAACAGCAGCAGCCGCGGCCGCAGCTGCTACAGCTGCCTCTTCGGTGCCGGCTTCGGCTGCTTCCACGTCAGCGATATCTTTGCCGCGGAGATCGATGTCACCCTCGAAGCGGGACACCTTCTTGCCTTCGGCGGACTCCTCTTTGCTCAGGGCGGCGGCAAGGGCCTCATCGCCCTTGATGCGCTCTTGGAAGACGTGTTCGCCAGCCAAACAAGCGTCGGCTATCATTTTGCAGAACAGGCGAATGGAGCGGATGGCATCGTCGTTGCCGGGGATGACGTAGTCGATATTGTCAGGGTTGCAGTTGGTGTCCACCACGGCGATGATGGGAATGCCCAGCTTATTGGCTTCCTTCACGGCGATATGTTCTTTTTCAGGATCGATGATGAAGAGGGCCCCAGGCAGGCGCTTCATGTCTTTGATGCCGCCCAGGTTGCTTTGCAGTTTGTCTAATTCACGATTCAAGGCGGATTGCTCTTTTTTGGGAAGAGCATCGAACTCGCCATTTTCTTTCATGCCATCGATATGCTTGAGGCGATCGATGGAAGACTTGATGGTTTGGTAATTGGTGAGAGTGCCACCCAACCAGCGGTTGGTGACGTAGAATTGGTTGCTACGCTTGGCTTCTTCGATGATGACTTCTTTGGCTTGCTTCTTGGTACCAGCAAAGAGCACTCGCTTGCCCTCGGCCACCACGGACTTGGCGAAATCAGAGGCTTCGCGGGCCAGGTTCACGGTCTTCTGCAGATCGATGATGTAGATCCCGTTACGTGCGCCAAAAACGTAGGGCTTCATGCGGGGATTCCAACGCTGGGTTTGGTGACCGAAGTGAACACCAGCTTCCAGAAGTTCTTTCATGCTAACATTTGCCATTTTTTCCTCGATTTGGTTAGGCCTCCACCCCCAGATCCCTAAAAGGGCACCAAAACGGTTGCGGGAGTGTGTGTAATTGTGATTTCCTGGATTTCGTACCAGGGAAGATTTTAAAAAGCCACCATGAATCTGCGCTCTTGGGTCGAGGCGAGCCAACAAAATGCTGATCGCAAACTGGTTTATTGGGCTGTTTTGCGCGGCCCTCACCACAGTCGCTCTACTGGGGTGGGGAACCTGGATCTCTCGACGATTTCGCCTCCCTTACGGTGTGGCCTTCCCCGCTGGCCTCGGGGTTGCCCTCTCCCTGATGTCCGCGGTGGGGGCATTCCCCCATGGCTATACCCTCCTCCCCCAAGGGCTTGTGCTGGGAACAGGCCTGGCCTTTTTTGCACGAAATCAAGATCGCTGGAAGGCCCTCCTAGGCAGGGGCCCTTGGCGCCCGGGCGCGGACACCCTATTTTTCATCTTCCCAGCGCTTTATTTTTTGACCCGGCTTTTCTCTTGCGGCGTACCCCAACAGCACAGCGATCCCCTCTACTACCATCTGGCTGCCCCCAAACTTTGGGCACAGTTAGGCCGCATCATCTTGGTGGACACCCACCCCACCTATGCCCAGACCGGCATTTGGGAAAATATCTATGGCGTGCCGCTGCTGGCCATGGGTACCAAGGGCTTGTTCTCGCTTGTCACAACTCAGCTCTACTCACAGTGGATGCACATGATCTGGGGGCAGGTGGGGTGTGTGCTCTTGGCGGCTGCCCTCATGGCGAAACTGGCACCGGTGTCCCAGTCGAAACCGGGGTTGCGGGTTTTCCTCGCCTGGCTGGCGTGCTCCTTCGCCAGTGTGGAGTGGCTTGGATGTCTCGCCAAGAATGACTTCATTCTCACCCTGTTTGCCGTAGCCGCGGTGGCCGCGGCCCTGGAGGGACGCCCGGGCTGGGCGGGATTCCTCGCGGCCTGCTCATTTTCGACGAAGAGCCTGGGCATTGTCGCGGTGGCGGCAACGCCCTTAGCGGTTATCGTGGTTGTGCTCTGCAGCCGACTGCCTTGGCCCGCACGGTGGCGGCGCCTGAGTAAAGCGGCACTGTCCTACGGCTGGGGCGCGGCGCTGGGGGCATTGCCCTTCGCGGGGCGAAATTGGCTCTGGACGGGCAACCCCCTCTTTCCTTATCTCGATGAAGTCATCGGCCCGGGGTGGCTCACGACGTTCTGGATTGGCCACCTCCACGCCGGGGGCGGTGGCTTTCAGCTCGATGGGCGCATGCCACAGTGGGCGTGGGACTCTCTCTATCTGCGCACCATGCCCAAGATTATCCTCGTGGCAGGCATCGCAGCACTACTCGTGCACACGGTGACGCGAAGGTTGAAGCTCATGCCCCTGCCTCCCCTACCCCGGGTGCCTTGGATAGCGGCACTGGCGGCAGGCGCCTGTGAGCTAGCCCTCGTCATGCTCATGATGCGACCGGTTTCAGACGGACGTTATGGCATCGCACCCGGCATTCTCTGTCTGACTCTTGCCGCCGCGGGACTGGTGAGCTTCGCGGCTCATCTGAAAGGAACCAGCCGCGCCGTGATGGCTTTGGCCCTTCTGCCTTTGGGCGCCCTGGTGAATATTCCCGTGGACGTATTCTGGAAAATCCCCCGAGACTACTGGTTCGCGGATGCGGCCAAATACCTCGACCAGTTCCACTGGACCTACGATTCGAAGAAGTGGCTCAATGCCCATACCGCGCCGGACGAGACACTCCTCTTTACCTCGGATAAAATTAATTTCTATTTAGAGCGGAACTTCGAAACCATGCCAGAGATGCGGCGCTGGGAGCTGAAGCTCGAAACCTGCCGCACCCTCCACTGCGCCCTTGGGGTCGTACGTGACTCTGGTTACCGCTGGATCCATTTCAATATTGAAAGCGTGTACCCCCCCTATCTGGAGCCCTACTGGGGCGAGCTCGGTAAGCGGAGGGGTGAAGCAGCCTTCGCCAGCTCTACTTCACTCATTTTTGACGCTAAAAAATGAATAAAACTCGCAATACACTGATATTTATGTGTTTTTTATTTATCCGTGTTATTGACTCAGTTACTCTGGCGATGATATAACCCTGCGCGTCAATTGCGTTTTTTTTACTTCTTTTATGGAGTTCACATGAAACAGAATCACAAATTATGGTCCCTGATCGCCCTTTCCGCTGCGTGGTCCAGCCTGGCCCTCGCTCAATCCACTACCTCTGCCAGTGCGCCCGCCGCTCCTTCCAGCACCTCCGTTGCTGAAGTGAAGACGGAAGAGAGCAAAGGCTTCAAGCTCCCTGTGAGCCTGAACTATTCCGCGGACGTTTTCGGCCCCCGTCTCTCAAACCCTTCTGACAACTGGACTCCCACGGACCGCATGTCCAACCAGAACGATCCCACGACACAAGATGCCCTGCTCATTCGTCACAATGCCTCCATCGGCCGTGACCTGGGCGCCGGCTATAAGATTTCCGGCCACGCCTACTTCAATACCTTCATGACGGACCCCGGCAACACGGGCAACCTCAAGGGTTTCAAGTGGAGAGACTCCTACGTGAAGCTGGCTAAAGGCGACCTCGGCGCTGTGAACCTGGGAGGCAACGAACTGTCCCTCGGCGGCGACGTCCGTTACTTCGCTCCCACCAGCCTGCGCTCCCGCCTGGACAACAACCGCGGCCAAGCACGTCTGTCCTTGAACCCCAACCTGCAGTTCGGCAAGAGCATCTTCTCGCTGGCTGCCGTGAACTACGCCAAGTTCTGGATGCACAGCCAACGCCTCGGCAGCGCTCTTGACGGCACTGCCACTGGCAACCCCATGACCGAGTGGGAGTTCTACACGGGCCCCCAAGTCACCGCGCAGCTCGGGGACGTCGTGGGCGTGTGGGTACTCTACGAAGCCATCGTTCAGCGGGACACTGTCAGCAACTGGAGCAACGGCAAGGATGCGAGCCACAGCGGCAAGGCCCTCGCCGACCTGGAACCCGGCGCCACCTTCAACATCGGCAAGAACATCTCCATCTCGCCCTTTTTGAACTGGTACACCAGTTTGCCCATCAACACGACTTCAGTGAACATGTCCCTGAGCGCTTCGCTCTAAGCCACGTAAGTAAAACGCAATGACACGAGAGGGAGTCCTGGAAACGGGGCTCCCTCTTTTTATTTTCCGGTGATGCGCTTCAGCCGATCACTCACCGCCATGGCGCCGGCATGGAGCAGCAGCGTGAACGTGAAATGCATGAACCCACCAATCATGAGGAGCAGGCCCAATACGGCAAGGTGGCTCCACGGTTCAGGGCGATCTTGAAAGCTGAGGCCGTTTTGCACGTAGTTGTAGGCTAGCGGAATGCACAGGGCGGCACCTGCCATGCAGGTGGCCACCGCGGCAAGCACTGAGGGCGTGTAAGGGAAGAGGCGGCTCCAGCGAGTGGTGTGGCGACCATGAAAGTCCAACACCACCTGGGAGATCATGCCCATGTACACGCACTGGAGGCCGAGGACGCTTAAGCACACGCCCAGGAGCATCCAGTAGAGAGAGAACGTCACCGGGCCCAGGGTGAGGGGGCCCAAGGCTAGAGGCAGCGTGAGAGCGGCCCCCAGCGCGAGAATGAAGATGCCGGGCTTCAAAAGAAAAAAGTCCGCACCATAGACGAACATGGCCCGCAGGTTGATCCAGGCTGCATGCCACGGCGACCACCAGCCAGAGCGCTTGTGGTGGGAGAGGCGACCGTCTTTGTCTTTGAGGAAACTAATGGGCACTTCGGCGGTCTTGAGCCCCATGCGCACGGATTTGAGAACCAGCTCAGAGGCGTATTCCCAGGCCTGGGATTTGAGGTCGAGGCGAAGAAATGCATCGCGGGTGATGCCCCGCATGCCGCAGTGGATGTCACTGAAGTGGGAACCGAAGATGACGTTCAAGATCCAGGTGGTCACCGGCGTGCCCAGATACTGATGGAGCGGCGGCATGGAGCCGGCTTCAATGGTGCCCTTGAAGCGAGAGCCCATGATGTACTCGTAGCCCTCCTTGAACTTGTCATGGAAGGGCTTGAGCTGACGGAAGTCGTAGGTACAGTCGCAGTCACCCATGAGCACATAGGGGCCACGGACATAGGGGAGCGCATCGATGTAGGCGCGTCCCAAACCTCGCTTGGGGGTTTTCAAGACACGAGCGCCGTTGGCCAACGCGATCTCGGCGGTTTTGTCCGTGGAGCTATCGACAATGAGGATTTCCCCCCGGGCGCCGGCGGCTTTGAGGCCTTCTTTGCACCAGCTGATGAATTCCGCGATGGTGAGCTGCTCATTGAGGGCGGGCACTACGATGGAGATCTCAGGCAGGAGGGACGCATCATCGCCGGAGGGAATGAGAAGCTGAATCTCGGGGTCGGGTTGATCGTTCATGTGCATCACAGCTCCCCAAGCATAGCCGTCATGGAATCTTTCAGTGCCTGGCGGGAGGTGCGGGAGCAACGCCAGCCCAGGGTTTGGATGCGGGCGGTGTTGAGGCGCACTACGGGCACGTCGCCCTTCCAACCCCGATTGCCACCGGAGAATTCGTATTTCACGGCGCCGGGCTTGAGACCCGCCACTTCCACGGCGAGATCGGCGATTTCTTTGACGGTGATGTAATCGCCGGTGGCCACGTTGTAGACATCGAAGGCGCCGGGGCGACCGCCAAGTTTTTCACCAGCAAGAAGCACGGCGGCCACCACGTCAGTAACGTAAATGTAAGACTTGCTCTGGGTGCCGTCGCCCAAAACACGGAGCTTCGTCGGATCGGCCTTCAAGCGCCGCACGAAATCATAGCCCACGCCGTGGGTTTGCCGCGGACCCACCACGTTGCCAAAGCGGAAAGCTATGGCGCTGATATCGAACATGGCGGCGTAGGATGCAAAAATGCCTTCGCCGGCTTGTTTGCTGGCGCCGTAGGTGGACACCGGTGGGTGAATGGGAGCATCGGCTCGATCGGATGCCACGACTTTGCCTTGCTCGTCCCGCAGGATGCCCAGCTCGCTGGCTTCGAGCTTACCCACGTCGCCATAGATGCCGCTGCCGGAGGCGTAGAGCACGGTCTTCACTAGGCTTGTGCGCACTGCTTCAGCGACATTTTGGGTGAGGTAGGTGCCCTCCCAAAAGTCCACCGTGGGATCCGTCATGGCCTTGGCGATGTCGGGGTTGGAGGCCAGGTGGATCACCGCATCGTAGGGCTTGCCTCCCACGGGGGCCATGGCCTCTTTCAGGGCTGGCAAGTCTTTGACGTCGCCGCGAACCACGCGCAGCCGTGTGTCGCCACGGTGATGGGCGTAATGCCATTCTTGCCCTGAGGAAAAGTTGTCGAAGACCGCCACACTCTCGGTTTCCCGGCGCGCCAGCAGCGCATCAAGGAAGTGGCTGCCGATGAACCCGGCGCCACCTACGACGAAAATACGACGCATCAGAGCTTGAACCCCGCGGATTCCGCGTCCTTCTTGAACATCTTCACGGTATCGAGGGAGAGCTGAGTGAGATCAGTGCCCACCATCTTGAGCTTGGCCAAAATATCGAAGGGAACCGTGATGATGGCGCAACCGGTCTCATCCGCCTGCCAAATATTGTAGACTTCCCGGGTACTGGCCCAGAGGAGCTCCACATCGCCGCGGCTGGAAGACCACTGGCACATTTCACGGGCGGCTTTCATCAGAGGGCGTGGGTCCACACCGGTATCAGCGATGCGGCCGGCGAACACGGAAACCACCGTGGGTGCGCCGCCTTTGACGGCGAGGCAGGTTTGCCACACTTGGTCGAGGGTGAGCAACGCCGTGACGTTGAGCTTCACGCCCTTGGTGGTCAGTTCTTTGACGAGGGGAATGGAAGACTCGCCATGGGAGTTGGTGATGGGGATTTTGACGTAGACGTTGCGGCCCCAGGAGTTGATCTCAAGGGCCTGACGCTTCATCTCGTGGAATTCGTCGGCGAAGACTTCAAAGGAAATGGGCTTGTCCTTGATTGAGGCCAGAATCTCTTTGCAGAAAGCGGGGTAATCGCTCACGCCCGCCTTCTTCATCAACGACGGATTTGTCGTGAGACCCTTGATCAGGGGGTTACCCGCCATTTCGAGCATGGATTTCTTGTCAGCGCCGTCGGAATAGATCTTCACCTTGAGATTGTTCATGAGCCCGAACCTATCAATTCTTCGAGGTCTTTCAAGCCCTGAGGAGAGCCGACCTCATAGAACCGCTGTTTCACTTCAAGAGCGGCAAGCTTGCCAACCACGGAGGCCTGATGCAGCGAGTCGGCAAGGTCCTGGCGGCCCTCGGCTGCCACGCGATTTTCGATGAAGGTCCGCGGAAAGCCGAGGAGGCCATAGTCGATGTATTCGTACTTGCGGGCAGGGTCAGCCTTTTTCTTGTCGTAATAGGCCCGGTCCCCGCGGACCTCCACGTTGCTTGCATCCCATTTTTCGGCATTCCGATAGACCGTCATGAGGGCTTCATCCCCACGGGAGACGGCATCAAAGCCCGCCTTCCAGACTTTGCGGAAATCCACGGGAAGGTAGGAGTCGCCGTAGGTGACAAGAAAGTAGTCTTGGAGAAGCCCTTCTTCCATGGCCTTACGGAGGGCGCCGCCGGTGCCACGCAGCTCTTTGCCCTCATCGGCGTAGACAATATTCACGCCCCAATCCACGCCGGTGCCAGCGCAGGCGCGGATTTGCTCACCCAGATAGCCGATGCAAAGAAGCACATCGTGGAGGCCCTGGCGCTTCAAGAGCGTGAGCTGGTGATGGAGGAAGGGCCTGCCCGCCACGGGCAGCAGGGACTTGGGAATGGCCTCAGTGATGGGACGCATGCGGGTGGCAAGGCCACCGGCGAGGATCACGCATTGCATGCTGTGGAGCTTAGCGCGGCTCCCGCGCTTGCGCACTCGTGATCCCTCGGGTACGCGTTTACTTAATGATTGGTATCATCGGTGGAACAGGTCTCTATCAACTGGAGGGGCTAGAGGGCGTGGAACGCAGGAGCGTGCAAACCCCCTTTGGGCAGCCCTCCGCCCCCCTGCTTCTGGGCCGCCTGGGCCAAAGCCCCGTGGCGTTCTTGCCCCGCCACGGTGAACACCACGGGATTCTCCCCAGCGAAATCAACTATCGTGCGAATATTTGGGCGCTCAAAGAGGCGGGCGCCCGCATGGTGGTCAGCGTCTCGGCCACAGGGAGCCTGCGCAAAGAGCTTTCGCCGGGTTCTTTGGTGATGGCGAACCAGTACATCGACTTGACCAAGGGAATTCGCAAGCATACCTACTTCGGCGAAGGTGTGGTGGCCCATGTTTCGACGGCGGAGCCCACCTGCGCGGTGCTCAGCGATGCCATTGCGGCGGCAGCGCGCAGTGCAGGCATCACGGTCCACCGCGGGAAAACCTACGTCTGCGTAGAGGGCCCTCGCTTTGGCAGCAAAGCGGAAAGTCACTGGCTGCGGCAGATGGGCGGCGATATCGTAGGCATGACCAACCTGCCCGAGGCCTGGCTCGCCCGAGAAGCCCAACTGAGCTACGTCACGCTGGCCGTGGCCACGGACTACGACTGCTGGCTCGATGACCCGGAACAGCATGCCACCCTGGAGGCCGTGCTCACCCAGTACAAAAAGAGCCTTACTGATGTTCAAAAGATCTTGCGGGCATTGCTGAGCAGCGGACTGCCCGACGTGAGCGGCAGCCCCGCGCGCCATTCCATGAAGAGCGCTGTGATGACACCTGCAGAGCATATTCCGCCCGCGAAGAAACAACTTTTAGAGTTCCTCCAGCGATGAGGCGCTATCGTGCACTGGAATCGCTGGGGCTGCGTCTGCGCAAAGACCGGCTGGAAGTTTTAGACCAAACGAAGCTGCCCCATGTGGAAGAGTGGCTGGAATGCCGCGAGCCCGAAGATATGGTGGCTGCCATCCAGCGCCTCGCTGTGCGGGGCGCGCCTTTGATCGGCGTGGCCGCGGCCTTGGCCCTCGCCAAATACTGTTGTGATGGCCCCCGCAGCGCGGATGAAGTGCGCCATGCCGCTCGCATTCTGCGCGATGCACGCCCCACTGCGGTGAATCTGATGCATGCCATAGATCGGATCATGACGGCCCATGCGGCGGATGCGGTGCCCACCGCTGAAATCATGCTCACCCGGGCCTACGAGATCTTCGATGAAGACGTGGCCCTTTGCGAGGGCATGGCTGACCATGGGGAGCCCCTCATTGATGATGGCGACGGCATCCTCACCCACTGCAATACGGGCGGCCTTGCCACCGTGGGCATCGGCACTGCCTTGGGCGTCATTCGCCGGGCCCATGAAAACGGCAAGAAAATCCACCTGTGGGTAGACGAAACGCGCCCGCTGCTCCAGGGTGCGCGCCTCACCGCCTGGGAGTGTGAGAAGACCGGCATCCCCTACACCCTCATCAGCGACAACATGGCCGCGGTGGTCATGCGGGACGGCCGGGTGCAAAAGGCCTTCACCGGCGCGGACAGGGTGGCGGTCAACGGCGATGCGGCCAATAAGATCGGCACCTATGGCGTGGCGGTGCTGTGCAAGCACCACAAGATCCCGTTTTACATCGTGGCGCCCAGCACCACCATGGACTTGAAATGCGCCACGGGGCGCGACATCCCCATCGAAGAGCGGGACGCCGCCGAGGTGCGCCGGGATTGGGCGCCCCGGGAAGCGCCAGTGTTCAACCCGGCCTTCGACGTGACGCCACGGGCGCTCATCACGGCGCTGGTGCTGGATAATAAACTGTGGCGCTGAGGCTCCTCCCGCATTCCTCAAAAAACAGGAATGCCAGCAACATATGATCCAGATCGTGACGGCATTCCTGTTTTTTGAGGAATGCGGGCGCGCTCAGGGGCGGTCGAAGCTCATGCTGCCGACCAACGAAAGCTGGGACATGCGTACGATGTCTTCGGGGAATGCCATGACGATGAAACGGTTGCCGTTCCTGCTCTTCAGCACGGCCCTACCTGCCAAAATGGCCTCAGGGTCCACCTCATTAAACTCAGCTGCGGGCACCTCCACGACGATGCGAGTCATCACTGAGGCCTGTGGGTATGGGTAGACTCCGGGGCTGTGGGAAATGGCTTCCTGCAACCTCAGGTCAAGCTTTCTGGCAACGGGGGCTTCACCACCCCACATCATGGTCTCAATAGGAAAATGTCTCTCTGCGGCGATGAGTGCGACCTGCAGATGGCGGGATGCGCGGATGAACGCAGGGCGGGAGCCCCTCACAAAAACGCTCAAGCCATTCCCAACCGTCGTGATGGCACCGACGTCAAATCCGAATTCAGCAAGTCGGTCACGGGTGGCATCAGGGCTGGTGACGTTGTCGAGCGTGAGCGTGGCAGGGAGGAAGCGACGATAATAATCCAGATCATTCCAAGCAGTGCGCATATTTGCATCAAAACTGGAGAAGTTGGGCTCTGTGAACAAGAGGTCCGTACTTGCCGTCGGAACACCAGGGACCACCACAGGAGCGGTGGGTGGGGTTGCCGCGGACACGGCGCTAGATACCGTGGCTGTCGCAGCGGAGTCATCGGCAAAGACTTCGCCGTTGGCGGCAGCAGTACCCACGTTAGGGTGGCTGATGAGCTGACGGATGAGGTCAGCGGGGCCAACAACGACGAGGACGCCGATGCCTTCCAACAGATTGGTCTCCACCGTGGCTCCAGCAGCCCGGGCTGCATCAACCAAGGTGAGCAGAGGTGCGTAACCCTCACGGGCGAGGTTTCTGAAGTATTCCAAGCGTTCCGCACGATTGGAAGGGCTCTCAGCGGGGGCGCGGGCAAAGCTTTCACCACTCAAGCCGCTCAGGTCATCACGCAGGGTGAAGAGTGCGGCCACGGTGCCACCGGCCGCGATCTGGGAGAGAAGCACCGGGTCCACTTGGGCCACAGGCGGTGCAATGGCGGCGCGGAACGCGGCGGTGATGGCGAACTCGGCTTCCAACTCCTCCAGTGAGGGCAGCGCCGCCGTCGACGGGCGGGCAGCGGGCGTTGACTGCGTATTGAGCATAATGCTCGCGACGGAAGGCAGTTGGGACAAGCGGGCGATGGCCACGCGGGTAGCCATGGCGGATGTGCGGAAACTGTTCCGACGGGTGACGGTCATGCCTTCCACGACGATGGGCACGATGGTCATGCCTTTGGCGGTAAAGACGATGTGCAACTCTTCTTGTGCCCGACGCTCGATGTCGGCCGCAGTCTCGCCAGCATGGCGGGACATGGCGATGGAGAGCTCTGCATCAAACTTCGCCGTATCGGGCACCACGCCGCCCCAGCTCATGGCGGCGCCGGGAATGGGCTCGATGAGGGCGTCGTCCGTGGGTGCAATGGCGGCGCCTGCGGCAAACTCGACTTCCAACTCCTCCAGTGAGGGCAGCGCCGCCGTCGACGGGCGGGCAAAATCGACGTTTGCCACCCCTGTCAGAGCGATGAGCGTGCGGGCCTGGGCGCGGGTACCGCTCGCGAGGAGCGTGCGCCGAGCGTGACCAACCTGAATCATGCGATAATGCCCCTGGCCAAAGATGCCATCCAAAGACTGATTGAGGGCGACACGATCAGCGTCCGTGCTGGGGGATTGCAATGCTGCTTGGAAGTTCCCGATCTCGCTGGCGTTGCTGTCATTGCCTGCGTCCAACCACGCTTGGAGCTCGGGGCTGATGCGGGTCGCCTCAGCGGTAGTAGAAGCAGCCGTCTCAGTGAATTCCACATGGCCCATTTGGCTCATGCCCGTGACTTCTTCAATTTGCACGCGGGTTCCATCTACGAGAAGCAGGGTGAGGAAAAGGCCGCCGAGGGTAATGCGGTATTTTCCTTCACCAAAAATACTATTGAGGTCGGTGATGAGGTTTTCGCGAGCTCCCTCGGAGAGGCCTCTCTTTACTGTTGCGCGAATCGAGCGGATCTCACCCGCATTGCTGGAATTGCCAGAGTTCAACCATGCACTGAGATCGGCGCTGACGGAGGTCACTTGTTCCGCAGTGGCGGGAACTGTCGGCTGAACGTGCATATCAAGACGATGGTGCACGGCGATGACACGGCTGTGGGTAAGGCCCACCCAAAGCGCAGAATGGAAGTAAAAAGCCCTGGCTAAGAGCTTACGTAGTTTGGCGATGGTGCCCGTGACTTCAATGAAGGCGACGCCACGGTCGAGGTGCCAGAGAGTCGGCGGAGAGCTGGCTCGCAGGCCGCGGTTATCAGCCACTTTTTTTGCACCACCGATAATCCGGGCTGCAACGGCCTCTTTATCTTGAGCGGCGCTCACATCGAGCAGCACATAGACCGTAGCGTTACGCCGCCCATCGCCCTGAAGCACTTCAGCCAACCCGGGGGTGATGCGGCCATCTAGTGCGGCCATGCAGGCGGCGTTCTCAGACTCCCGAGAGGCCTGAGCCACCAAGGGCGCTTGGGCGCAGAATAAGGTCACTAGCAAAACAGCTGCATTCAAAAACTTCATAAGTACTCCCCGGCCCCGGGTACAACATTTAACCCTATGCAGCAATAAATAAGGATCAAACCACTTCTTTCTTGCCCGGAAGCCCCATTTCCGGTGTGATTCGCGCCAGTATGATCATCGGCAGAAGCCCACTGCGCATTACCCTCGGCGGCGGAGGCACGGACCTCCCTTCCTACTATCAACAGCACGGCGGCTTCCTCATCGCCGCGGCCATCGATAAGTACGTGTGCATCTCCATGCACCGAACTCCTCGCAAAGAGATGCTCATCCGCTACTCGCAGATTGAAACCCCGAAAACCGTGGCCGAGATCCGCCACCCCATCATCCGGGAAGCGCTCAAACTCTGTGAAATCAATGACGCCAGCATCGAAATCACCAGCATGGCGGACCTGCCCGCGGGCACGGGCCTGGGTTCTTCAGGCAGCTTCACCACCTGCCTCCTGAAGGTCATCCATAAATTCAAAAAGCAATTCATTCACGCCCGGGAATTGGCTGAGATGGCCTGCCACATCGAGCTTGATCTCTTGAAAGAGCCCATTGGTAAACAAGATCAATACATCGCGGCCTACGGCGGTGTGACCTGCTTTACCTTCAATAAAGATGGCAGCGTTGAAGCGCGTCCTCTGCGCGTCACCGATGAGACCCTCTCTCACCTGGAAGACAACCTGCTGCTCTTCTCCACTGGGTTTTATCATGTTGCAGGCGACATCCTGAAAGACCAGGACAGCAAGTCCCGCGCAAACGACAAGACCATGATCGAGAATCTGCACGCCGTGAAAGATATGGGCCTGCGCTCCTGCGACGCACTCGAGCGCGGTGATTTACCGCAATTCGGTCGTTTGATGCATGAACACTGGGAACACAAAAAGAGGCGTACCGCGGGCATGAGCAATGGCGACATCGATCGCTGGTATCAGGCGGGCCTCGATGCAGGCGCCCTGGGCGGCAAGGTCATCGGCGCCGGGGGCGGCGGTTTTTTAATGTTCTACACCGAAGACAAGGGCCGCCTGCGGAAAACCATGCGGGAAATGGGCCTACCGGAAGTGGACTTCCGTTTTGATTTTGAAGGGACTAAGCTCATCGTATGAACGGCAAAGAATTCATCGAACGCTACCTCAGTGAAGCTGCACAAATCTGCGCCAAACTGGACCAAAGCGCCATCCAGCGCATGACGGAAATCCTCGCCAGCATCCGCTCCCAGGGCGGACGCCTCTTCATGCTGGGCGTCGGCGGCAGCGCCGGCAACTGCACCCATGCGGTCAACGACTTCAGAAAACTCTGCGCCATGGAAACCTATACCCCCACTGACAACGTCAGCGAGCTCACCGCCCGGGTGAACGACGAGGGCTGGGATACGTCATTCTCAGAGTGGCTCAAGGTCAGCCGCCTGGGCGCCAAAGACGCGGTGTTCGTGTTTTCCGTGGGTGGCGGCAATCTGGAAAAACAGGTGAGTGTGAACATCGTCAACGCGGTGAAGCTCGCCAAAGACGTGGGCGCCAAAGTGCTGGGCATCGTGGGCCGCGACGGCGGCTACACCGCCAAAGTCGCGGATGCCGTAGTCATTGTACCAACAATGAGCGGCGACACCGTGACCCCCCATGCTGAAGCATTCCAGGGCGTCGTGTGGCACCTCATCGTGTCCCATCCCGCACTGAAGGCCGCTGCCACAAAGTGGTGAGCCTTCAGGTTCAGGTCAGGGTTCTGTTAGAAATGTGAAAATCCCGCAAACCCACTGGCGCTGCGTGCCATAAGTTGCTATCTGCCTCCCCTAACAGCCACCTCAAACAGGGAGTCCGTATGATTCGTCCATTCTGCCTTGCTGCTCTTGCGCTAACCGCTACGACCTCCTTCGCTGGAAGCGCCGTGGTTTATCGTACAAACATGCCGAGTCACACTGACGCCGTTGAGATCAGCGCCACCTTCAATGCCAACACCGATCGCCCTGAAAAGGGCCTCGCCTGGATCGAGCTGAATGCCGTGGAAGAACGCGACAATGACGGCCCCGTCCAAGTCCAAATTCTGAATAGCAAATTCCAGCTGCCAGAGCAGCTGCCCCCCCTGGTTTACAACGCCACCGACCGCACCGTGGAGCTCTCCCTCCCCGGCCACGAAACCCTCGTCTGCGCCCGTGTTGTCACCGACATCTTCGGCGAAACAAAAACAGAGGCTACGGGCATTTGCTACCTCCAAACCCGGGAAGTGCGCCGTCAGGTGGAAACCCCGACCACCGGAGCTCTGCGCGACGTGAAGATGCTGGAAGTGATCCTCGTCACGCCGTATCTCATGTAGGGGAACGACCCCTGCTGGTCGCTAGCCCTCAAACAGCTCCTCCAAAAAGAACTGAGTCTTGGCGGGAATGAGCTTACGCGGATAGTAGTGCTCGATGAGCTCGAAAACTTGCTCGACGCTCTTGATCTTGAGATGAGTGATGAGAGTTCTCAGGTCCGCGGCGTCATTGCTGTCATAGCGGGCACTGATGGCCTTCATGGCAAGAAGATACTGGGCAGGCGGCATCCATACGGAGAGATGAGAGAGGTCTAGCAAGACCTGCCTCTGCTCCGGTGGAGCAGACATGAAATCCTTCACGGCATCATTGATCCAGCCTGGGGGAAGACCTAGCTCCGCAGAAACCGCCTTGGCGATTTCACGAATTTTGATCGAGGGCTCAAAAACAGCGCCGACATCTTTGGTCGCCTCCCTCGCATTGAACGCAAGAACCATGGCAGCACCGCCGACCACTCCGATCTCCCCACGTATGCCCTGATTCCGAAGCTCTTCATTGAGCCGTTGAAATGCCGTATGAATTTGATCGCGGGTCATGCTCACACTCGTTTCAGAAAATTATCCAAAACAAAAACATTGTTCTGCCGAAACGGCAGGGGGCTTTCCACGAGGGCAGTTGCCTTGAGGTTTTCCACGCCGGAAACAAAGTAGGGCTCGGATAAATATTGGGGATGGGTAGCCCACCAGGGCTCTTCCATGGAAAGCTCCCGAGCCAACGCCCGCGCCGTGGCGTTGATGAGAGCCCTCTCCCGGGTGCGACGGCTGCGATAGTAGAGGCGCTTCAAGGCGTGAAAGCTGCGCCCGCGCCGTGTTTCATCGACGGCGTCGAAAAATGCGCTCCACTCAGTGATGCCCTTGGAGGCCGGACGGCCGGGGTTGCCCATGGGCCTATTGTATCTGGTATTTTGGCAATTATGTTAATTATGTATAACTAATTGAATATAAACAATTTTACTACATTGATCTTACCAGGGCAGAGAGTCGGACACTGAAATCTCTTTTAATACGTTGGGGATCCGTACAGGAGGGCTGCTCTATAAGCATCTCCAGGGGTTTCCGCCCGAGAGGAGGCCGACCCGTGAGGCGACGAGAGTGCGCTAGTGCTTGCAGCATCGCACCGTAGTCCGGCGGGGGGGGTGGACCCATCACTACCAGAGTGGGCTGGGGTGGGAGGGGCGGCCCGCACCCCTCGCACCAACGGCCGAACCA